>NZ_JBNCLE010000012.1:0-232097 GCF_049844495.1 Micromonospora sp. DT48
CCGGTGGTGCCGTTCGCGTTGGTGGGTGAGGCGGATCGGGTGTTGCTGCCCGCCGGACTCACCGACGCCTACCCGGCGTCGCAGACCCAACTCGGCATGCTGGTCGAGCTGGCCACCAGCGGCGACCGCGCGGCCTACCACAGCGTCATCGCCCACCAGGTCCGCGACGGGCGGCCGTTCTCGGCCGACGCGTTGCGCGCCGCCGTCGCCACGGTCATCGCCCGGCACGAGATCCTGCGTACCTCGTTCGACCTGACCGGCTACTCGGTGCCGATGCAACTCGTGCACGCCGAGGCCACCGCACAGGTGACGGTGGTCGACGGCCGAGACGTCCCACCGGGCGAGCAGGTGCGCCTCTTCGAGGAGTTCGTCGCCGCCGAGCGGGCCAACCGCTTCGACCTGGCCACGGCACCGCTGCTGCGGGTCGCCGCGCACCAGGACGGCCCGGAGAGCTGGTGGCTGACCTTCACCATCTGTCACGCCGTGACCGAGGGTTGGAGCACCGCCCAACTGCTCGCCGAGCTGCTCGCCGCCTACGCCGAGCTGGCCGACGGACGGCAGCCGACCGAGACCGAGGCGCCGCCGGTCCGCTACGCCGACTTCATCGCCGCCGAACTGTCCTCGCTCGCCTCCGACGAGGACCGGGACTACTGGCGTACGACGATCGAGGAACACGCCCCGTTCGCCCTGCCCACCGGATGGGGTGACGTCGGCGCGCCGACGGCCATCTCGACCAGCGTCGACATCAGCGACCTGGACGAGGCCGTCGCCCGGCTGGCGTCCGAATCGGGCGTCTCGGTCAAGGCGGTGCTGCACGCCGCGCACCTGAAGGTGCTCAGCCAACTCACCACCGAGGAGAGCTTCCACGCCGGGCTGGTCTGCGACGCCCGGCCGGAGATGCTCGGTGCCGAGCGGGTGCACGGCATGTACCTCAACACCCTGCCGTTCGGCTACGACCGCACCGCCCGGACCTGGCGCGACCTGGTCACCGCCGTCTTCGACCGGGAGGTCGAACTCTGGCCGCACCGGCGCTACCCGCTGGCGGAGATCCAGCGCGGCAGCGGGGAGCGCCTGCTGCGGGTGATGTTCAACTACCAGGACTTCTCCCGGGCCACGGCGGGCGTGACCGCGACGGGCACCGAGCCGGTCGTCGTCGGCAGCGCCGGTGACGGTGCCACCGAGTTCGAGTTGTCGGTCTTCGCACACCGGAGCGCGTACCAGCTCTCCAGCCGCAGCGACGTGCTCTCCCGGGCCAACCTGGAGCGGATCGCCGGCATGTACCGGGCGGTGTTGACCGCGATGCTCGCCGACCCGGACGCCGACGCGCAGGCGGTCTGCCTCCCCGGTGGCGAGCGGGAACGGCTGCTCGCGGTGGTCGACTCCGGCATCGAGGAGCAAGCGACCGGCACCGTCGTCGAGGCGTTCCAGGCCCGGGTGGCCGCCGCGCCCGAAGCGGTCGCGGTGGTCGCCGGCCCGACCCGACTGACGTACGCGCAGGTCAACGCGCAATCGAACCGGCTGGCCCACCACCTACGGGCGGCCGGTGCCGGTCGGGGAACGGTGGTCGGCGTCCGCCTCGACCGGAGCGTGGACCTCGTCCCCGCGCTGCTCGGTGTGATCAAGGCCGGGGCGGCGTACCTGCCGCTGGACCCGGCGCAGCCCGCCGAGCGGACCGCGTACCTGCTGGCCGACGCGGGTGCCCAGGTGGTGGTCACCAACAGTGACAACGCCGACACGTTGGACGGATACGGCGGGACGCTGGTGCTGCTCGACCGCACCGACCTCGACGGCCGACCGGAGACCGACCCGGTGCCGGTCAACGACGCCGACGACGCGCTCTACGTCATCTACACCTCCGGGTCGACCGGCCGCCCGAAGGGTGTCTGCGTCAGCCACGCCAACGTGCTGCGGCTGCTCGCCAGCACCCAGGAGCACTTCGCCACCGACGAGACCGACGTGGTCGCGCTGTTCCACTCGTACGCCTTCGACGTCTCGGTGTGGGAGCTGTGGGGCGCGCTGCTGCACGGTAGCCGACTCGTGGTGGTGCCCCGGGCGGTGAGCCGGTCGCCGGAGGACCTGCTCGACCTGCTGGTCGAGCAGGACGTGACCCTCCTCGCCCAGACCCCGACGGCGTTCCGTGGTCTGGTCAGGCTGGCCGCCGACGGCGACCCACGACTGCGCCGGCTCGCGTTGCGCGCGGTGGTGCTGGCCGGTGAGCGCCTCGACTTCGCCGAACTCACGCCGTGGGTCGACCGGCTCGGGCTGGCCCGGGTCGCCCTGATCAACATGTACGGCATCACCGAGACCACGGTCTACTCCACCTATCACCGCGTCACCCGGGCCGACCTGGCCCCCGGTGTCGGTAGCCGGATCGGCCGTCCGCTGCCCGGCCTACGGATCTACGTGCTCGACCGGTACGGACAACCGGCGCCGCTCGGCGTGCCCGGCGAGATCCACCTGGCGGGGCACGGGGTGACCCGGGGATACCTGAACCAACCGGCGCTGACCGCCGAGCGGTTCCTGCCCGACCCCTACGGCCCCGCCGGTACCCGCATGTACCGCACCGGTGACCAGGGGATCCGACTGCCCGACGGCAGCGTCGAGTTCCTCGGGCGGCTGGACGACCAGGTGAAGCTGCGCGGCTACCGGATCGAGCTGGGCGAGGTGGAGTCGGCGCTGGCCGCGCTGCCGCAGGTCGCCGAGGCGGCGGTCATCCTCCGCGAGGACACCCCGGGTGACGCGCGACTGGTCGGCTACCTGGTGGCCGCGGCCGAGTCGGGCCCGACCGTCGGCGAGCTGCGTGCCGGGCTGTCCCGCAGCCTGCCGGAGTACATGATCCCGTCGACCTTCGTGACGTTGGAGCAGCTGCCCCGCAACAACAGCGGCAAGCTGGACCGGCGGGCGCTGCCCGCGCCGACGGACGACAGCCACGGCGACGGGCGCACCCCGGTCGCCCCCCGCACCGACCTGGAGGCCCGGGTCGCCGAGATCTGGGCCCGGGTGCTCGGTCGCTCGGTGGTGGGCGTCAAGGACGGCTTCTTCGAGCTGGGTGGCCACTCGATCAAGGCACTGGTGCTGGCCAGCGCGCTGCGGGAGGACGGCCTCGACGTCTCCGTCGCGGACATCGTCGACCTACAGACCGTCGCCCAGCTCTGCGCCGCGCTGGTCGAACGCACCGCACCGACCCGCGTCGAACCGGTACGACCGTTCGAACTGGTGAGCGCGGCGGACCGCGCCCTGCTGCCGGATCGCCTCACCGACGCGTACCCGCTGTCCCAGGTGCAGCTCGGGATGCTGCTGGAGATGCTGGCCGACAACGGCTGGCAGCACTACCACAACGTCGTCTCCTTCCTGGTCACCGAGGACGACCCGGTGGACCTACCGGTGTTGCGTCAGGCGGTGGGCCTGGTGGTCAACCGGCACGAGGTGCTGCGCTCCTCGGTCGACCCCACCGGCTACTCGGTGCCGATGCAGCTGGTCCACGACGCGGTGCGGGTGCCGGTCGTCCTGCGTGACCTGCGCGAGATGACCGCCGACGAACGTGAGGCGGAGCTGCGTCGACTGGTCGCCGTGGAGTACGCGTCGCCGTTCGAGCCCGACCGGCCGCCGCTGCTGCGGTTCACCGCATGCCAGGAGACCGACCGCAGTTGGCGGCTGATGTTGACGATCTGCCACGTGATCGTCGAAGGGTGGAGCCTGCACGCACTGGTGGCGGAGATCCTCGACCGGTACCGGTCGCTGCGGGCCGGCAACGACGCCGAGCCGGAGCCGTTGCCCCGGGTACGCTTCGCCGACTTCGTCGCCGCGGAACTGCGTGCCCTGGCATCGGCGACGGATCGACAGTTCTGGCAGCAGTTGGTGGACGGGCACGCCAAGTTCACCCTGCCCACCGCGTGGCGACCGCAGACCCCGTCGCCGACACCGACCGCGCACACCGTGCGGGTGCCGTTCGCCGACCTGGAGCCGGGACTGCGCAAGCTGGCCGCCGACGCCCGGGTCTCCCTCAAGGCGGTGCTGCACGCGGCGCACCTGACCGTGCTCAGCCAGCTCACCGACGAACCCCGGTTCTACAGCGGCCTGGTCTGTCACACCCGACCGGACATGGTCGGCAGCGACCGCGTCTACGCCATGTCGCTGAACACGTTGCCGTTCCCGCACGACCGCGACGCCACCAGCTGGACCGATCTGGTGCGTCGGGTGCACGCCCGGGAGGTGCGGATGTGGTCACACCGGCACTTCCCGGCCCCGGCGATCCGGCCGGCGGTGCCCGGCACCCGCCTGGTCGACGTCTACTTCAGCTACCTCGACTTCGACGAGGTGATCGGCCAGCGGGTGTCGACCGACGCCGGATACGCCGCCGCCAGCTCGGAGTTCGCCCTGGCCGTCGCCGCGGTACCCGGGCAGTTGCAGCTGAGCAGCGACAGCGACCACCTGGACCGCGCGGAGGTCGACCGGCTGGCTGCCCGGTACCGGCTCGTCCTGGAGGCCATGGTGGCCGACCCGGACGCCGACCCGACCGTGGTGCGCCTGCCCGAGGGCGAACGACACGACGTGCTGGTCGGATGGGCCGAGGCGGCCGACGAGGACCGCTCGACGCAGCCCGGCCTGGTGCCCGACCTCGTCGAGCGACGCGTCGCCACCTCGGGCGACGCCGAGGCGGTGGACGGGTACAGCTACGCGGCCCTCGACGCGGCGGCGAACCGGATCGCCTGGCATCTGCGGGACCGGGGTGTCGGCCCGGACCAGGTGGTCGGGGTGCTGCTCAGCCGGGGCGTGGACCTCGTCTCGACGTTGCTCGGCATCTGGAAGGCGGGCGGGGCGTACCTGCCGATCGACCCCTCGTACCCGGCGGCCCGGGTCGCGTCCATGCTGGCCGACGCGGGCGTCACCGTCGTGGTGACCAGCACCGACCACGCCGACCGATGCGCCACCGTGGACCGCGTCCTGCTGGACGTCGAAGCCGACACCATCGCCGCCCGCCCCCAGGAGCGACCGCCCGGCCGGATCGACCCGGACCAACTCGCATACGTGATCTTCACCTCCGGGTCGACCGGACGACCCAACGGTGTGCAGATCAGCCACGGCAGCCTCGCCGGCTACCTGGACTGGGCGGTTCGTGAACTCGTGCACGACCGGCCGGGCGGCGCGCCACTGTTCTCTTCGGTGGCCTTCGACATGGTGGTGACCAGCATCTGGGCACCGCTGGTCGCCGGGCAGCGACTGTGGCTGCTGCCCGCCGACGCCGGGCTGGACGAACTGGGCCCACGACTGGCCGAGGCGGGTCCGTTCAGCTTCGTCAAGTTGACCCCGAGCCATCTCGACCTGCTCGCCGGGCAGTTGACTCCCGAGCAGGCGGCGGCGCTGAGCCCGCTGCTGGTGCTCGGTGGCGAGCCGCTCACCCGGCGGACCTGCGCCCGCTGGCAGGCGCTCGCCCCAGGATCGGTGCTGCTCAACGAGTACGGCCCGACCGAGGCGACGGTGGCGGTCAGCCGCCACCCGGTCACCGCCGCGCTCACTCGGGACGTGGCACCGATCGGGCGGCCGTTGGGCCGGATGCGCACCTACGTGCTGGACGAGCGGCTGCAACCGGTGCCGGTCGGCGCGGTCGGCCAGGTCCACCTCGGCGGGCCGGGGCTGGCCCGAGGGTACGCCGGCCAGCCGGAACTCACCGCCGACCGGTTCGTGCCCGACCCGTACGGGCCGCCCGGCTCCCGGCTGTACCGCACCGGCGACCGGGGACGCTGGTTGCCCACCGGGGAACTCGACCTGCTCGGTCGGGTCGACGACCAGGTGAAGATCCGTGGACACCGGGTGGAGCCGGGGGAGATCCGCGCGGTGCTCCTCGACCATCCGGCGGTGCGGGACGCGGCGGTGACCGCCCGACCGGCACCCGGCGGCGGCAACCAACTCGTCGCGTACCACGTGGGCGACGCCGACGACCTGGCCGAGCACTGTGCCCGGCGGCTGCCCGCCGCCCTGATCCCGGCGGCCTTCGTGCCGGTCGACGCCATCCCGCTCAACCCCAACGGCAAGATCGACCTGCGGGCGCTCGCGGCCGTTCCGCTGCGGGCGGAGACCCGAACCGACCCGCCACAGGGGCCGACCGAGACCACCCTCGCCGGCATCTGGGCCGAGGTGCTGGGTGTGCACAGCATCGGTCGGCAGGACCGGTTCTTCGCCCTCGGCGGGCACTCCCTGCTGGTGGTGCCGGTGGTCACCGCCGCACGGCAGGCCGGTCTCCCGCTGACCCTCCGACAGGCCATGGTGGACCTCCCACTCGCCGACCTCGCCGCCCTGCTCACCCCGGCGGTACGCGCCGGTGCCACGGCGGTGACGGTGCCACGGATCGAGCCGCTGCTCGCCGAGGAGCGGGTGCCGGGCGCTTCGCTGGCCCTGCTGGTCGACGGTGAACTGGCCGAGGTCAGGGGGATCGGGCAGCGCGCGGCGGGCGACGACAGCCCGGTGACACCGGAGACCGTCTTCCAGGTGGGTTCGGTCAGCAAGGTGGTGGCCGCGATGGGTGTGCTGGTCCTGGTGGAGCGGGGAGCCCTCCAGCTCGACACGGACGTGAACGCGTACCTCAAGTCCTGGCAGCTACCCGCCGGCCGGGCGGTGAGCCTGCGGCAACTGCTCAGCCACGTCGCGGGGCTGACCTCCACCGGCAGCAGCGGACACCCCCGCGACGGTGCGGTGCCGACCCTGGCGGACCTGCTGCACGGCCGGGGCGTACCCACCGACCCGGTCGGGCTGCTCGACGCGCCCGACGCGGTGGCGGTGGAACGCAACAGCCACTTCGTCGTGGTGCAGCAGGTGATGGAGGACGTCACCGCGACGCCCTTCGCCGACCTGATGGCCGAGGTGGTATTCGAACCCCTCGGCATGACCGGCAGCAGCTTCGACCAGCACTTCCCGGAGACGTCCGGTCGGCCGGTGGCCGTCGGACACGACGAACGGGGCGCACCGCTGCCGGGAGGCTGGCAGGTGCGGGCCGACCCGGCCGCCGCCGGGCTCTGGACCACCGCCACCGACCTGGCCCAGCTGGTCAGGAGCATCCATCTCGGGTACCGGGGCGCTGCGTCCCTGTTCAGTCGGGAGACGACGGCCGCGCAGCTGACCACCGGCCCGGGCGGCGTCTTCGGGCTCGGCTGGATGGTGGACCACGTCGACGGACCGACCGGTACCCGGGTGGAGTTCACCCACCGGGGCCGCACCTCCGGTTACCGGGCGCTCGTGACCGGGCGCGTCCCCGACGGATCCGGGCTGGTGCTGCTGACCAACGGCGACGCAGGCGACGGCGTGATGTCGCGGCTGCTGTCGGACACCGCGCGTACGGAGGAGCAGTGATGACGGCCGTGTTCAGCCCCGCCACCGCACTCGTCGACAACCCGCCGACCCGACCGGTACGGCACCTGCTGTCGATCCGGGACCTCACCGACGAGGACCTGTACTCCATCGTCGCCCGGGGAGCGGCGTTCGCCGCCGGAGAACGCGGCGGCCCACTGGCCGGACAGGTGGTCGGGGCGTACTTCATGAAGACCTCGACCAGGACCCGGACCGCCTTCACCAGCGCGGCGTTGCGGCTCGGCGCGTCGGTGATCCAGTACGGACCGCATGATCTCCAGACGAACACCGGGGAGACCAGCGAGGACACCGGTCGGGTGCTGTCCGGCATGCTCGACGTGCTGGTGGCGCGTACCGCCGGTGATCCGGCCGAGATGCGTGCCTGGGCGGCCCAGGACCGGATGTCGGTGATCAACGCGATGAGCGCCGAGGAACATCCCACCCAGGCGATGACGGATCTGACCACGCTGCTGCGGCAGTTCGGCCGGATCGAGGGGCTTCGGCTGCTCTACGTGGGGGAGGCCAACAACACCGCCACCGCGTTGGCCCTCGCGCTCACCCGCATCCCGGGGGTGGAGCTGGAACTGCGGACCCCACCCGGCTACGGCCTGCCCGAGCAGATCCTGGCCGATGCCACCCGGCAGGCCGCGATCAGCGGGGCGAGCATCGTCGAGCGGCACCACATGACCGACCTTCCCGGCGACCTCGACGCCATCTACACCACCCGCTGGCAGACCACGGGCACCAACAAGCCGGACCCGCACTGGCGTCGGACCTTCGCCCCGTTCCGGGTCGAACAGGAACTCTGGCGGCGCAGCCCGAACGCGGTGTTCCTGCACGACCTGCCGGCGCACCGGGGTGAGGAGGTCACCGCGGAGGTGCTCGACGGTCCGGCGAGCATCGCCTTCACCCAGGCGGAGAACAAGCTGTACAGCGCGATGGCGGTGCTCGACTGGTGCCGACCCGCACCGCGCGGTACGACGTGATGAGCGCGGCCAAGGCGGCGGGTGCGCCCGCCCGCCGCCGGACGGGTCTGACCGGCAACCGCGACTTCCTGCTGCTCTGGGTCGGCTCCGGCTTCTCCGCGCTCGGCGCCCGGGCCACCTCCATCGGCTACACCCTGTTGGTCTTCTGGTCGACCGGGTCGGCCACCGCGGCGAGCCTCGTCACGTTCGCCGCGCTGTTGCCGAACCTGGTCGCCCAGCTGCCGGCCGGTGCGTTGGTGGACCGGTGGAACCGGCGGACCACGATGCTGGTCTGCGCCACCGGCCGGATCGTGGCGCTGGGCAGCGTGGCGGTGGCGGTGCTGCTCGACGCGGTGTGGTTGCCGCACCTGATGGTGGTCGCCTTCGTCGAGACCACCCTCGGCATCTGCTACGCCCTGGCGGAACGGGCGGCGGTGTGCAGCGTGGTGCCGCGCGACGAGTTGGGCGCCGCGACAGCGGCCAACGAGTCACGGGCCCATGCCGCCAGCATTCTCGGCCAGCCGACCGGCACCGTCCTCTACTCGGTCGCCCGGTTCGCGCCGTTCCTGTTCGCCACCGCGACGCACGTGATCTCGCTGGTGACCCTGCTGTTCCTGCGGCGGGACCTCCGCGCGCCGCGTGCCCGCAGCGACACACCGTCGCGGCTGCTCGCCCAGATCAAGGAGGGCTTCGACTTCGTCTGGGGGCAGGTGTACCTGCGTCGGGCGCTGTGTCTCTTCGCGGCCAGCAACATTCTCTTCCAGATCCTCGGGCTCGGTCTGGTGGTGCTGGTCAAGGAGCGCGGCGGGGAGCCCTCCACGGTGGGCCTGCTGCTGGTGGTCAACAGCGTCTTCGGCATGGTGGGCGCGATGACCAGCAACGCCTACCTGCGCCGCTGGGGCATCCGCCGGATGATGATCGGCATCAACGTGGCCTGGGCGGTGCTGATGCCGCTGCTGGTGGTGGCGCCCAGCCTGTTCGTGGTCGGCGTGCTCCTCGCGTTGATCAACTATGGTGCCGGGATCGGCAACGTGGCCGGCATGCTCTACCTGCTCAAGACCGCCCCCGACGAGATGCGCGGCCGGGCCGGCTCGATCTTCACACTGCTCGCCTCGGGCGCCAACTCCGCCGGGGCGCTGCTCGCCGGCCTGCTGCTCGACCGGGCCGGCATCGAGGTGGCGTTGACGGTGGTGGGCGCGACGATGCTGGTGATCGCGGTGTTCGCGGTGCTGGCCTTCGGCACCCGTGCCGCCGCCGAGGCGGAGCGGGCCGAGGCCGAGCAGATCGAAGCCGAGCGGGCCGAGGACGAGCGGATCGAAGCCGAGCGGGCCGGGGTCGGGCCGGGCGACACCGAGCGGGCCGCCGCGCAGCGGCTGCCGACCGCGCGGTAGCGGTCGACCCCGGCGCACCGACGCCGGGCCGCCCGCAGCCGATATCGAGGAAATATGGGTCCCGCCCACAGACTGGCGGCAGCGGACCGAACTGCACCCCGTAGGAGGCGTTTCGATGAGTGAGCGCGGCACCTGGCAGCCGTACGAGATCACACCCAGCAGCGCCGGAAGCGCTGCCACCGTCGACGGGCTGGTCGACCACCTGCGGGAGCTGGACCTCACGGAGTTGCTCACCGACAAGGGGGCGCTGGTGTTCCGTGGGTTCGGCGTCGAGCCGGGCGCCCTGGACCAGGTGATGGATCTGCTGCTGCCCAACCGACTCGCCTACGTGCACGGCAACTCGCCCCGCACCAAGGTCGGTCGCAACGTCTACACCTCGACCGAATACCCCGCGCAGTACACCATCTCCATGCACAACGAGCTGTCGTACGCCGCACACTGGCCGTCCCGGCTGCTCTTCTACTGCCAGATCGCCGCGGAGACCGGCGGGGCCACCCCGGTCGTCGACGCCCGACTGTGGCTGGAGTCCCTGGACCCGGAGGTCCAGGCCGCCTTCGCCGGTGGCGTGCGATACCAGCAGAACCTCCACGACGGCATGGGGCTGGGCAAGAGTTGGCAGCAGACCTTCGAGACGGAGGACCGCGCGGAGGTCGAAGGGTTCCTCGCCGAGACCGGGGCGACCTGGGAGTGGACCGCCGACGGCCTGCGGATCAGTCACGTGCGCCCGGCCACCACCCGACACCCGGTGACCGGCGTCGAGGTGTGGTTCAACCAGAGCGACCAGTGGCACCCGGCGGCCCTGGACGACGAGGTCGCCAAGGTCATGACCCAGATGATGACGCCGGACGAACTGCCGCAGTCGGTCACCTTCGCCGACGGCAGCCCGATCCCCGACGAGTACGTCCTCCAGGTCCGGGACCGTGGCCTGGAGGCCGCGATCGACGTGGACTGGCGGGTCGGTGACCTGCTGTTGATCGACAACGTGCTGGTGGCCCACGGCCGGCGTCCCTACACCGGGGACCGCCGGATCCTGGTCGCCATGTCGAACTGACTGCGCAACGGCCCGCCGACCGGTCACCCGGACGCGTCCGCGACGGACACGCACCGGGTGCCGGTGGCGGCCGAGGAGAGAGGTCGAGATGAACGGGGCCGAGTCGCCCGGCCGGTGGCTACGGACCTTCCGCCGGACCGAGCAGTCCGACCTGCGGTTGGTCTGCTTCCCGCACGCCGGAGGGAACGCCAACGTGTACCAGCCGTGGGCGCGGCTGCTGCCGGACGCCACCGACCTGCTGGCGGTCTGCTACCCCGGGCGGCAGGACCGGCTGCTGGAACCGTGCGTGGACCGGATGGACGTCCTCGCCGACCAGATCAGCGACGTGCTCGTGCCCTACCTGGACCGGCCACTCGCGTTCTTCGGACACAGCATGGGCGCCTCGGTGGCGTACGAGGTGACGCTGCGGCTGGAGTCCCGCTACGGATTCACCCCGGGCGTGCTCTTCGTCTCCGGCCACAGCGCGCCACACATCTCCCAGGTCGAACTCGACCCGGACCTGGCCGACGACGAATACCTGCTCAACCGCATCGGCGCCCTCGGCGAGGTGGACCCGGCCATGCTGCGGTCAGCCAAACTGCGCGAGCTGATCATGCCCGCCCTCCGGGCGGACCTGCGAATGCTCTACCGCTACCTGCCACGCGAACCGGCCAAGGTGCACGCCCCGATCGTCGGCTACCTGGGCACCGACGACCCGACCTGCACGGAGACGACGGTGAACGCCTGGGCGGAACTGACCATCGGCGGTTTCACGTCCACCACGTTCCCCGGCGACCACTTCTACCTGGTGCCGCAGTACGAACAGGTGGTCGCCGCGGTGACCGCGCGGCTGGGCTGACCGCGGCGCGTCCGGCCCTAACGCGGTGGTGGCAGTTCGCGGCGATCGAACTGTCGGCGTAGATTCTCGGGAAGCAACTCGCGGAGCTGCTCCGGCAGCAACGGCAGGTCGAGCAGGCTCAGCTTGAGCTGGCTGCGTTGCTGGTAGCGGCGCGGGTCGAGGCGGACCACCAGACCCGCGTCGGGGCGGTAGCGGATGTGCACCGTACCCTCCGTCGACCCGTCCCGGATGACCAGACCGTCCGCCTCCACGGCGACCGGCCCGGACCCGGGACGCAACTCCAGGTGCACCTTCTCCTCGCCGGAGAGCACCACCGACCGGGAGATGCCCGACATCGGCGCGCTCGGCGTGAGCACGACCGCCTGCGTCGCCGGGGAGACCAACGGCCCGCCCGCAGCGTAACTGTAGGCGGTCGACCCGGACGGAGTGCTCACCACCAGCGCGTCACAGCGGTAGTAGCCGTACCGCTGCCCGTCGACCGCCAGGGTCGCGTTGACGAAACTCTGACCCGGGCGGCGGACCAGCGCGATGTCGTTGAAGGCGACCACGTCGTCGCCGCACACGTCGCAGGCCAGGCAGCTGTGCGACTCGACGGTGTACGCGCCGGCCAGCAGCCGGTCCAGCGCCGCCGGCAGCTCCGGCGGCTCCACCTCCACCAGGAAACCCAACCTGCCCAGATGGATGCCGAGCACCGGCTTCGGATCATTGACGGCCGCCCGCAACGCGCCCAGCATCGTGCCGTCCCCGCCGATGCTGACCAGCACGTCCGACCCGGCGGCCAGCTGCTCCTGCGGCACCGGGCGAACCGACTCGGGTACCCGCTGCCGGTCCTGCGCCCGCACCGTCAGGGTCACCTCGTGCCGCGCGGCCCAGGCGGCGATGGTGTCCACCACCGGCGACACGTCCCGGGTGGGATGGAGCACCAACCCGAGCCGAATCCGGTCCATACCCCCAGCTCATCACAACCCGGCGCAGCTACCCGCCGGTACGCGGCAAGGCGCGCCGACGGCGGGAAACCGTCGGCGCGCCCGTCGCGCCGCGCTACCGGCGCGGTCGGCCCGTCAGATGGGTCAGCGACCGGGCGACCAGCTCGTCGCGCGCCGCCGGAGCCAACCCCTCCAGCCCGAAGCCCAGGTAGACGGTGTCCGAGGTGACCACCACGGAACCCTCCTCGAACGCCTGCTGGCTCCGCGACCAGTCGTTGGCCCCCGGAGCGGACCCGGGCGGCGGACCGGCCACCGTCCAACCCCCGAAGTCCGTCTCGAACGACGTCTCGGCGACGGTGACCCCGTCCACCACGACCCGCGTGTCGTCGACGAACAAGCCGAGGTTCTGGGTGGCCCAGTCGGTGGCGTAGGTGATCGACACCTCCACCTGCCGGCCCGCGTACCCGGACAGGTCGGCCACGAACTCCTTCCACCCGTTGGAACTGCCGGTCGCCGCGTGCCACTGCCCGGTGCTGCCGGTCGGCGAGCAGTCCGCACCCTGGTAGTGGGCGAGGAACGGGTGGATCTGCTGCACCCAACCGGAGGTGCAGCTGTTCCCGGTCTGCTGAGTGGTCAGACCCCCGGCGTCCGGCAGCGTGGTCCAGTCGTCGGTGCCGACCTCACGAGCCTCGACGAACATGAAGTCCCAGTCCGTCTCGATGTCGAACGAGGTGTAGAAGCGCAACTCGCCGCTGCTCGCCCCGGTCAGGTCCACCGTCCGGGACAGCCGCTTGTAGGACTCGTCGGACTGACCGCTGAACGCGTACCAACCACCCGTACGAGGATCGAACGGCGCCCCACCCGGCCGCTCCCAACCCACCGGAGCGGAACTGGCGAACTGCGGGAACTGCTCCGGCGGCAGGAACCCCGACGTGGTCAGGAACGACGCCGAGTGGTCCTGGTTGCCCGCCGAGCCCTCGGCGTTGAGCGCCCCGGAGAAGCCGGCGAACGCCCCGGCGTCGCCCCGGACCGGGTACGGCTGCCCCTCCGGCGAGGTGCCGCCGTCGCTGACATAGGTGTACGCACCCAGCCAGTACTGCTGGAAGTCGTTCAGCAACGGCAGACAGGTCGGGTCGGCGGCGTCCGTACACTCCGGCGGCGCGTCCGGCTGGTAGCCGTACAGACCGTCGGACGCCTGGGCGTAGAGCGCGTACTTGCCGCTGACCAGCAGCTTGCCGCCCTCGTTGAGGTAGTCCCGGACGGACAGCTCGATATCGATCGCGGCCTTCGCCGCAGTGCCCGGCACCTGCCCCTCGGAGCGCAGGATGATGTCGTCGCCGGTCTCCCAGACCACCGCCTGGTAGTGCGACAGCACACCCAGGTGGTGCGGGGCGGTACGCCCCATCACGTCGAAGTCGTAGACGTCGCTGCTGCGCCCGGCCGCCTTCAACGAGGCGGCGATCTCGTCGGCGTACCTCGCGGTGGTGGTGTCCTGGGTCGGGCTCAGACCCGTCACGTCCTCCACCGCCAGCACCAGCACGTCCCCGCCGATGTCGTGATGCACCCGGTAGGTGAACCGCTCGCTGCTGATCTTGCCCCGACCCGGCTTGTTCGCGGTGAACCACACCTGCACCCGGTCACCCGGGCGGGTACCGGTGACCGTGCCGCGCAGTTCGGCGTAGTAGTCGTTGTGGGTGTCGCCGTAGCGTTCACCACCGCGCCACTCGCGGACCGTGGCGGACTTCGCCTTGCCCCCGTTGACCGTCCAGTTCAGCTTCACGTTCTTCAACGACCGCCGGGTGATCGCCGCGACCTGCTGGGTCCGGCCGTACGACACGTCGAAGGCGTCCACCACGAAGTCCGGCGTGCTGCGCCCGACCACCGACACCGGATCGTCCGGCTGCTGCGCCGACTTCGCCACCGCCAGCGCGAACGGGATGTTCTTCGCCACCTCCGCGGCGATCAACCTCTCGTCGTCCGGGAAGGTGAAGATGCTGACGCAGTCCTCCGGACGCCACTGGTCGTCCGGATCCGAGGCGGCGGCCGTCTGGCAGGTCGACATCTCCGGGGTGAAGCCCAACGTGCCGTAGCGCACCGTGGCGTGGCTGTCGGTGTCACCGTTGGTGGTGTACAACTCGGCGGAGATGTCCGGGTCGTACCCGGGAATCGCCGGGTTGGCGTCGTCACCGGCCAACGCCTCGTAGATCACGTCGTCCGGGGTGGGCGTGGCCACCTGCCAACCGACCCCGTAGAGCAGCAACTGCGCCGCCGAGTGGTAGTTGACGAAGAACGTGAACTTGATCCGCTTGAACAGCGCGTCCAGCGCCTTCGTCTCCGGCTCGGAGTTGGGGCTCGGGCCCCGGTAGGTCTCGCTGGTCGGGTTCGGCGAGGAACCCTCGTTGTCGTAGCCCCACTTGTAGCTGAAGTTGCGGTTCAGGTCGACGCCGTCGACGCCGGTGATCTGGCCGTCGCCGTCGTTGTCGCGCAGGTTCTTGCGCCACAGCCGGTTGCCGGGCGTGAAGGTGTGGTCGTAGCCGTCGGGGTTGAGCACCGGAATGAACCACAGCTCGGTGGTGTCCACCAGCCGGGTGATCTCCCGGTCGGAGCCGTACCGGGTCAGCACGTGGTGCATCAGCCGACGGGTCATCTCCGGCGTGATCCACTCCCGGGCGTGCTGGGAACCCCCGTAGAGCACCGCCGGTCGCTTACCGTCCTTCGTGGTCTTCGCGTTCTTGGTGACCTTGATCGCGAGGATCGGCTTGCCCTGGTGGGTCCGACCGATGGTCTCCACCTTGGTCAGCTTCGGATAACGGGCCGCCGTCGCGTTGATCTCGTCGCGGATGCCGCCCGGCTCGCTGTACGACCGGAAGGCCCGCCAACCCGCTGCGGTCTGCTCCCGCAGCACCTGCGAGGCGTCCTTACCGCGTACCTTCTTGACCTTGAGGTTGACGCCCTTGCGCGCCAGCCGGTCGGCCTGCCCCCGACTCAGCACCGTCTCGATCTCAGTCCGGCCCGCCCGGTCCGGCTTCGCGCCGTGCCCGATATCGACACCGGCCTCCCGCAACTGGTGCAACTGTGCCGGGTCGACCGTGCCGACGTACACCTCCAGACCGTCGCGACCGCCCGGGTCCGACGGCGGCCGTGCGCTCGCCGGTGCGGTCAGCACCAGCGCACCGACCAGAGTGAACACGCCGGCGATCGCCAGCGGTGTGCGCCTCATCGCGCCCCCTTGGGATGAAAGGACTACTGGGCGCGAGCCTCGCGGGGTGTGCGAAAGGTGTCAATAGATCGATCATGTTCATGTCAGGGGACGCCCGGGCCGCTACTCGGCGTTCGGCGGTGCCCATCGGCGTGCTCCGTGGTCGCGGCGCTGACGCGGAGCCCGCAGCCCGCCGCTTCAAGCAGCCTGTGCTCGAAGCGGCGGAACAGCCGATCACGGTCGAATTGGACCTCGGCCACACGCACGGCAGCCCACCGGTGGCGACGCGCGCGTCCTGGCGTCGTGGCCCGTGGTCAGCGGGCGAGCGGTATACCCGCCTTCTGGTTGAGCGCTGTGTTGCGGTGCATGCCGCAGAGGCGGGCGAGTTGGTCGATGATCTTGGCGGGGTCGTCGAACGGGTCCAGTCCGCTGACCTCAAGAGGGTCCAGGACGGGCACCTTGACGTGCGAGATCAGCGGATGCAACGGGCGGTGGTCGGACTCGCCGCTACCCAGCAGGTCCTCGTGCAGCTTCTCACCCGGTCGCAGACCGGTGTAGACGATCTCGACGGGGCTGGCGGCCTGCTCGATCATCCGACGGGCGATGTCGTCGATGCGCACCGGTTCACCCATGTCCAGCACCAGGGCTTCGCCGTCGCGACCGATGTTCGCTGCCTGAAGGACCAGGTGGACGGCCTCCTGCACCGTCATCAGATACCGGGTCACGTCAGGGTGGGTGACGGTCAGCGGCTGCCCCGACTCGATCTGTCGTTGGAAGGCGGTCACGACCGAGCCGCGACTGCTCAACACGTTGCCGAACCGGACGCTGAGGAAGGTGCCCGGGTAGTTCGCCGCCGTGTGCGCGGTCAACATCTCGGTGATCCGCTTCGAGTAGCCCAGCACGCTGATCGGGTCGGCGGCCTTGTCGGTGGAGATGTTCACGAACCGGGCCACGTCCCGGCAGGCGTCCAGCACGGTGAGGGTGCCCCAGACATTGGTCTTGACCGCCTCACCCGGGTAACGCTCCAGCAGCGTCAGGTGCTTGAGGGCCGCAGCATGAAAGACGATCTCAGGACGGCGTTGCCGCATGATCCGTCGAACACCTTCGTCGTCGCGTAGGTCGGCGAGGATCAGCTCGGGGCCGTCCAACAGCGCCCGACCGGTGAGCGACATCTGAAGGCCGTGCAAGGCCGACTCGTCGCGGTCCAGCATCATCAGCTCACCGGGGTTGGCCCGCATGATCTGGCGGCACAACTCCGAGCCGATCGAGCCGCCCGCGCCGGTGACCAGGACCCGCCGACCGGTGAGCACGTTGTCGTCGAGGGTGAGGTCGCAGACGACCTGGCGTCGACCGAGTAGGTCACTGATCTGGACATCGCGTACATCCCGGACGGTGATGCGGTGGTCCACCAACTCCCGAACGGGTGGGAGGACCTTGAACGAGGCGCCCGCGTTCAGGGTCGCCTCGCGGATCTGACGGATCAGTGTCGCCTCTGCGTTGGCCACCGAGAAGATCAGGGCGGTGGCACCGGTGCGGCGGATCGCGGTGGACACGTCATGTCGGCCGCCCAGCACCCGGACGCCGGCGATGCGCAGGTCCCGCTTGTCTGGGTCGTCATCGAGCGCCCCGACGGGCAGGTAGCGGCCCTTCGGGTCGCTGAGCATCGCCCGGATCAGCCCTTGCCCCGCCTCACCCAGGCCGAACAGCAGGACGGGCGCGGCCGAACGGACGTTCGGGCGCATGGCGCGGTCGCGCCGGTGGCGGTGGAGTAGCCGCAAGCTCAGCATCGACAGCAACGCCAGCGCTCCGCCGACCAGTGGTGTGCTGGCCGGGACCGGCCGGTCGGCGAATGCGAGGAGGGCGATCAGTGCGATGACGGCGGTGCTGGCCGTGGTGCCGGCCAGACCCCGTACCTCCTCCACACTGCCCAGCGGATGACGGCCGTAGTAGATGCGGCGGAGCACTCCGATTCCGACATGCAGCCCGGCGGCGACGGCGCCGAGTCCGGCGGCGGCGAGCACCTGACCGGTGGTGAGGTCGAGTTCGTACCGGGCCCACCCGGCGACGGCGAACCCGCCGATCCAGGCGAGTACGTCGGTGACCAGGAAGGTTGCGGTACGGCGATGCGCCCGCGCTCGCCCCGCGGTCGTTGCTTGCATTGGCTGGTCGCGCTGTGCTTCCGGCGGCATATGGAATCTCCCTGTCCCGTCCGTAGCCGACGTGACCCACGGCAGGTCAGGGGCCACGTACGTCCCCTACCTGCTTAGCGGACCGGGGGAGGTTTGCCCCGGCTTTCACATTTTTGTGGCTGACTGTCTGATTCGACAGCGTAGGTAGGGTCAGCGCCTTCCGCCGGATCAGCGCGGCAGCGCCCACCTGCGGCTGCGCAGCCGTCGTCCCGGTAGCGGCAGGCGGCCCTGGGCGGAAATGCCTACGGCCGGCCGAACTTGGGCGAGGCGGTGGGGGTGGTTGTCTCACCCACGCTCAACGGCCTTTGGCGGGTGTCGCCGCACTCTCGGGCCGGCGGGTGGCGGGAAGCACCGGACGTGCGGTGTCGAGCAGGATCTGCTCGAACTGATCGAAGAGCACATCACGGTCGAAGCGGGTCTGCGCGAGCCGCTGTGCGGCCCGTCGTGCCCTGGCCGTGCGCTCGGAGTCGTGCAGGAAGCCCGCGACCAAGCGGGCGGCAAGCGCGGGGTCCCCAGCCGGTAGGACCACCCCGCAGTCGTTCTCGCGGATCAGGTCGGCGATCCAGCCCTCGTGGTTCACCGCGACCGGTCGTCCGGCGGCCAACCCGTCGAAGACCTTGTTCGCCGAGTTGGCGTGCAACTCAGGTATGTCACGAACCGTGGAGATGGCCAGGTCGCAGGCACCGAAGTAGGAGGCCATCTCGGACTTCGGTAGCGGATCAAGTAGGAAGAGGTTCCGGCCCAGTACGCCTAGCTGTTCCGCCAGCGAGCGGACATGTTCCCGTTCGGGGCCCTGCCCGATGATCGCGAAACGGATGTCCGGCTTGTCGGCCCACGCCGCAGCCGCCATCCGCACTACATACTCGACCCGGTTGAGGTAACCGAGCGCGCCAGCGTAAAGCACCAGGTGTCGGTCGCCGAGCCAGGGCGTCGCGGCCCGCAGGCGGGTGCCGAACCGGTCCGCGTCGGCGAAGAGGGACCGGTCGCAGCCGTTCGGGATCACGGTGACGGGAAGGCCGGGGAAGCGCCGTTCGATGCTCTCGGCCATCCCCGGCGACAGCGCGATGATGTGCCTCGCCCTGTGGTAGGCCCACCGTTCCAATCGGTGGGCGGCCCACCGGGAGGCGGGCGTGCGCAGGGCGCCGAGCGCCACCGGGACCTCCGGCCACACGTCCCGTACCTCGAGCACCATCGGAACCCGACGCCGCCGAGCGGAGTAAGCGCCCGGGATCGCGATCGTCAGTGGGGTGCTGGTGGCGAAGACGACGTCCTGCGGCAGGGACGCGGCCCTGGTGGCCGCTACCCGGGCGAAGCGGAAGAACGCCCGGATCCGGTCGGGATACGACATGGCCCCTCGATAGGGCACCGCGGCCCAGTGCACAGTGGCCCCCACCTCGGTGGAGACTCGCCACGAGCCGAGCGGCGCGTCGCCTGGCTCGGTGTCGCTGGTGACGACGTGAACCTCGTGTCCGCGGGCCACCAGCCGCCGGGCGAACTCGAAGGAGCGGGTTCCGCCAGACATCTGCGGAGTCCGGAAGTACTGATGCAGGTAGACAATCTTCATCGAAACCGTTCCTGTGAGGCAGTTGCCCGGAGGCTGACTACGGTCACTTGTCGAGTGCCCGGTCCAGGGCGTCGGCCAGTCGGGGCGCCAGCGTCGCGGCGTACGTGGCGGTCAGGTGGTTGGTGTCGCGGTACACGAGCACGCCACCGATCACCGCCGAGCACGGGTCGGTGGGGCAGATGGCGTCATTGAGGTCGATCAAGGTGACCTTGTCCAGGTCCGACGCCGCCTTGGCCTGCTGGTCGCCGATGCCGGCGAGCGCAGCCTCGCGGCTGACCGCGCACTTCTTCATCCGATCGGGGTACTTGGAGGCGCACTCGGCGATGTCGATCCGAGGGTTGGGAGTGTCGCGGAGCACCACGGTCGGTACGCCGGCCGTACCCAGCGCGCGCCACGTCGCTCGCATGCCCGCACCGAGGGCCTCCAGGCTCTCGTCGCTGCCGAGTACCCGACCGTCCTCGACGACCAGGTAGTTCGAACTGCTGGTGATGACCAGATCCGGCCGCTGGTCACCGGTGAGCCGTTCCCGCACCGCCTTGTTCCAGGCCGTGCATGAGGTGTACGCGTTCTGCCCGCTCTGCACCTCGGCGTCGAGGAACGGGCAGGCGGACTTGGTGTAGGTGACGAGCTTCCAGCCCTTAGCGGCGGCGATCGCCTGCAACGCCGGGGCCCATTGCGCGGCGTGCGAGTCGCCGACCAGCGCCATGGTGAACGAGGCTGAGGTATTGCCGTAGGTGCAGGTACGCGGTTCCACGTCGGTACCGCTGGCCTGGCAGCCGTCCGCGTAGAGGGCGGGTAGGTCCGACCGGGCGGTCAACGGGTCGGGTACGAAGTCACCGGGGCGGTTCACCGCGGTGCCCTTGTCGTCGCCACGTGGCCGCGCCGCCAGCACGGCCGCGCCGATCTTCGGTGCCGTCGGGTCTGCCGACCTGTCCAGTCCCTGAGCGGCGACGACCCCGGGGGTGGGCCGTGCCGACGGTGCCGGCCAGACGGTGAACTGGAAGAGCAGCCCGGCGATCACCGGGACGGCGGTGCAGAGCAGGCCCAGTTTGATCGCATGTCCGGGCGAGTACTGGAGCAGGTCGGCGAAGCGGAACGGATTCTCGACGAATCGGTACGTGAGATAGGCCGGAACGGCGGAGCAGGCGACGACCGCCAGGGACTGGGCGAGTTCCAACTCGCCCAGGGCGCTCTCGGCGATGATCAGAAGCGGCCAGTGCCAGAGATACAGCGAGTAGGAGAGGGCTCCGATGGCCCGCATCGGTGCGATGCCGAGGGCGAGCGCCGGTCCCCACCGTCCCGCCGCTGGCCCGGCCGCGATGACCGCTGCGGTGCCGAGGGTCGGTAGCAGCGCCGCGTAACCGGGGAAGGGCATGCTCTGATCGATGACGAACAGCGCTGTCAGGACGGCGGCCAGACCGGCCCAACCCAACGCGCCGGCCACTACGCGGGGTAGGCGGACCAGACTTCCCGCGCCGATGGCCAACCCGGCGCCGATCGCCAGTTCCCAGGCCCGGGTGGTGCTGTGAAAGTAGGCGCGCCCCGGATCGGCGGTGCTCAGGTGGATGGACCAGAGCAGCGACGGTACGGCGATCAGCGCCATGCAGACGAACAGGGGAGTCCGCACGCTCCGGCCCGGACCACGAAGGCGGTGGGAGAGCAGTACGGCGAGCAGTACCAGAGGCGGCCAGAGGAGATAGAACTGCTCCTCGACAGCCAATGACCAGAAGTGCTGCACCACGCTCGGCGCCTGGTCTGACGCCAGATAGTCGACCGACCGTTCGGCAAGGCGCCAGTTCACCGCGTACAAGCCGCTGGCGACCACGTCCCAGCCGGTCTCCGCCCACCGGATCCGGGGCAGGAAGACGTAGCTCAGCACGAGGGTGGTGACGAGTACGACCGCAGCGCCCGGTAGCAGCCGCTTCGCCCGGCGACCGTAGAAGCCGGTCAGGGAGAGCCGCCCGGTCTCCTCGATCTCTTTCACGATCAGCCGGGTGATGAGGAAGCCGGAGATGACGAAGAAGACGTCGACTCCGACGAAGCCGCCAGAAACGGCGCTGAGCCCTCCGTGCCAGAGGAGCACGGCCAGTACTGCGACAGCCCGGAGTCCTTCGATGTCGCCGCGGAACCTGCTACCCGGCCCTTCCTGGCCGCCAGCGTGCGGAGGTCCTGGTCGACGAGGGGCGACGGGTGGTGATGCGCTTTGGACGCTGGGCGTGTTCCACAGGCTCGCGGAAATCGGCGTCGGTCGTGTCATCGTGTAGATCCTCTGTCGAACGGTGAGCGCCAAGGGTTGGCATTCCAGGCGGCAGCTCGTGCGTGCGGCTGCGCCCTACGCGTGGCGCCATGTCGTCGTCCTGGTGTTGTCAGCGGCACAGTTCGGGCCGACCCGGGGTATCGGTGGGTGCCGCCAGCTCCGGCTGCCAGCACTGAAACCACCACCACCAGCAGCAGGATCACCGGAAGTCGAAGCAGTGCCCGGGCGCCGTAGGTGTGGGTTCCCGACCACAGCAGGTCGGGGATTCCCGCGCTGATGATGACCGCCGCAACGATTCCCAGCAGGCGAGCCGGCCCGAGCCGTATCCGCAGCATCGTGGACATCTGCCGGTCGAGGAGCCGCACCGCGATCCCTACCACCAGCAGCATCGCCACCAACCCGGGGTACCCGAAGTTGAAGAACCATTCGCCGAGCATCGAACTCGCGTCCGAGTAGCCGGTGCCCATCCGCTCCGGGGCGGTGATACGTGCCAACTCGTAGCCGAGGGCGATGGGTTTGTCCGCCCAGATCGACTCTGGGATGAGCAACGCGGGAATGCTGAAGAAGGTGCGGCCACCGGCTACTTCGAAACCGTACGTCTGATAGTGGTAGAGCAGTTCGGCGAAGGCGTGAGGTGGACGGACGGCCGACTCGAGACCGGTGCGGCCGTACGAGCCGTCGACAGCCAGCCTGTCCAGGTACGAGAGCCGTTCCCGGGCCATCCAGTACAGGACGGGGGCGGTGGTCAGCACGATGCCGATCTTGATCGCCCGGGTCCGAAACCGGATCGCGTAGAGCGCGGCGATGGTGAGGCCGAGCGTGGCCACGACGAGTCGGCCGGTCCCTCCGTGCACGTATTGCACGAAGACAACGAACTGCGCGCCTATGTAGAGAGTGCGCCAGGACAATGCCTTCGCGTTCGGGTCGAGCACCAGCGCGGCGGCGGTCAGGGTGACCGCTGCGAACGCGGCACCCAGAATGAGGTTCTGTAGCTGCTCGGAGGTTGTTCCACCGGCCGTCGCCGCCACTGCCGCGAGCAGTACTGCCATACCGGCAGCGGCGACGCCGAAACGGGTGCCGGGGGAGAAGTCGAGGAGCCCGGCGGAGTCGTCCTCGTGGGTGGTGCGTCGGTTCCAGAACCCGAAGAAGAGGATTACCTGCGCCACGAAGCCGAACAGCAGCGACTGCCAGAGCCAGGGTTGGATGAAGTCCAACGTCAATATCGCGTGGTACACCCCGCCGACCCCGAAGAAGATCGCGAAGGCGAAGCCGAAGATGCTGACCGTGGTTAGGCGGTGGCCGCCGTGGCCGACGAAGATCCGGATTCCGAGTAGGCAGCAGCAGATGCCGAGCAGCGCGTTCGCCCTGCGGTAGTCCCCGCTGGCGGAGACGGCGGCGGTCGCGGTGACGATCACGGCGAGGGCCAGCCAGGCAGAGCCTTCGAGTAGCCCGGGGCTGAGTCTCGGCCGGTGGTCGGCGCGGACGGGCACGCCGTGCGGACCGGTGTCGAACCGGTGCCGCACTGGAAGTAGCTGTGCGACCTGTTGTGTCACGTGGTCAACCTTCTTCCGTGCTGAACAGCGTCCGTCGAGTCGAGAGACGCTTCCTGGTCGTCAGACGCCCTGCGGGGGAGCCACCCAGCCAGC
Source organism: Micromonospora sp. DT48 (assembly GCF_049844495.1). NCBI lineage: Bacteria > Bacillati > Actinomycetota > Actinomycetes > Micromonosporales > Micromonosporaceae > Micromonospora > Micromonospora sp. DT48. The sequence continues at coordinate 23,368 of NZ_JBNCLE010000012.1, forward strand.
AGCAGCGCCAGAAGCGCTCCGACGCCGTACGCGATCGCCGAGCCGGTGGCTGCGCCCAACGCGCCGTACCGGGGGATCAGGACGAAGTAGGCGATGAGAGCCACCACCATCGCCGGAATGTCGGCGGCGAGCGCGCCCCGGGCCCGGCCTGCGGCCACGCCAAGGCCGATCGCCACCCGGCTGACGCTGTAACAGACGACGCCGATGGCGAGCGGCACGAGCAGCGCCACGGAATCCTGGTACTCGGTGCCGAACACCGGCACAACGAGTGGGCGCCCAACCAGCAGCAGGGCACAGCCGGCGACCAGACCGTAGGCCGCCGCCGCCAGTAGTGGCCCGGTACGGCGCAGGTCGCCGGAGAGGAATCGCTGGTGCCAACGCGGCGACTGTGCGTCGACCCAGCTCTGCACCGGCCAGATGGCGAACTCCGCCACGGTGGCGACGATGATGTACAGGCCGAGTTGCTCGTAGCTGCCCAGCCAGGGCAGCAGCAGCCGGTCGGCACGGAGCATCACCATGCCCGCCACGGCCGCCGGAAGCAGCCGCAAGCCGAGGCGGCGGGCCGGGACAAGGCTGTGCGGCTGCTCCGGAAGGCCCCGGTCACGCCGCATCGACACCCACGCGGCCGCTGGTCCCGCGCCGAGGGCCACCCCGTACACCAGCAGCCAGAGGTTTGGCGAGTCGACCCCGACGGCGGTGAGCACCACCGCCGCCGCGACCAAGGTCAGCTGACCGACGACTGTGGCGATCAGGTACGGCCGGACGACTCCCGCCGCGGCAGCCCCGGTCCGCAGCGACGCCGTGACCACCAGCACGATCGCGCTGACCAGGAAACCGGTGACGGCCAGCAGACCACCGGTGGGCGTGTCGGAACCGATGGCGTACACGATCGGCGTGGCCATCACGATGACGACGACGGCGGAGGGACTGACGAGGCGCAACATGTCGATGGAGGTGTTGCGTACGCCGCGGCCGAGCGGAACGGTCGCCGGATAGGAGCGGTCCGTGCCCGCGATGGCGAGCATGTTCGCCAGGTAGGCCACCTGTAACAGCAGGGCCAGATTGCCCCGACCGGCCGGCCCCATCGACCGGGCGGCCATCGCGTTGATGGCGAGACTGGCGAAGCCGACGGCTAGTTGCGCCAGGACCAGATTCCCGGCCGTTGCCAGCGACGACAGTCGGGCGGCCGGGCGCGGGGACGGACCTCGGGTGCCGGACGGACCGTCCACGACGGTCTGGGGTTTGGTCATCGTCTGGACGGGTCCGGCAACTCGACGCGCATGCGGGTGAACGCGGCCAGAGCTGGCGCGGAACGCGGCGAGAGCGCCACCGCGGTGGGCTCCAGGGTGTCCACCGTGAAACACCGCTCGACTGGTAGGAGCCGGGCGATTCCGGCGGCCAACCGCCCGGCGTCGGACTCGGCCGGGACACGCAGCGCCGTACCGACCGTTCGGACCTCGAACTGGCGCTCGCCCAGCCGGACGGTGAGATCCCCGAAACCGTACGCCTCCCGGTGCACCTGGAAGGTCGGCCAGTTCACCACCTGGACGGCGGCTGACGCGTCAGGATCCGCGAGGGGTACCGCACGCCAGCGGCACTGGGAGATGTCGACGAAGCCGTGCCGCACGTACAGCCGGCGGGCTGCGGGATTGTCCGTCGAGACGTCCAGCAGAAGAGTCCGGCGCCCCAGCCGCTCGGCGAGTCGTCGTCCGTCATCCAGGAGGCTGGCCCCCAGGCCTCTCCCGCGCTCCGATTCGCGGACCGCCACCCCGTTGAGAAGCAACCCTCCGGGCAGGAGACGCCAGTCGGCCACGGCCCGAATACCCACCCGACCACGCACAGCGCGCAGGATCAGCGTACGGGCGGCCGGCGGGGGAGTGATGGCTGCGGCCAGGAACCGTCGATAGCCGTCGGCGTGGTAGGCCACCAGGCCGGCACAGGTTTGCGGGACCGAGCTGGCCAGCAGTTCAGCCGCAGCGCCGAGGGCGGGATCGCCGGGATCGTCGATCGTCTCGATCTGTGGCTCGGTCAGGACGATATGCATGACAACTGCCGTTCCCGGTCCAGGTCGAGCATCTCGGCGGCCGGATCGACCGCCACGCCGCTGCCGCTGAAGACCTTCTTGACGGTGGCGGCGAGGATGCGTAGGTCCAGCCCGAGGCTCCAGTTCTCGACGTATCGCACGTCGAGTTCCAGGCGGTCGTCCCAGGGAAGGCTGTTGCGTCCACTGATCTGAGCCAGCCCGGTGATGCCCGGCCGGACGTCGAACCGGCGTCGTTCCCGTTGCCGATACCAGTCGTCGTAGCGGGGTAGCAACGGGCGTGGACCGACCAGGCTGAGATCACCACGAACGACGTTCACCAGCTGGGGTAGCTCATCGATGCTGAGTCGGCGCAGCAGACGGCCGACGCCACGGCAGCGGATCCCGTCGGCGAGCAGGTTGCCATCGCTGTCACGCTCGTCGGACATGGTGCGTAGCTTGATGATGCGGAACGGGCGTTGCCCCCGGCCGGTGCGTTCCTGCACGAAAAAAACCGGGGCACCCAATTGGAGCCTTACGCACAGGGCGGCGACCGCCATGACCGGTGCGGACAGGACCAGGACGACCAGCGCGAGCGCGATGTCCAGTACGCGCTTCACGCGTAGTTGTGCGGTTTTCGACATGACCTCGCCTTAGGCGATCGACCTTGACTTCGTACTGTTCATATCAGGAAAGCAGCCGATTCATGGCCTATTTCGTATTTGCCGGGAAGGGCTGCCGGTACTCCGGAAAGAACGCGGGATCCGGACGCCATGCCGGGTCCCGTCGCCGTCCCTCCACCTGGTGGGCGCTGGTCAGCGCCGCATAGCGCGCAGGGTCGAGCACCCTGGTGCCGGTCGAGTAGGTGAGCAGGTTGTGCGGGGCGAAGGCCCGCTTGTAGCGAAAGATGCCATCGTTCGGGGCGTACCCGCCGCCAAGCAGGAATCGCTGATGGCCGTGCTGTCGACCCCACTGAAAGATCTCGTACTTCAGAAGGTCGTTGGGGCGTAGGTCGAACGCCTCCTCATCGGTGCCGCCGAGAAAGGAGTACATGTTTTGCGCGGAGAGGAGGACGAGTTCGGTCGACACCACCCGGCCGCTGTGTAAGGCATGGAAGAGGACCGCACCGCCGGGCAGATCCCGCAGCAACACCTGGAAGAACTCCGGCGGGAAGTGGTAGGTCTCGCTGGCTCCCCGCCGTTGCATCGTCGCGTGATAGATCCGAAGGAAGTCGGCCAGTCGTTCGCCGGTCACGTCGACCTCGACGGTGACCCCGTTTCGCCGTGCCTTGTTCACGTTCTTGCGGACCTTGTGCTCGAACTCCCGCCACATCTGTTCGGGCGGGGTGTCGAGATCGCGTACCACGTTGACCAGCCGTGGCTGGATCTTGCCCGGGTAGGGCAACCGTTGCTCGGGGAAGACATGTAGCCGGCAGAACTCGCTGACCACCCGGCGGGATCGGCAGAAGTCATCGAAGGCGAGCCAGAACTCCTTCGCCTCGACACTGTCGACACCCTGCTGGAACGCTCCGCCACTGCTACTGCCGTAGGGGCTGGCGAGATCGAACACCGGTGGTCCGGCCGCCTGTAGGTGTGGGGCGTCGACCGGACGCAGCAGAAACGGGTAGAGCACGAATCCGCTACGGGTGCGAACGTATGCCGCGAGGGGTTCCTCCCGCTCGTCGGCGAAGAGCCGCACATAGCGCGGGTGGGCGCACACCTCCCGGTTCGCCCATGCCTCGTACGCCCGCAGCCAACGCGCCTCGTCCTGCGGGTCGCGGGCGTTCCAGATCTCAAGCCTCATCGCTGCACACCTTGGGTTCGGCCGGCGCTCCTCATCGGCGGTCGAGGAAGTCGCCGATCGCCGTGGACACCCGCGCGGCCTGACGTTCGCTCATCGCGGAGCCGCTGGGCAGAGTGAGCCCGTCAGTGAAGAGGCTCTCGGCGACGCCGGACAGGACGCCACGAGCACCGGCGAACACCGGCTGCAAGTGCATCGGTTTCCAGATCGGGCGAGTCTCGATGCCCAACGCGTCCAGGTGGCGCGCGAGATCGGCGGCACGCCATCCCGCCACCTCGGGATCGACGACGATGCTGGTCAACCAGCAGTTGGATCCGGCGTCACCGTCGCCGAGCAGCCGAACACCCGGTACGGCGGCGAAGAGCTTCGCGTACCGCTCGCGGTGGGCCCGGCGTCTGGCCAGCATGCCGTCGAGCCGGCGTAGCTGCGCACGCCCGAGGGCGGCCAGCAGGTTGCTCAGCCGGTAGTTGTAACCGAGCTCGACATGCTCGTAGTGCGGCACGGGTTGCCGGGCCTGGGTGCTGAGGTAACGGCACCTGGCGACCAGTTCGGCGTCGTCCGAGACCAGCATGCCACCACCCGAGGTGGTGATGATCTTGTTGCCGTTGAACGACAGCACGGCGGCGCGGCCGAAGGAACCGGCCGGCTGTCCGTCACGAACGGCGCCGAGCGCCTCCGCGGCGTCCTCGACCACCGGCACTCCGGCCGCCGTGCAGACGGACAGGATGCGCCGATAGTCGGCGCAGGATCCGAACATGTCCACCGGCAGCACCGCGGCCACCCGACGGTTCGCGGAGCGTAGCTCGCTCAGCGCCTGGTCGAGCAGAGCCGGATCAAGGTTTCCCGACTCCGGCTCGCAATCGACGAAGACTGGTTCTGCTCCGGTGTAGACGACCGCATTGGCGGTGGCGATGAAGGTCAGTGTCGGCACCACCACGACATCGCCGGGCCGCGTGCCGAGGGCGACAAGAGCCAGGTGTAGTCCGGCGGTGCCGGAGGCCAGGGCGACCGCATGCCGACGGTCCACCCGTGCCGCGACCTCGCGTTCGAAGGCATCCAGATCCGGGCCGACCGGCGCGACCCATCCGGAGCGCAGCGCACTCAGCAGGTACGACTCCTCCAACGGCCCGACGTCCGGCGGCGATAGCAGGACGCGATCCGTCGCCTCTCCCGACCGTCGGCTGGTGTCGTGTTCGCGTACCGCCATCTTCGGTCCCCGTCCGTCCCGATCTGTCTACGGAGGGGTCAACGACCTAGCTGGTCGGGAGTATTGCCCTAATGCGACTTATATTGTCCTTCACGTCTGCAATGTGAATAGCCCACTCCGCCGATCACGTCCAGCTGTTACCGGCTTCGAGGCGTCGGTCGAGCAGGTCACGCAGCGGCACCGACTCTCCGTCGCGACCGCCCCGCCCGATGACCAACGGCGCCGGAGACGGCTCGGGCACGGCACCGAACAACCGTGCGCGCAGACTGGCCGGCACAGACAACAGGTAGAACCGTCCTGACGTGTCGATCGCGCGGAGGCGGGCCTGATCGACGTACCAGCCGGTGAGCGGGGTGCGGTAGCGGGCACGCCCGTCGTAGGAGCGGACGACGAGCCGACTGCTGCGCAAACCGCGCCGGAGCGCCTCGGTGACGAACCCGGCCACCAGCTCGGCAGCCTCGGCATGCTCAGCCGCCCGCCGTCGTGCCTCGGCCTCGGCGTGCGCCCGTACCGCGTGGCGTTGTTGTTCCCGCCACGCCGAGTCGTCCTGTCTCATGTGTTGCTCCTTTGTCGAGCCGCTGCCGGAGGCAGGTCCGGCTACCGCACCGCCGCCGGCGCGTTCGCCGGACCGCCCGTCGGCGATGACTGACTCAGGCGAGGCCGGCGCGGCGTAGCGCGTCTGCCATCGCACCGTTCGCCGGCGCGGTTTCCCCGCCCCGCCCCTGACGCGGCTGCCCGTCGCGTCGGCCGCCCGACCCACCGCGACCGCCGGTGCCGCTCTGGGATCGGCGTCCCCCGTCGCCCCGCTGACCAGCACGATCGCTGTTGCGCTCGCGCCGACCGCCGTCGCCGCGTCCGGTGTCGGCGTCGTCCTCCAGGCGCAGGGTCAGCGAGATCCGCTTGCGCGGCACGTCGACATCCAGCACCTTGACCTTCACCACGTCACCGGACTTGACCACGTCGCGCGGGTCCTTCACGAAGGTGCGCGACATCGCCGACACGTGCACCAGGCCGTCCTGGTGCACCCCGACGTCGACGAACGCCCCGAACGCGGCGACGTTGGTGACGACACCCTCCAGGATCATCCCGGGCGTCAGGTCGCTGATCTTCTCCACACCCTCGACGAAGGTCGCCGTCTTGAACTCCGGCCGTGGGTCGCGGCCCGGCTTCTCCAACTCGGCGATGATGTCGGTGACGGTGGGCAGGCCGAACGTGTCGTCGACGAAGTCGGTCGCGCGCAGCCCGCGCAGGAGGGCGCTCTTACCGATGATCGAGCGCAGGTCCTGACCGGTGCTGGCCAGGATCCGGCGCACCACCGGGTACGCCTCCGGGTGCACGCTGGAGGAGTCCAGCGGGTCGTCACCGTCCGGGATGCGCAGGAAGCCGGCGCACTGCTCGAACGCCTTCGGGCCGAGCCGGGCCACCTTCTTCAGGTCGGCTCGGGTGCGGAACGGGCCGTTGGCGTCCCGGTGCAGCACGATGTTCTCGGCCAACCCGGCCCCGATGCCGGAGACCCGGGTCAGCAGCGGCGCGGAGGCGGTGTTGACGTCCACGCCGACGCCGTTGACGCAGTCCTCCACCACGGCGTCCAGCGAACGGGACAGCTTCACCTCGGACAGGTCGTGCTGGTACTGCCCGACACCGATGGAGCGTGGGTCGATCTTGACCAGCTCCGCGAGCGGGTCCTGGAGGCGGCGGGCGATGGAGACCGCGCCGCGCAGCGACACGTCCAGGCCGGGCAGTTCCTGGGCGGCGTACGCCGAGGCGGAGTAGACCGACGCGCCCGCCTCCGAGACCACCACCTTGGTCAGCTTCAGCTCCGGGTGCTTCTTGATCAGGTCACCGGCCAACTTGTCGGTCTCCCGGCTGGCGGTGCCGTTGCCGATGGCGACCAGCTCGACCCCGTGCGCCGCGGCGAGCGTGGCGAGGGTGTGCAGCGAGGCGTCCCACTGTCGGCGCGGCTCGTGCGGGTAGATCGTGTCCGTGGCGACCACCTTGCCGGTGGCGTCCACGACGGCCACCTTCACCCCGGTCCGCAGACCCGGATCCAGCCCCATCGTGGGCCGGGCACCGGCCGGTGCGGCCAGCAGCAGGTCCCGCAGGTTGGTGGCGAAGACCCGCACGGCCTCCTCCTCGGCGGCCTGCCACAGCCGCATCCGCAGGTCCGCGCCGAGGTGGATGAGGATGCGGGTACGCCACGCCCAGCGCACCGTGTCGGCGAGCCACCGGTCGGCGGGCCGTCCCTGGTCGCTGATGCCGAACCGGCCGGCGACGGCGGCCTCGTAGCGGCTCGGCCCGGTCACCGCCGCGTCGACGTCACCGTCGGCCTCCGGATCCATGGTGAGGTCGAGTACGCCCTCCTTCTCGCCCCGGAACATGGCCAGGATGCGGTGCGAGGGCAGCTTCGGGTACGGCTCGGCGAAGTCGAAGTAGTCGGCGAACTTCGCCCCGGCGCTCTCCTGCCCTTCGCGTACCCGGGACACCAGCCGGCCCCGCGACCACATCTGCTCGCGCAGCGTGCCGATCAGGTCGGCGTCCTCGGCGAACCGCTCGATCAGGATGGCCCGTGCCCCGTCGAGCGCGGCGGCGGCGTCGGCCACGCCCTTGTCCGCGTCGACGAAGGTCGCCGCGACCGTGCGAGGGTCCTGCGTCGGGTCGCCGAGCAGCGTGTCGGCCAGCGGCTCCAGCCCGGCCTCGCGGGCGATCTGTGCCCGGGTCCGCCGCTTCGGCTTGTACGGCAGGTAGATGTCCTCCAGGCGGGACTTCGAGTCGGCCGCCATGATCTGTGCTTCCAGCGCCTCGTCGAGTTTGCCCTGGGAGCGGATGGACTCCAGCACCGCCGCGCGCCGTTCGTCCAGCTCACGCAGGTACCGCAGGCGCTCCTCCAGGGTGCGCAGCTGGGTGTCGTCGAGCAGGCCGGTGGCCTCCTTCCGGTAACGCGCGATGAACGGGACGGTGGCACCACCGTCGAGCAGTTCCACGGCCGCGCGTACCTGGCGCTCGGCGACGCCGAGTTCCTCGGCGATCCGCTGATGAACAGAGAGGGTCACGATGTCGCTCCGCCTTCGGGTCTGGGTTCCGTGGTGCATTCTGCCGGGCTACCGTGGCGATCATGGAACCACCTGTGGCCCCCCGGGCGCGCCGACTCTTCGGCGGCAGCGCGCGGGCCCTCGGCGACCTGGCGGTCAGCCCGTTCCGCGCCGACCGGGACCGGATCGTCGGCTCGCCGTTCTTCACCCGGCTCGGCGGCGTCACTCAGGTGGTCAGTCCGGGCGGGACGGGGCTGCTGGTGCACAACCGGCTCACCCACAGCCTCAAGGTGGCGCAGGTGGCGCGGGCGATCGCCGAGCGGATCACCGCCGACGAGGACCAACGCGACCTGGTGGAGAAGCTGGGTGGCTGCGACCCGGACGTGGTGGAGGCCGCCGCGCTCGCCCACGACCTCGGCCACCCGCCCTTCGGGCACCTGGGGGAGCGGGTGCTGGACCGGCTGGCCCGGCACCGGCTCGGCCTGACCGACGGTTTCGAGGGCAACGCCCAGTCGTACCGGATCGTCACCTCGACCGAGATCCGTGGCGCGGCGACCACCGGCCTGGACCTGACCGCGGCGGTGCGGGCGGCGATGCTGAAGTACCCCTGGACCCGGCTCGACCATCCCGATCCGCATCCGCGCCTGATGGATCCGCCGCCGCGTGGGGCGACGCCGCCGCCGGACGATCCGGGCAGCGGCTCGGCGAAGTTCGGGGCGTACCGCACGGAGCTGGACGACCTGCGGCAGGCGCGGGCACCGTTCGCCGGCCGGATCGCCGAGTGGCAGCAGACCGTCGAGGCGTCGGTGATGGACACCGCCGACGACATCGCCTACGCCATCCACGACGTGGAGGACTTCTACCGGGTCGGCGTGCTCCAGCAGGGCGCGGTGGCCGCCGAGCTGATGGCCTGGCAGCGTGAGGGCGGTCAGCTGCGGGGGGTCACCGACTCCGCGCTGGCCACCTCGGCGCGCCGGCCCGGTTCGTCGATCGAGCGGCTACGCCGCCAACTGCACCACAAGGACGCCTGGATCGCCGATGACGAGGCGTTCGCCGCCGCCGTCGAACACGTCCGGGAGGAACTGGTCGAAGGGCTGCTCGCGACACCGTTCGACGGCTCGATCGAGGCGGAACAGTACATCGCCCGCTTCTCCGCCCGGTGGACCACCCGCTTCGTGGACGCGATCACCGTCGTCGAGCAGCCCGCCGTACGCTCCGGGCACGTGTTGCTGGCCCCGGCCCAGTGGCACGAGGTGCAGGTGCTCAAGTTCGTGCACCACCGGTTCGTGCTGGCCCGCCCCGACCTGGCGCTGCACCAACGCGGGCAGGCCCGGCTGCTGGACACCCTGGTCGAGGCGTTGCGGGAGTGGCTGCTCGACCCGGAGGAGGAGTCCCGGCTGCCGCGCCGACTGCACGACCTGGTGGAGTTGGCCGAGGCGGAACTGCACCCGCGTACCCCGGACCGGATCGGCAAGGCGCGCGGTCGGGCCATCGTGGACTTCGTCGCCCAACTGACCGACAGTCAGGCGGTGGCGATGCTGGACTCGCTCTCCGGTCGGTCCGGCGCCCTCTGGACCGACGCCTTCGTCCTCTGAGCTGCATTGGCCGAAATGGCCTCCTCCGCGATTTGTCCGTCTTAGCCCCTGAAAAGCTCCTAAGATGCGCGAAAGCGGCTGAGGGTGCTGTGGCGGATGAGCCGGCTGAGACGAAGGGGTGCCGATGAGCAAGCGCTTGGTATGGGTCAGTTTCGACACCATAGGCAGAGCCTGTCTGGAAGCTGCCGCCGAGGTGGGGGCCGAGGTGGCGGGCATCGTGACGCTTGCGGGTCCGATCCGTCCGGAAGTCTCGGGCATGTGCTGCTTCGACGATGTGGCCGATCGGTTCGGCGCGGAGCTGATCGAGGCCCGCAACGTCAACGACCCGGACTGCGTCGCCGCCGTACGCCGGCTGGCTCCGGACACCCTCTGGGTGGTCGGCTGGTCGCAGTTGCTCCGGGAGGAGCTACTCGCGATCCCGCGTCGCGGCACCTTCGGGATGCACCCGACCCTGCTTCCCCGGCACCGGGGTCGTGCCCCGATCCCCTGGGCGATCCTGACCGGGCTGGCCCGCACCGGAGTGACGCTCTTCGAGATCCCCGACGCCACCGCCGACTCCGGGGCCATCGTCGGACAGGCGCAGGTCGACATCGCTGCCGACGAGACTGCGACAACCCTGTACGCCAAGTGCGCGACGGCACACGTCGAGTTGGTGCGCGAGTACTTTCCGCTGATCGCGTCGGGCACCCACCCACGGCTTCCGCAGGATCCGAAGCGGGCAAGTCACTGGCCCAAGCGCACCCCGGCCGACGGCCTGATCGACTGGGAGACCCGCGCGGAGTATCTCGATGTCTGGGTGCGTGCGCAGACCCACCCCTACCCGGGTGCCTTCACCTGGCTCGGGGACCGTCGGTTGGTGATCTGGGCTGCCCGGCCGGAGTCCACCGGGCACCGGGCACCTGCGGGTACGGTCCTGGCGCATCGCCCTGACGGGGTGCTGGTCGCGGCAGGCGCTGGTGCCCTGCTGATCCGTGAGGCGTCGGTCGACGACCGCCCGCCGGCCAGCGGAGACGAGTTGCGCGACCTGCTCGACGTCGGGGCGGTGCTCGGATGAGCGCGCGACGGATCCTCATCTTCGCCGCCCACCCCGACGACGAGATCCTGGGCATGGGCGGCACCATCGCACGGCACGCCGATGCTGGTGACGCCGTACGCATCTGCTGCGTCACCGACGGATCGTCCACCCAGTACGCAGGCGACCTCGAGATCCTGCGGCAGAAACAGCAGGAGGCACGGAAGGCGGCTGAAACCCTCGGCGTCAGCGACTACGTGCACCACGACCTGCCTGACATGCGGCTGGATACGCTGCCGCACGTGGACGTGAATCGGGTGGTCGAGCGGCAGGTGGCCGAGTTCCAGCCGGACACCGTCTACTGCGTGCAGGCCGACATCAACCTCGACCATCGCACCGTCTTCCACTCGGTCGCGGTAGCCACCCGGCCGGTACCGGGACAGTCGGTGCGCAGGCTGCTCACCTTCGCCCCGAGTTCCAGCACCGAGTGGACTCCGGCGCCGGAGAGTTGGTGGCAGCCGAACTGGTTCGTCGACATCTCGGACACGCTGGAGCGGAAGCTGGAAGCGTTCAGGTGCTACCGCTCGGAGTGGCGGGACTGGCCCCATCCGCGCAACGACCGAGCACTGCGGGTACAGGCCGAGCACTACGGCACGGTGATCGGCTGCGACGCAGCCGAGCCGTTCGTGATGGTTCGCGGTATCGAGTGACAGGAGCCGGGTAGCCGTCAGGCGACGGCCTGCCACCAGCCGTCGACCGGCGGCGGGTCGTCGACCACCACCCGCTCGCCGGGGCGCGGCACGGCCAGCCGCACGTCGCGGGCCTTCGCTTCGGCCCAGAGCCGGTCCACCGGCTCGGACCAGTCGTGGATGGCGAGGTTGAACGTGGCCCAGTGCACCGGCACGAACAGACCGCCGCGCAGGTCCAGGTGGGCGGCGACGGCCTCCTCCGGGAACATGTGGATCCCCGGCCAGGCCCGGTCGTACGCGCCGATCTGCATCAGCGTCACGTCGAACGGCCCGTGTGCCGCGCCGATCTCGGCGTACCCGCCGAAGTAGCCGGAGTCCCCGGTGTAGAAGACCCGACGGTGGCGGCCCGCCACCACCCAGGAACTCCACAGCGTGACGTTGCGGCGCAGCCCTCGGCCGGAGAAGTGCTGGGCGGCGGTGCAGGTGATCTCCAGTTCGGCCACCCGGTGGGTCTGCGACCAGTCCATCTCGATGATCCGCTCCGCCGGTACGCCCCAACGGTCGAGGTGGGCCCCGACGCCGAGCGGCACCAGGAACGGCGCCGACTGGCGGGCGGTCAACTCCCGCACCGTGCCCATGTCGAGATGGTCGTAGTGGTCGTGGGAGATGAGGATCGCGTCGAGGTGGGGCAGTTCGTCGAGGCGTACCGGCGGTTCGTGCAGTCGACGCGGGCCGACGGCCGTCGAGGGGGAGCACCTGTCACTCCACATCGGATCGACCAGCACCCGTCGACCCTCGATCTCGATCAGGGCGGAGGCGTGGCCGTACCAGACGACGTTCAGCTCGCGTTCCGGATCGATGCCGGTCTCGGCGGTGGGTCGCAGCAGTGGCACGGGCGCGGCGGGCCGGCGCTTCTGCTTGCCGAAGAGCAGTTCTCGGAAGAGGTTGCGGTCGGAGACCGGCACCATCGTGCGGGTGTCCGTCCGGTTGTGGAAGGTGCCGTCGCGGAACTGCGGTGACCGGGCCGCCCGTGCGGCGCGGTCACCGGCCAGTCGGCCACCCATCGCCGCCGGCACGTTCCGTGCGGCCCAGGCCGCCCCGGCGAGCCCGGCCAACGCGGCCAGGCCCGCCACCGACCCGATGATCCGCCAACCCGTGCTCCGTCCGGTCGGCTCGTTCGGCGCCCGCATGGTCCCCCCTCGGTTGATGCCGTGTCCACATTAGCCGCCGCCGGTCCATCACCCGCCGTCGCTGGGGCGGTACGGGTCCGCGGCGGGCGGGCTCGCCGGGGTCGGCGCGAGCGGGCCCGCGGTCGGTCACGGGGCGAGGACGACCTTCACGCAGCCGTCCTGCTTCTGCTGGAACATCTCGTACGCCTGCGGCGCCTGCTCCAACGGCAGCCGGTGGGTCATCAGGTCGGTCACGCCGAGCGGGTCCTCGTCGGTGAGCAGCGGGATGATCTCGTCGGTCCAGCGCCGCACGTGGCACTGGCCCATCCGCAGCTGGATGCCCCGGTCGAACATCTCCATCAGCGGCAGCGGGTCGACCTCGCCGCCGTACACCCCGGAGATGGAGACGGTGCCGCCGCGTCGGACGGCCTTGAGCGCGGCCTTGAGGGTGACCAGCCGATCCACCCCCACCTTGTCGATCATCGGTTGGGCGAGGGCGTGCGGTAGCAGCCCGGCGGCGGCCTGGCCGAGCTTGCCCAGCGGCGCGCCGTGCGACTCCATGCCGACCGCGTCGATCACCGCGTCCGGCCCACGCCCGTCCACCAGGTCGATCAACGTGCCCGGCACGTCGTCGAGTTGGGAGATGTCGAGCACCTCCACGCCGTGCCGCCGGGCCATCTCCAGCCGCTCCGGCACCAGGTCGAGGCCGATCACCCGGTCCGCGCCCAGGTGTCGGCCGATCCGGGCGCAGAACTGGCCCACCGGTCCCAGCCCGAAGACCGCCAGGGTGCCGCCGCGCGGAGTGTCGGCGTACCGCACCGCCTGCCAGGCGGTCGGGAGGATGTCGGAGAGGTAGAGCCACCGCTCGTCCGGGCCCTCGGTGGGCACCTTGATCGGGCCGAACTCGGCGTGCGGGACGCGGAGGAACTGGGCCTGTCCGCCGGGCACCGCGCCGTAGAGGGAGGTGTAGCCGAACAGCGCGGCACCCTTGCCCTCGGCGGTTACCTGGGTGGTCTCGCACTGGGCGTAGAGCTGCCGCTGGCACATCCAGCAGGACCCGCAGGCGATGTTGAACGGCACCACCACCCGGTCGCCGGGCTTGAGTCGGGTGACCCCGGGGCCGACCTCCTCGACGATTCCCATCGGTTCGTGGCCGAGGATGTCACCCGGCTTGAGGTAGGGCCCCAGGACCTCGTACAGGTGCAGGTCGGAGCCGCAGATGGCGGTGGAGGTGATCCGTACGATCGCGTCTGTCGGGTCCTCGATTCTCGGATCGGGCACCTCCTCGACCCGCACGTCCCGCTTGCCCTGCCAGGTCAGTGCCCGCATGTCCGCTCCCTCTCGCCGCCGTCCCGTAGCTGGACTGCTACCCGTCACGGACCGCTTGAATCGGTCGAGCCGGTGATCGGAGGGATCAGCGCGAACGGCCGCCGCGCCCGTTCCGGGCGAGGCGGCCGTCGCACGGGCGCGAGGGGGCGCTCAGGTGCCGGGGGTGTCGGCGCGTCGGGTGGTCGCCGCCAGGTAATCGCGGTTGAGCCGGCCGATGGTGGTCAACGGGATACCCTTCGGGCAGACCACCGTGCACTCGCCGGCGTTGGTGCAGCCACCGAAGCCGGCCTCGTCGTGCGCCTCGACCATGCCGAGCACCCGGGTGTAGCGCTCCGGCTGGCCCTGCGGCAGCAGCGAGAGCTGGGTGACCTTGGCCGCGGTGAACAGCATGCCGGACCCGTTCGGGCAGGCCGCCACGCAGGCGCCGCAGCCGATGCAGGCGGCGGACTCGAAGGCGGCGTCGGCGTCGGCCTTGGCCACCGGTACGGAGTGTGCCTCCGGCGCGCTGCCGGTGGGTGCGGTGACGTACCCGCCGGCAGCGATGATCTTGTCGAAGGCGTTGCGGTTGACCACCAGGTCCTTGACGACCGGGAAGGCACGGGCCCGCCACGGCTCGATGGAGATGGTGTCGCCGTCGGAGAACTGCCGCATGTGCAGCTGGCAGGCGGTGGTGCCGCGCTGCGGGCCGTGCGCCTCCCCGTTGATCATGAGGCCGCACATGCCGCAGATGCCCTCGCGGCAGTCGTGGTCGAAGGCGATCGGCTCCTCTCCGGCGAGGATGAGCCGCTCGTTGAGCACGTCGAGCATCTCCAGGAACGACATGTCCGGGGAGACGTCTTCGACCTGGTAGGTCACCATCCGACCCTTGTCCTGGGGGCCGGACTGGCGCCAGATGCGCAGGGTCAGATTCACTTGTAGCTCCGCTGCGTGGGGTGGACGTATTCGAAGTTCAGGTCTTCCTTGTGCAACACCGACGGCTCACCGGTGCCGGTGAACTCCCAGGCCGCGACGTACGCGAACCGCTCGTCGTCGCGCTGGGCCTCGCCCTCGGGAGTCTGGTGCTCGGCGCGGAAGTGGCCGCCGCAGGACTCCTCCCGGTGCAGGGCGTCAATGCACATCAGCTCGGCCAGTTCGAAGAAGTCGGCGACCCGGCCGGCCTTCTCCAGCGACTGGTTGAGCCCCTCACCGTTGCCCGGGACCCGTACCCGCTGCCAGAACTGGTCCCGCAGGGCGCGGATCTCGTCGATGGCCTTGCGCAGTCCGGCCTCGGAGCGCTCCATGCCGCAGTGTTCCCACATGATCTGGCCCAGTTCGCGGTGGAACGAGTCCACCGTCCGGTCCCCGTCGACCGCGAGCAGCCGCTGGATGCGGTCCTCCACGTCACGACGGGCCTCGACGGCCGCCGGGTGGGTGGCGTCGACCTTCTCGAACGGACCGGCGGCGAGGTAGTTGGCGAGCGTGTTGGGCAGCACGAAGTACCCGTCGGCCAGGCCCTGCATCAGCGCCGAGGCGCCGAGCCGGTTCGCGCCGTGGTCGGAGAAGTTCGCCTCACCGATGACGAACAGGCCGGGGATGGTCGACTGGAGGTCGTAGTCGACCCAGAGCCCGCCCATCGTGTAGTGCACCGCCGGGTAGATCCGCATCGGCACCTCGTACGGGTCCTCGCCGGTGATCCGCTCGTACATCTCGAAGAGGTTGCCGTACTTGGCCTCGATGGCCTTGCGGCCGAGCCGCTCGATGGCGTCGGCGAAGTCGAGGTAGACCCCCAGCTTCGTCGGGCCCACGCCCCGCCCCTCATCGCAGACGTTCTTCGCGGCGCGGGAGGCGATGTCGCGGGGCACCAGGTTGCCGAAGGACGGGTAGATGCGCTCCAGGTAGTAGTCGCGCTCGCCTTCCGGGATGTCGCGGGGGTCGCGGTCGTCGTCCTTGGCCTTCGGCACCCAGACCCGACCGTCGTTGCGCAGCGACTCGCTCATCAGGGTCAACTTCGACTGGTGGTCGCCGGAGACCGGGATGCAGGTCGGGTGGATCTGCGTGTAGCAGGGGTTGGCGAAGTACGCGCCCTTGCGGTGGGCCCGCCAGGTGGCGGTGACGTTGCAGCCCTTGGCGTTGGTGGAGAGGTAGAAGACGTTGCCGTAGCCGCCGGAGGCGAGGACCACGGCGTCGGCGAACTCCGTGGTGATCTCACCGGTGACCATGTCCCGGACCACGATGCCCCGGGCCTTGCCGTCGACGACGATCAGTTCCAGCATCTCGTGCCGGGCGTTCATCTCCACGTTGCCCAGGCCGATCTGGCGCTCCAGCGCCTGGTACGCGCCGAGCAGCAACTGCTGGCCCGTCTGGCCCCGGGCGTAGAAGGTGCGCTGCACCTGCGCGCCACCGAAGGAGCGGGTGTCGAGCAGACCGCCGTACTCGCGGGCGAAGGGCACGCCCTGGGCGACGCACTGGTCGATGATGTTGACCGAGACCTCGGCCAGCCGGTGCACGTTCGACTCGCGGGAGCGGAAGTCGCCGCCCTTGACGGTGTCGTAGAAGAGCCGGTGCACCGAGTCGCCGTCGTTGCGGTAGTTCTTCGCGGCGTTGATGCCGCCCTGCGCGGCGATCGAGTGCGCCCGGCGGGGGCTGTCCTGGTAGCAGTACGACTTGACCCGGTAGCCCTGCTCGGCGAGCGTGGCGGCGGCGGAGCCACCGGCCAGTCCGGTACCGACCACGATGACCGTCATCTTGCGGCGGTTGGCCGGGTTGACCAGCTTCGCCTCGAAGCGGCGACGCTCCCAGCGGGTCTCGATCGGCCCGTCGGGCGCCCTGGTGTCGGCGATCGGGTCGCCCTCGATGAACAGTTCCATGGTCAGGACACCAATCCGGTGAGTACGGCGAACGGGACCAGGAGGTAGCCGGCGCAGAGCGCGACGGCGAAGACCAGCGCCACCACCCGGGCCCGCTGCTCGCCACGCGGGGTCTGCTGGCCGAGGCTGCGCAGCGCGCTGAACACGCCGTGCCGCAGGTGGAAACCGAGGGTGACGACCGCCAGGGTGTAGAAGAGCGTGACGTACCAACGCTCCGGGGCGAAGTCGGCGACCACGTTCGCGTACGGCCGGGAGGAGTCGCCGACCGGGTTCAGCGTGCCGGTGGTCAGGTCGAGGATGTGGTAGACCACGAAGAGCAGGATGATCACGCCGCCCCACCGCATGGTCCTCGCCGCGTAGCTGCCCCGGACCTTCTTGCGGTGGGCGTAGCGCACCGGGCGGGCGGCGCGGGCGCGCAACGCCAGGACCGTGGCGGCCCAGATGTGCAGGACGGCCGCGGTCACCAGGCCGACCCGCTGCACCCACAGGAACCCGCTGGCGGGAAGCAGCGGCACGCCGAGTTCGCGTAACCAGTGCGCGTAGTGGTCGAACGACGTCGCACCCGAGAAGATCTTCAGGTTGCCCAGCATGTGGGCGATGAGGAACAGCACCAGCAGGATGCCCGTCACCGCCATGACGGCCTTGAGACCGACGTTGGATCGGATGGGCGACCGCGTTCTTGTCGTGACTACCACGCGACCGACGCTAGGAGCAGTTTGATCAGTCGTCCAATGCATCGACGTCGCAGTCTTGATAGCCATAAGCTATGTAGATGCAGCTCCATCAGCTGAAGTACTTCGTTGCGGTTGCCGAAGTACGACATTTCACCCAGGCGGCCGACATCGTGGGCATCACCCAGCCTTCGTTGAGTAAGCAAATTCACGCGCTGGAGGACACCCTCGGTGCGCCCCTGTTCGAGCGGGTAAGGGGCAACATCACCCTCACCGCGGCGGGGGAGGTCCTGCTGCCGCTGGCCAAGCGGATCCTCGCCGACGTCGACACCGCCGTCCGCGAGGTACAGGAACTCGTCGGCCTGCGCCGTGGTCGGGTACGCCTCGGCGCCACCCCCAGCCTGGCCACCTCGCTGGCCCCGCCGGTGCTGCGCCGGTTCCGTGACGCCCACCCCACCGTCGACCTTCGAGTGGAGGAGGGTGGCTCCCAGGATCTCGTCCGTGACCTGCTCCGCGGCGACCTCGACCTGGCGCTGATCATCATGCCGGCCCAGGGCGCCGACCCCGGACTGCGCGCCGACCCGATCCTCACCGAGAGCCTGGTGGTCGCCTCGGTCGACCCGGTGCCGTCCGCCACCCCCGGTGCCGACCTGCGCGTCGCCGACCTGCGCGACCAGCCACTGGTGATGTTCCGCGAGGGCTACGACCTGCGCGACGCCACCCTCCAGGCGTGCCGGGACGCCGGCTTCGAGCCGACCCTGTCGGTCGACGGTGGAGAGATGGACGCCGTGCTCAGCTTCGTCGAGGCCGGGCTGGGCATCGCCCTGGTCCCCGGCATCGCGGTGGCGCGCCGACCCGGCATCCGGGTCACCCGACTCGCCCCGCCCGGCGTACGCCGCACCATCGCCGTGGCCCGCCGCCGCGACGTGGTGCCCACCCACGCCGGCCGTGAACTGCGGCGCATCCTGCTCGACTACGTGCACACCGCCACCGCCACCGCGCAACTGCCACCCGGCGTCGAGCCGCTGAGCTGATCAGCCGGACCGGTGTCGGATCGCGGCCGGACGCGATCGCGGGCGACCTTCGCCCGACGCGCCGGCCGGCCTAGCCGCTCTCGGCGTCGTCCATGGCGCGGTAGATACGTTGCTCGGAAACCGGGTAGGGGGTGCCGAGGGCCTGGGCGAAGATGCTCACCCGCAACTCCTCGATCATCCACCGGATCCGGCGTACCGCGTCGGCGGAGCGTCGAGCCGGTGGCAGCGCGGCCAGCATCTCGTCGTACTCGCGCTGCACCACCGCGACCCGGTCCTGCTGGGACTTGTCCCGCGCCGGATTGCTCGGCAGCCGGTCCAGCCGCCGCTCGATCGCGGTCAGATAACGCAGCAGGTCGGGCAGGCGGGCGTACCCGGCCTCGGTGATGAAACCGGCGTGCACCAGGCCGGTGAGCTGGTTGCGGATGTCGGCCAGGGCGGCCACCACGGCCAGGTTCCTCGTCGCGCCGAGGCGCTGCTGCACCGCGTACGCGGTGGCGAGCACCGCCCGGACCCGCTCCATCACCTCCACCACGGTGTCCACCAGGTCGGCCCGGACCTTCTCCCGCAGCGCGGCGAAACCCGCCTCGTCCCACGCCGGGCCACCCGCGTCGATGACCAGCTTGTCGATCGCCGCGCCGGATGCGTCCTCGATCAACGCCTGCACCCCGCCGTGCGGGTTGCGGGACAACGCCAGCTTCGCCTCGTTGGACAGCCGTCCCTGGAGGAACTTCGCCGGCGAGGGCACGGTCAACCGCAGCAGCCGTCGAGTGCCCGCCCAGTGGGCGGCCTCCTGCTCCGCCGGTGAGTCGAACACCCGCACCCCGACCGTGGCGCCCTCGTCGACCAGCGCCGGGTAGGCGGTCACCGCGTAGCCGGCCCGGACCTGCTCGATGGTGCGCGGCAGCGTGCCGATCTCCCAGCCGGTCAGCCCCGAGCGGGCCAGATCCGGCGCGGCGGCGGCCACCACCTGGCGTACCTCCGCCTTGAGTCGGCGTTGCAGGGTCGGCAGATCCTTGCCCTCGGCGACCGGCTTGTCGTCCTCGCCGAGCACCCGGAAGGTGACCCGCAGGTGCGGCGGAAGTTTGGCCAGGTCCCAGGCGTCCCGAGGCACCGTCACCCCGGTCATCCGCCGCAGCTGGCGGGTCAACGCGTCCAGCAGCGGCTCCGCGCCCGGGGTGATCTCCGCCAGCGCGGCGCGGGCGTAGTCGGGTACCGGAACGAAGTTGCGCCGGATCGGCTTCGGCAGCGACCGGATCAGCGCGACGACCAGTTCCTCCCGCAGCCCCGGCACCTGCCAGTCGAAGCTCTCGGCGGGCAGCTGGTTGAGCAGCGGCAGCGGGATGTCCACCGTCACGCCGTCGGTCGGGGTCCCCGGATCGAAGGTGTACGTCAGCGGCAACGCCACCCCGTCGGCCTGCCACTGGTCGGGGTAGTCGGCCTCGTCGAGCCCGCCCCGACCGGAGTTGACGAGCAGTTCGCGGGTGAAGGTGAGCAACTCGGGCTGCTGGCGGCGGGCCGTCTTCCACCAGCTGTCGAAGTGCCGACCGGAAACCACCTCGGCCGGGATCCGTTCGTCGTAGAACTGGAAGATCGTCTCGTCGTCGACCAGGATGTCGCGTCGCCGGGCGCGGTTCTCCAGCTCCTCCACCTCGGCCAGCAACCGCTGGTTGTCCCGCCAGAACCGGTGGTGGGTGGACCAGTCGCCCTCGACCAGGGCGTGCCGGATGAACAGCTCCCGGCTCAACGTCGGGTCGATCCGGCCGAAGTTGACCTTGCGGGAGGTGACCAGCGGGACGCCGAAGAGGGTGACCTTCTCGTACGCCATCACCGCCGCCTGCTTCTTCTCCCAGTGCGGCTCGCTGTAGCTGCGCTTGACCAGGTGTTGGGCCAGCGGCTCGACCCACTCCGGCTCGATGCGTCCGTTCACCCGCCCCCACAGCCGGGAGGTCTCCACCAGCTCGGCGGCCATCACCCAGCGGGGCGGCTTGCGGAACAGCGCCGACCCCGGGAACAGGGCGAACTTCGCGCCGCGCGCACCCAGGTACTCGTGCTTCTGCGCGTCCTTGAGGCCGATGTGCGACAGCAGGCCGGGCAGCAGCGACTGGTGCACCTTCGCGGTGTCGATCTCCTCCGGCAGATCCGCGCCGACCTGGCGTCGGGCGGCGCCGCCGTCGGGCTCAGCCGCCGCGGGGCCCCGCCGGCCGCGTCTGCGTCCGTCCCCCTCGGGCGTACGCAGGACCTGCCGCAACTGGCTGACGATGTCCTGCCACTCCCGCACCCGCAGGTAGTTGAGGTACTCGGCCCGACACATCCGCCGGAACGCGCTGGAGGAGAGCGCCCGCTGCTGCTCCCGCAGATACCGCCACAGGTTGAGGTACGCGACGAAGTCGGATTCGGCGTCGGCGAACCGGGCGTGCGCCTGGTCGGCCTGGGCCTGCTTGTCCGCCGGCCGTTCACGCGGATCCTGGATCGACAGGGCCGCCGCGATCACCATCACCTCGGTGGCGCAGCCGTTGCGTTCGCCCTCCAGCACCATCCGCGCCAACCTCGGGTCGACCGGCAGTTGGGCCAGCCGCCGACCGAGGGAGGTGAGCCGCCGTGCCGGCTCGGTCTCGGTCGGGTCGATCGCACCCAACTCGTGCAGCAGGTTCACCCCGTCGGTGATGTTGCGACGGTCCGGCGGGTCGATGAACGGGAAGGCGGCGATGTCACCCAGCCCGATGGCGGTCATCTGGAGGATGACCGAGGCCAGGTTGGTCCGCAGGATCTCCGGGTCGGTGAACTCCGGGCGGGAGGCGAAGTCCTGCTCGTCGTAGAGCCGGATACAGATGCCGTCCGAGGTACGCCCACAGCGGCCCTTGCGCTGGTTGGCGCTGGCCTGGGAGATCGGCTCGATCGGCAGCCGCTGCACCTTCAGGCGCTGCGAGTACCGGGAGATCCGGGCGGTGCCGGGATCCACCACGTACTTGATGCCGGGCACGGTCAGCGAGGTCTCCGCCACGTTGGTGGCCAGGACCACCCGTCGCCCGGAGTGCGGGGCGAAGACCCGGTGCTGCTCGGCGACGCTGAGTCGGGCGTACAACGGCAGGATCTCGGTGCCGAGCAGCGACCGCTTGTTCTGCACCAGCTTGCCCAGCGCCTCGGCGGTGTCCCGGATCTCCCGCTCACCGCTGAGGAAGACCAGGATGTCGCCCGGTCCCTCGGCGGCCAACTCCTCGACGGCGTCGCCGATGGCCTGGATCTGGTCGCGGACATTCTCCTCGTCCGGGTCCTCCTCGTCGCCGTCGGCGACCTCGACCAGTGGCCGGTAGCGCACCTGGACCGGGTAGGTCCGGCCGGAGACCTCCACCACCGGCGCCGGCTCGCCGTCGGGATGTTCGGCGGTCGGTGGCCCGGCGAAGTGCCGCGCGAACCGGTCGGTCTCGATGGTGGCCGAGGTGATGACCACCTTGAGGTCGGGGCGGCACGGCAGGAGTTGCTTGAGGTACCCGAGAATGAAATCGATGTTGAGGCTGCGTTCGTGCGCCTCGTCGATGATCAACGTGTCGTACTGGCGCAGCATCCGATCGGTCTGCAACTCGGCCAGCAGAATGCCGTCGGTCATCAGCTTGACCAGGCTGTTCTCGCCCACCTGATCGGTGAAGCGCACCTTGTAGCCGACCACGTCGCCGAGTTCGGTGCCCAACTCCTCGGCGATCCGGTCGGCCACCGTCCGCGCGGCCAGCCGCCGAGGCTGGGTGTGGCCGATCAACCCGTGCACACCGCGACCCAGCTCCAGGCAGATCTTCGGCAACTGGGTGGTCTTCCCGGAGCCGGTCTCGCCCGCCACGATCACCACCTGGTGGTCGCGGATCGCCGCGGCGATGTCGTCCTTGCGTCCGCTCACCGGCAGACTCGCCGGGTAGGTGATGGTCGGCACGGCGGCTTTCCGCCGCTCCAGCCGGACCTCCGCCGCGGCCGTCTCGGCGACGATCTCGGTCAGCACCGCTTCGCGTCGCTGTGGGTCGCGTAGCTTCCGCAACCCGTCGAGTCGACGGCGCAGGTGCCGCTGGTCACGGAACATCAACGGTGACAGGCGGCGCTGCAGGTCGCGGACGGGGTCGGTCGAGGTGGGTGAGCCTGGATTCTGCATGTCGTGGCCAAGGATAGGCAGCCACTTCCCGGACCGCCTCCTGGTTACCCCCTGCCCGGCCCTGTCCTGGTTAGCGCCTGTCCGGCCTGGCCGTCTCCTGCCTGGCCGTCTCCTGCCTGGCGCTCTCCTGCCTGGCGCTCCTGCGTGGTGGTGCCCGGCCCTTCCTGCGTGGTGGTCCGGCCCTGGTCGGCGGCACGGTGACAACCCCTCTGGGGCTGCCCCTGCGCCTGCTTGCTCTGCTTCACTCGGCGCAACGGTCGCGGCCATGAAGCGGTGCGTGGGTTGAAGCAGAGCGGCACCGGCCGGCCGGGACAGGGGAGTCGAAGGCGGGTAAGACGGGGCGGTGGTCTGGCACCAGCGTGTTGGCGGTCTATCGTTGATCGCCTTGCTGGATGTTGAGCGCGAGCTATGAGCGGACCACGGGGACACCGATGACGATGCGCGACACCGATCGGGCGCTGGTGCAGGCCGCCAGCGCGGTGGCGAAGCTGCGCTGCCGCAGCGCCATGCACACGCTCGCCACGGCGGCCCGTACCCCTGACGGTCGGGTCATCTCCGCCGTGAACGTGGTGCACGCGACCGGCGGCGCGTGCCCTGAGACGGTCGCCCTCGGCACCGCCGCCACCCAGGGCGTGACGGAGCTGGAGACCGTCGTGACGGTCGGCGACCGGGGCCGGTCCCTGGTCGCTCCCTGCGACGCCTGCCGCCAACTCCTCACCGACCGTTTCCCCGCCGTACGCGTCATCGTCGGCCCCCCCGACGCCCCCACCCCCCTCCCGCTAACCGACCTCCCCCGCCACCCGACCCAAGACCCGGACAACTTCCCGGATGTTGCTGGGTCCGACGGCGCCTGAGGCAGCAACTTCCCCGAAGTTGCTCGGATCTTGGACGGGGGTCACCCCGAGCGGCGGGTGAGGGTCTGGCGGAGTTCGGTGAGGAAGCCGTCGAAATCCTCGCGCATCCGCTTGGCAGTGACGTGCAGGACGATCCAGTCCTCGCCGAGGATGCGGTTGAGGCGTCGCCGGTCACGGTGGAACTGCTCAGGATCGTCGTGCCACAGTCCGTCGTACTCGACGGCCACCCGCAACTGCGGCCACGCCAGGTCGACCCGCGCGATGAACCTGCCCCCGCGGGTCACCACGAACTGGGTCACCGGCCTGGGCAGCCCGGCCAACACGATGCGTACCCGCAGCCGTGACTCGGGGATGGACTCGGCCCCGGCGTCGGCGAGCTCGACCACCCGCAGCAGTCGTCGCCAGCCGCGCAGACCGATCCGGCAGCGGGCGTACGCGGCGACCTGGTCGAGGCGCACCGTGCCTCGGGCGGCGAGCTGGTCCACGGTCGCCACCGCCTCCTCGACTGGGCACCACTGCGCAAGGTCCCAGCAGGTGCGCTCAGGGCTGGTCACCGGGACGTCGTCGCGCAGGATGATCTCGTCGCTGCCCAGCTCGGCGGTGTGCACGACCAGACCCGAGACCGGGCCGAACCGTCGTCCGGTCGGGACGAGCACGTCGATCGGCTCGTCGGCGGCCACCCCGCGAACGCCGAACAGCGCCGCGGCGCTGCGGCCCGCCACCGCGGCACCGGTGGGCAGCAGCAGTCGTGCCGCCGCCTGACAACGGGTGCGGTGCGACACCGTGAGATGGGAGTCCGCGTAGACATCCCGGAAGAGCTGACGCCAGGCTTTGCTGCGCAGCTCGGTGCGGGTGAGCAGCCCTCGGGCGACCATCTCGGAGCCTCGGAAGATGCGCCCCCGCAACTGGGCGGGCCGCCTCGGTGACACCGGCATCGCTCCACCTTGGCCGAGCGGTGACCGGCGTCGCTGCCCCTGTGGATAACTCCGGAACCTGTCGGGGACGGCCGGCCCTAACCGCCGACGAGGCGGCGTTGGTGTCGGGTCCGGATGCACGACCGGTGTCCGGACCCGACACCGCTGACGTTCCTAGGCGGCGGACCAGATGGCGCGGAAGGCGGCGGCTTCGCCGGCGAGCCACCGTTCGATCTCGTCGGGCTTGGCGCCCTCGGGCATTCGATGGGTGACGCCTCGGCGCACGTCGACCAGGACCGGCTCGGCGTGCGGGAGGACGGCGTCCATGTGCCGGGCGGTCAGGTGCAGCGCGGCCAGCAGCGCCTCATCACTGGGCGGAGCCTCGTCGAAGTGCAGGCGCACCGCCTCGGCGTGGCCGTCCGCGTACCGGATGCCGAAGTGGGGGTTGATCTTGATCGGGAGGTCGCCGAGCATGGCGAGTGCGTCGCGGGTCTGGGCCAGGTCGACGCCGCGCGGCTCGCCGAGCGAGTGCAGCCACGCCGTCGCGCCGGGCACCAGCGCCTGGTAGAGCGGACGCCACCGGGGCTTGACCACGTCGACCACCTGCGCCAGGTGGGTGCCGCCGGTGTGGAAGGCGATGTCGGCCTTGAGCGCCTTGACGAACTGGCCGTGCGGGTTGAACCCGGAGCGGCTCGCGCGCTGTCGACGCAGGCCGCCGACGAAGCTGGCCTTGGTCGGGCCGGTGCGGTCGACGTACCGGGT
This sequence comes from Micromonospora sp. DT48, assembly GCF_049844495.1. Lineage (NCBI taxonomy): Bacteria > Bacillati > Actinomycetota > Actinomycetes > Micromonosporales > Micromonosporaceae > Micromonospora > Micromonospora sp. DT48. The sequence goes on from NZ_JBNCLE010000012.1 coordinate 48,431, forward strand.
GAAACCGAGGAGGGTGGCGTACGGCGAAAGAGGGGCGGAGATGGGCGCGGTCACGAGCATCCTCCCAGGTCAGGAACTCGATTAGTACATATATTCTAATCGACAGGTCTAACATCGCCCAGGGAACGAAAGGGGCCGCCCGGGCATCCCGGACGGCCCCTTTACGGAAAATCTCAAAGCTGGCCGACGTCGGTGATCGCCACGACGGCCGCGCCCGCCTCGTCGGAGGCGGCGAGGTCGATCTCCGCGCTGATGCCCCAGTCGTGGTCGCCCTCCGGGTCGTCCAGAATCTGCCGCACCGTCCAGCGTTCCCGGCCCTGATCGATCATCAGCAGCGCCGGGCCACGGGCGTCCGGACCGGTGCCGATCTCGTCGTACGCCTCGAAGTAGGGCTCCAACGCGTCGGCCCAGGCGTCGGCGTGCCAGCCGGAGTCCGCCTCCAACTCGCCCAACGCGTCCCACTGCCGTAGCGCGGCCAACTCGACCCGACGGAACAGGGCGTTGCGCACCAGCACCCGGAACGCGCGCGGGTTGCGGGTCACCGCCGCCGGTCGGTCGTCCAGAGCCGCGGCGACCTCCGGCAGGTCCGTCGGGTTGCGCAGTCGCTCCCACTCGTCGATGAGGCTGGAGTCGACCTGGCGGACCAGCTCGCCGAGCCACTCGATCAGGTCGACCAGTTCCTCGGTCTTGGCCTCCTCCGGCACCGTCTGCCGCAGCGTCTTGTACGCGTCGGCGAGGTAGCGCAGCACCAGGCCCTCGGAGCGGGACAGCCCGTAGAACTGCACGTACTCGGTGAAGGTCATCGCCCGCTCGTACATGTCCCGCACCACGGACTTGGGGGAGAGCTGGTGGTCGGCGACCCAGGGATGCCCCTGCCGGTACATCTCGTAGGCGTTCTCCAGCAGCTCGGCGAGCGGCTTGGGCCAGGTCACCTCGTCGAGCAGTTCGAGTCGGGCCTCGTACTCGATGCCCTCGGACTTCATCGCGGCGACCGCCTCGCCACGGGCCTTGAACTGCTGCGCGGAGAGCACCTGACGCGGGTCGTCGAGGATCGACTCGATCACCGACAGCACATCCAGGGCGTACGACGGCGACTCCTGGTCCAGCAGCTCGATGGTGGCCAGCGCGAGCGGCGACAGCGGCTGGTTGAGCGCGAAGTCGAGTTGGAGGTCGACGGTGAGCCGGACCCGCCGCCCGGTCTCGTCCGGCTCGGGCAGTTCCTCGACCACCCCGCCGGCCCGCAACGCGCGGTAGATGGCGATGGCCCGGCGGATGTGTCGACGCTGCGCGGCCCGGTCCTCGTGGTTGTCGGTGAGCAGGTGCCGCATGGCCGCGAACGCGTCGCCGGGGCGGCCGATGACGTTGAGCAGCATCGAGTGGCTGACCTGGAAGCTCGACGTCAGCGGCTCCGGTTCGGCCTCCACCAGGCGGTCGAAGGTGGGCTTGCCCCACCCGATCGAGCCCTCCGGCGGCTTCTTGCGTACCACCTTGCGGCGCTTCTTCGGGTCGTCGCCGGCCTTGGCGAGGGCCTTCTCGTTCTCGATGACGTGCTCCGGTGCCTGCACCACGACCCGGCCGAGAGTGTCGAACCCGGCCCGCCCGGCCCGCCCGGCGATCTGGTGGAACTCGCGGGCCTTGAGCAGCCGGGTGCGTACCCCGTCGTACTTGGACAGGCCGGTGAACAGCACCGTGCGGATCGGCACGTTGATGCCGACGCCGAGGGTGTCCGTACCGCAGATGACCTTGAGAAGCCCGGCTTGGGCGAGGGTCTCCACCAGCCGGCGGTACTTGGGCAGCATCCCGGCGTGGTGCACCCCGATGCCGTGCCGGACCAGCCGGGACAAAGTCTTGCCGAAGCCGGAGGTGAACCGGAATCCGCCGATCGCCTGCGCGATCATGTCCTTCTCGGCCCGGGTGCAGACGTTGACGCTCATCAGCGCCTGGGCGCGTTCCAGGGCGGCGGCCTGGGTGAAGTGCACGACGTACACCGGGGCCTGCTTGGTCTCCAGCAGCTCTTCGAGCGTCTCGTGCAGCGGCGTCATCGCGTACGAGAAGAGCAGCGGGACCGGCCGCTCGGCCGAGCGCACGACGGCGGTCGCCCGACCGGTGCGCCGGGTCAGGTCGTCGACGAATCGGGTGGTGTCCCCCAGGGTGGCCGACATCAGCACGAACTGCGCCTGCGGCAACTCGATCAGCGGCACCTGCCAGGCCCAGCCCCGGTCCGGTTCGGCGTAGAAGTGGAACTCGTCCATGATCACCTGGCCGACGTCGGCCTTGGCGCCCTCGCGGAGCGCCAGGTTCGCCAGGATCTCGGCGGTGCAGCAGATGATCGGGGCGTCGGCGTTCACGCTGGCGTCGCCGGTGAGCATCCCGACGTTCTCGGCGCCGAAGATCTCACACAGCGCGAAGAACTTCTCCGACACCAGCGCCTTGATCGGCGCGGTGTAGAAGGTCGTCCGGTCGTCGGCCAGGGCGGCGAAGTGGGCGGCGATGGCGACCAGGCTCTTGCCCGAGCCGGTCGGCGTATTCATGATCACGTTGGCCCCGGAGACGATCTCGATGACCGCCTCCTCCTGGTGGGGGTAGAGGTCCAGGCCGCGCTCGGACGCCCAACTGGCGAACGCGTCGTAGAGGGTGTCGGGATCGGCGGTCTTCGGCAGCGCGGCGGTGAGTGTCATGGCCGCTCCATGGTGCCTGGATCACGCCCCCGTACGCCAACCGGCCTTTGGCGGGTGCCTGGGCGGGCGGTGGTGTTAGCAGGGGGCCCTTCCTATACACCAGGCGTTAACAAGGTGCCCTTCCTTACCGGCGGCGGTGGTAGATCAGGTCGGCGATCGGGCGGCCGGCGCGCAGTGCCCGTCGCTCGAACCGGGTCACCGGCCGGTACGCGGGCCGGGGTGCGTAGCCGTCGAAGGCGTTGACCAGGCCGGGGTCGGCGTCCAGCGTCGCCCGCATCGACTCGGCGTACTCGGCCCAGTCGGTGGCGCAGTGCAGCGTGCCGCCGACGGCCAACCGGGAACGCAACCGGGCGACGTGACCGGGCTGGATCAACCGCCGCTTGTGGTGGCGGGACTTCGGCCACGGATCCGGGAAGAAGACGTGCACCGCGTCCAGCGACGCGGGTGGCAGCAGGTCGAGCAACTCCATCGCGTCGCCCTCGACGATCCGGACATTGCCCAGGTCACGGCGGTGGATCAGGTCCAGCAGGTTGGCGATTCCGGGGGTGTGCACCTCGACCGCCAGATAATCTCGATCCGGGTCGGCGGCGGCCATCTCGGCGGTCGCGTCGCCCATGCCCGATCCGATCTCGACCACCAGTTTGGCGCGACGGCCGAACAGGGCGACGGGGTCGAACGGGTCGGCGTCGGCGACGCGCAGACCGTACCGGGGCCAGAGCTGCTCCAACGCCGCCACCTGGCGGCCGCTCATCCGGCCGCGCCGTGGGTGGTAGGTGCGAATCGCCCGCGCCACGGGCGGCGCGGCGACAGCGGGAGTCGGGTCGGTGGAGGTCACCACCAACCGAGCCTACGTGAGCACCGCGCCGAACCGGATGTGATGTACGCCCGGTGGTGAGACCATCATCGGTGGAAGGCAGCACCGGGTGCCCGTAGGGCCCGGCGACCGCCCCGGCGCACCGGGAGGGGGCATCGTGCCAGCAGTGACCCGCACTCGTCCGGGGCCGTCCGCCGCTGGTCTGCGTACCCTCGCCACCATCGCTCCGCTGCTCTCGATCGCCCTGGTCGCTCCGCTGCCGACGGCGGCGTCGGCCGGGGCGGTGACCGTCGCGCCGGGCTCGGCGCCCGCGCCGACGCCCGCCTCGACCACTGCCGAGTCACGCACCGCCGGGTGGCCCGCCGTCGCGCCGCTCGCCGCCGGACAGCCCGGCGATGGGCAGCCCGGTGTGCCCGTGGGCGCACCGCAGCCCGGCCCGACCGTGTTCGTGGAGGTCTCGCCGAGCATGGTGGAACCGGGACACCTGGTCGGTCTGCGGGCGAGCTGCCACGACAACTCGGTGGGGGCCATCGTCGTCTCGGACGCGTTCGGCCGGGTCGCCGTCCAGCCGCAGCGCGGCCTGCTGACCGGAACGGCCATGGTGAAGGACCGGGTGCTCCCCGGCAACTACCGGGTCAAGCTGGAGTGCCGGGGCGGCGAGACCGCCTCCACCATGATCCAGGTGGTACGCCACGCGAAGCCCAGCCGAGGGCCGGCGACCGGCTTCGGTGGGTCCGCCAGCACGGTCACCGCCGGTCTGCTGCTCCCCGGCGGGCTGGCGCTGACCGTCACCGGCATGGTCCTCTGGGTCACCGCTACCCGCCGTCGCGGCACCCGGCGGTGAGCCGCCATGGCCGCCGCCCGCGCACCCCGCCCCACCGGCTCGGCCGGTTCTGGTCGTCCGGCCCGGCCCGTCGGCGCCGGTCGTGCGGCCCGTCCCACCGGTAGCCCGCCCCGCCCGACCCACCGTCCCGATCTGTTCGTTCCCCCGCCCGACCCGGCGCGCCCGCCCGACCCCGCGCGTTCGCACGGCCCCGCACGGCCGTTCGATCCCGCGCGTTCGTACGGCCGCGAGCACGTGCCCGATCCCACGCGCTCGCGCGATCCCGCGCGGCCGTCCGATCGCGCGCGGCCGCGCGGCCGGGCGGCCGTGCCGGACGTCGCCGCCCGGCGCTCCAGCCTGTCGCCGCTGCCCACCGACCGGCGTCGTGCTCCCCGCGCCACCGGAAGGCCCGAGCGGGCGCGGCGGTCCGGGCGCAGCCCGTGGTCGCTGCCGCTCGCGGCGGTGCTCGTGCTGGCCGGCGTCTTCGCCACCGGTGCCGGGCTCGGGCATCGGGTCGGAAGCCCCCTGGACTGGGCCGCCACCGGCGGTGAACGAACGTCCAGCCCACCGGCGGTGGCGCCCGCCGCGCGGCCGGTGAGCCTGACCATCCCGACCATCGACGTCTCGGCGCCGGTGAAACCGGTCGGTGACGCGCCGGACGGTTCGATCGACGTGCCACCGTTGAGCCGACACGAGGAGACCGGGTGGTACGACCGTGGGCCGGTGCCGGGCGAGCCCGGTCCGGCGGTCATCGTCGGGCACGTGGACACCAAGAGCGGCCCATCGGTCTTCTACCACCTGGGCAGGCTGAAGGCGGGAGACACCGTCGAGGTGGTTCGGGAGGACGACTCGGTCGCCGTCTTCACGGTGAACTCGGTGGAACGCTTCCCGAAGGATCGACTACCGGCCGACCGGGTGTACGGCCACGAGGGCCCACCCGGCCTGCGGCTGATCACCTGCGGAGGCCAGTGGGTGGGCGGCGGCACCGGTTACGCCGACAACGTCATCGCCTTCGCCACCCTCACCACCACCCGCCCCGCCTGACGCCGACGCGGCACCTGGCCGTCGCCCGGTGCACGGGCACCGGTCAGGGAACCTGTTGCACGACCTCGAATTCGAGCAGGGTGGCGCCGGAGGCGACCGGGGGCCGTTGTTCGGCGCCGGGCGGGGCGGCATGGGCGGCGCGCGCCGGACCGGAGGCCCAGTCCTGGTACGCCTGCTCGCTCTCCCACCTGGTGTAGACGAAGTAGCGGCTCTCCCCGGCCACCGGGCGCAGCAGCTCGAAGCCGAGGAAACCGGGGGAGTTCTCCACCGCGCGGGCCCGGGCGGCGAACCGCTTCTCCAACTCCTCGCCGGCACCGGGCGGGACGTCGATCGCGTTGATCTTCACGACTGCCATGGCCTCAACCCTAGTCCGGCGGCCACCGCCGGGAATCGTGGCCGCAGTACCCGAGGTAGCGGGTGTGGCAGGGCCATCACTGGCGAGGCGGCGGCCCCGCCACCCCTCCGTCACCCGCCGGATTGCGACCCTGCCCCGGCGGACCGGGCTGGTTACGGGAGCGGGCCGGACTGCATCGTCATCGAGACCGCGCTGTCCGCGACCACCTTCGTCCCACCTGCGGGCGACTGGCTCGCTACCCATGCCGCCGGACTGGTCGACCCGGTGAAGACCGGCACCAGACCGGCGGCTCGTACGGCCTGATCGGCCTGGTGGCGCAGCATCTCGCGGACGTGGGGGACGGTCTTGTCCAGCGGCAGCTCCACCGAGAGGGCGAGGCTGCACGACGAGTTGGCGTTGAAGGTGGACAGCCCGGTGAGGTGGCCACCGGCGTAGAAGCCCTGCTCGGGAGGGAGGTTCAGCGGCGGCGGGACCAGGTTGTTGGGGATGCGGCTGGGCAGGTCGGGCCAGAGCTCCGGCGGCAGGTAGTTGGCGAAGAACATGATCAACAGGTCGTCGGTGGCGATGCCGACGTGTGGACAGGGCCCGCTGCTCGTCCGGCAGGGCAGGTCCTGGTTGTACGGGAAGTAGTCGTAGTGGTCGGCCCCGCCGTAGACGGCCCGGTGCCGGGGCTTGGCGATGGCGTTCCAGGTCGGGGCGTCGAGGGTGGCCTGCGGATCGTCGGTTCCCCAGGTCAACAGGCGGGGCACCGTGCCCTGATGGATGGGCTTGGTGCCGTAGCCGGGCTGCCAGTCGTTCCACACCCCGCTGAGCGAGGCGACGGCAGCGACCTGGATGCGGGTGGCGAGGATACCGGCGTGCAGCGCACCGTAGGAATGGCCGGCCAGCCCGGTCTTCGCGGCGGGCAGCAGCACCTCCTTACCGGGCCAGCCCTGCCGCATCCAGGTCACGGTGCTGGCCAGCACCTGCTGGGTGCCGGGGCTCTGCGCCGGGTGCACGTGAATGTTCGGCAGTTCGGGCACGGCGACGATGTAACCGGAACGGGCCAGCGCCGCCGGGGTGCGAACCCAGCGCTGGTAGTGGTTGTCGTCCTGCTCGCAGTAGCCGTGGGCGAACACGATCAACGGGTACCTGCCGCAGCCGCTGAGCAACTGCGCCGTGTTCGGAGTGGAATCGATGCTCGGATGGAACACCCGGACCCGGGTGGGTGCGCCGTCGGTCGGCCCGTACTCGCGCCAGCCCCAGAAGACGGGGGCCAGGGCACTGGGCTGCCAGCCGAGGGCGCAGCCGGACGGTGGGGTGAGGGCGGTGGGTCGGATCTCGTCGGTCACGGGCTTACTCCTCGCCGTGCGGACGGTCTGCCAGCGCGTCTGCCGCGCTGCTCAACCCAGCGTATTGGCGCAGGTCAGGCCATGTCCCCTGAGTTTCAGCGAGCTGCCGCTGATCCGACAGACCACAGCGGCCAGGTGCGTCCGACGGACCGCAGCGGCCAGGTGTGTCCGACCGACCACCGGGGGCAGGCGCGTGCGACGGACCGCCGGGGCCAGGTGCGCCCACGGCGGGCGGCGACACCACCCGCAGCTACACCGCGCTCAGAGTGACTCGACGGTCGGGACCAGGTCGGCGTCGACGACGATGGGGGCGTGGTCGGAAGGGCCCTTGCCCTTGCGGGCCTCCCGGTCCACATAGGCCGATCGGACGGCGCGGGCCAGCCGGGCCGAGGCGTACACCAGGTCGATCCGCATGCCCTTGTTCTGGTGGAACATCCCCGCCCGGTAGTCCCAGTAGGTGAACGGATGCTGACCCTTCATCGGGGTGGGCACCACGTCGACCAGGCCGAGATCACGCAGCGCCGCCAGGGCGGCCCGTTCGGGTGGCGTGACGTGGGTGGAGTCGACGAACAGCGCCGGATCCCACACGTCGTCGTCGGTGGGGGCCACGTTGAAGTCACCGCAGACGGCCAGCGGCACCGAACTCGCCAGCTCGGTGTCCAGCGCGTCGCGCAGCGCCGCCAACCAGGCCAACTTGTACCCGTAGTGCGGGTCGTCGGGCGTGCGGCCGTTCGGCACGTACACCGACCAGACCCGCAGCCCGCCGCAGGTGGCCGAGATCGCCCGGGCCTCCGGCTCGGGGAATCCGGGCTCGCCGGGAAACCCGACGGTGACGTCGGCCAGGCCGACCCGGGACAGGATGGCCACCCCGTTCCACCGCCCGTCGCTGTGACTGGCCACCGTGTAACCCAGCGCGCCCACCTCGGCCACCGGGAAGGCACCGTCCGGGCACTTGGTCTCCTGCAGGCAGACCACATCCGGCGCGGTGCCGGCCAGCCAGTCGAGCAGCCGGGGCAGTCGGGCCTTCACCGAGTTCACGTTCCACGTCGCCAGGCGCATGATGCCAGCCTGCCCCATTCCGGTCGGCTCCGCGTGACTCGCCCCGCTCAGCCTCCCGGGGTGTCGTTGTTCGGGCGGGTCTGCTCGGCGAGGAAACGCTCCAACTCGGCGCCGAGTTCCTCCGCGGTGGGCAGCGGACCGCTCTCCGCGGCGAGCAGGTTCTTCTCACCCCGACCCCGGGCGTACGCGTCGTACTGCTCCTCAAGGGCCTGGACCAGGGTGGTGGCCTCGTCGCTCTGGGCGACCTGCCGGTCGATCTCGACCCGTACCACCTCGGCGGCCGACCGCAGCCCGTCCCTCGGCAGCAGCAGCCCGGTGCTCCGGGACACCGAGGCCAGCAGCACCTCGGCGGCGGCCGGATACTCGGCCTGCGCCACGTAGTGCGGCACGTGCGCGGCGAAGCCCAGCGCGTCCCGCCCCGCCTCGCCCAGCCGGAACTCCAGCAGGTGACCCACGCTGCCGGGCACCTGCACCCGTTGCAGCCACGGTTCGTAGCCGGAGATCAGGTCACGCCGGGTGGCGTGCGCGGTCACGCCGGTCGGTCGGGTGTGCGGCACCGCCATCGGGATCGCGTTGAGCCCGACGGTGAGCCGGACGTCCAGCCGGGCGGCGAGCCCGGCGACGGCCGCCGTGAACCGCTCCCACTGGAGGTCGGGTTCCGGGCCGGTGAGCAGCAGGAACGGGGTCTCGTCGTCGTCGTGGAGCAGGTGCAGCTCCAACACCGGGTCGTCGTAGCTCTCCCAGTGGTCCTCGACGAAGGTCATCACCGGGCGGCGGGAACGGTAGTCGAAGAGCTGGTCCAGGTCGAACCGGGCGATCGGGCGGGACTCCAGCGATGTGAGCAACTGTTCGCGGGCGAGCCGGCTCGCGTTCCCGGCGTCGACGAAGCCGGTGAGCGCCTGGATCAGGACCGGCTGACCGAGGTCGGGCAGATCGTCGGTGAGTTCGTAGAGCTCGTGTGGATCGAGCACCGGTGCGGCCTCCCTGCGAGTGCGTAACGGGACGCCGAACAGACGCCGGCTCCCGATCGCCAAAACGTACCTGCCATCCTCGTCCATTCCTGTGGCGCGGGTCCGCCCGGCCCGACCGTCGGTGGCTGATCGGCCGACGGTACGGCGTTGCCCGCGCGGGGTACATATGGATGCGCGCCACCGAAGGGAGAGGTGATGAGCGATCCCGTGCCCGCCGAGGGCCAGTCCGTCATCCCGCCCACGCCACCGTCGGGCGACCAGGATGACGAGTCGCCCCCGGCCACGCTGTGGGACCGGATGCGCCAGGATCCGCAGTACGCCCCGGAGCACCTCGCCCTGGAGGCGGTGCGCCGGCTCGGTCCGGAGGCCGCGCAGTGGGCGCAACGGATCCGGGCCGCCCAGCCGGGGATCAGCACCGAGGCCCTGGCGGAGCAGGCGGTGCGGCGGTTCGTCAACCAGGCCCGGCTTTCCGGTGCCGTATCCGGCGCGGCCGGACTTCCCGGCGCGGTGATCGACGTCGGCGTACTGGCCTGGACCCAGGCCCGGATGGTCCTGCACGTCGCCGCCGCGTACGGCACCGATCCGACCCACACCGACCGTGCCACCGACCTGTTGGTGCTCCAGAAGGTGCACAAGGCCGCCGCGAGCGCCCGCCTGGCGCTGGGCGTGGCGGCCGGCCGGGAGCGGGCGGGTGCGCTGTTCGGCGGTGGTGCGCAGGCACCGCTCGGCCGGGTGATGCTGCACCTCGGGATCCGGCTCGCCCAGATGGCCGGGGTACGCGCGGCGAAGCGAGTCTTCGCCAAGCTGGTCCCCGGAGCGGCGATCATCCTGGGCACCTGGGCGAACTCCTCGGCCACCAAGAAACTGGCCGAGCGTTCCCGGGCGCTGTACCGCCAGCACGGCACCCCCCGCATCCCGTCACCACGTCCCGGCGATGAGTCGGGCGATCAGTCGGCGTAGCCGGAGGGGCGTCACGTGACCTCGGCGAGGCGGGACTGGCCGCTGGTGTTGGGGTGGAAGTAGTCGAGCGGGTTGACCATACTCAGGTCGAACCGGACCCGGTGCGCGGCGCCGCCGTCGTAGCGGCAGCGGGATCCGTAGGCCCGGCACGCCGCCTTCAGTTGACCGTTGTACGCCGAGATCTGTTTCCGGAAGGCCGCGCGGCGGCTGCGGTCCGCCGGTGCGGTCGACGTCGCGTCGGCCAGCAGCGCCGGACACACCCCGTGCCGCCAGGCGCGTACCGCCCGGGGTTCGTCGTGGCCGACCTCCCAGAGCCGGTACAGGTTCGGGATGCTCACGACCAGCACCCGGGCCTTCGGGCGTCCCTCGCGCAGCACCCGCAACCCTCGGTCGATGTCGGCCCGGAACTGGTCGACCGGCGTCATCGCATCGATCGTGGCGCGGCAGGCGTCGTTGGCGCCGACCAGCACCGTCACGTAGTCGGCGCGGTCGCGTACCGCCGCCTCGGCCTGCCCGGCCAGCGCGTCGGCACGGGCCCCCGGCCGGGCGTGGTTGTACGCCTTGCCGCGCAGCCCCGGGTTGCGGTCGAGCAGCCGTCGGTAGTGACTGTCGACCCGCAGCCCGTCCCCGGTCGACCAGGAGTTGCGCTGACACGAGGTGAGCAGCAGACAGGACCCGAAGCCCGTGGTGATCGAGTCGCCGAGGGCGGCGACGACGCGGGGGGAGCCGGGCTGGGCCGTGCCCGACGGTCGGGGCGCCGCCTCACCACCGGCCTCGCAGGCCAGTGCGACGAGTGCGAGCAGGCAGACGGCGGCGGTGGTCCAGCGTCCAGGCATGACGTCCCCAGCCTCACAGCTCACAGCGATGGCACGGTGACTCTACGCGTAGAGGTCGGGTCGAGCGGGCGCTGCTGTCGGGGATGCGGCAGTGGTCTGTCGTACCGCGATCCGGCGTGCTACATGCGGCGCCGAGCCTCCGGGGGCCGCGACGACCGGTTCTCCGGTGAACGCCGTGCGGGTCGTGACGGTTAGCGCTGGCGACGTGGGGTAGGAGGAGGTGATGACGAGATCACAGCCTCGGCGTGCCCGTGGCACGGTCGGTCACGCGTACAGCGCGCTGAACCTGCGCCTGGCGCTGGCCAGTTTCGGGCTCGTCACCATGATTGTCTTCGCGGTACTGGCGTTTCGGGCCGACGTGGTCTGGTTGGGTGTCGTCTGCGCCGTCTTCGCGCTGGTCGCCGTCGTCGACCTGATCGTCATCCAGCGTCGTCGCGCCGCCCGCCGTCGGGAGGAGCCCGGCGTGCGGCACTCACTCTTCGAGTGACGGGAGTAGCCCTGATGACCATCGCCACCACCAACCCGGTCAACGGCCAGGTGCTCAAGACGTACGAGGCGATGTCCGACGAGCAGATCGACGGCGCGATCGAACGGGCCGACCTGGCGTACCGGCAGCTGCGCGGCACCACGATCGAGCAACGTGGGCGGTGGTTGACCGCCGCCGCCGAGCTGCTGGAGGCGGAACGGGACGAGATCGCCCGGCTGATGACCACCGAGATGGGCAAGACCCTCGCCGCCGCCAAGGCCGAGGTCACCAAGTGCGCCACGGCCTGCCGCTTCTACGCCGACCGGGCCGCCGAGTTCCTCGCCGACGTGCCGGCCGACGCCGAGGCGGTCTCGGCGACCCGGGCGTTCGTCCGCTACCAGCCGATCGGGCCGGTGCTGGCGGTGATGCCGTGGAACTTCCCCCTCTGGCAGGTCATGCGCTTCGCCGCGCCGGCCCTGATGGCCGGCAACACCGGCCTGCTCAAGCACGCCTCCAACGTGCCGCAGACCGCGGTGCTGCTGGAGGACCTGTTCCGGCGGGCCGGTTTCCCCGAGGGCGCGTTCACCACCCTGCTGGTCGGCTCCGAGGCGGTGGACCGGATCCTGAGCGATCCCCGGGTACGCGCGGCCACGCTGACCGGCAGTGAGGTCGCCGGCCGGTCGATCGCGCAGATCGCCGGCCGGGAGCTGAAGAAGACGGTGCTGGAACTGGGCGGCAGCGACCCGTTCGTGGTGATGCCCTCCGCCGACGTGGAACTGGCCGCCCAGGTGGCCACCACCGCCCGCTGCCAGAACAACGGACAGTCCTGCATCGCGGCGAAGCGCTTCATCGTGCACACCGACGTCTACGACGCCTTCGCCGAGGCGTTCGCCAAGCGGATGGCGGCGCTGCGGGTGGGCGACCCGATGGACGACGCCACCGATGTCGGCCCGCTGGCCTCCGAGCGGGGCCGGGACGAGGTCGACGCGCAGGTTCGTGACGCCGTCGACAAGGGCGCGACAGTGCTCTGCGGCGGCGAGAAGCCGACCGGGCCGGGCTGGTTCTACCCACCGACGGTGGTGACCGACCTGAACCCGGGCATGCGGATGTGGCACGAGGAGGTGTTCGGGCCGGTCGCCGGTCTGTACCGCGCCGCGTCGTACGAGGAGGCCGTCGAGCTGGCCAACGGCACCAGCTTCGGGCTCGGCTCGAACGCCTGGACCCGCGACCCGGGGGAGCAGCAGCGGTTCGCCACCGACCTGGAGGCCGGGGCCGTCTTCATCAACGGGATGACGACGTCTCACCCCGAGCTGCCCTTCGGCGGAGTGAAGAACTCCGGCTACGGCCGAGAGCTGTCCGCCCAGGGCATGCACGAGTTCTGCAACGTCAAGACGGTCTGGGTGGGGGAGGGCACCGCCTCCGCCGGTGCCGGCGCCCACTCCGAATAACCCGCCATGCGACGCAGGGGTGTAAGGAAGGGGCCCTTCCTATACACGAGGCGTTAGCAAGGGGCCCTTGCTTACATCCGTCCTGGGGTGGGTAGGGGAACTCGGCATGACGGCGATCGCTTTTCACGCTTCCCACGAGCAGATCCACCCGCGTGAGCTGCTGGCGGCGGTGGTCCACGCCGAGCACGTCGGCTTCGACGCCGCCATGTGCTCGGACCACTTCGCGCCCTGGAGCGAACGTCAGGGGCACTCCGGATTCGCCTGGTCCTGGCTCGGCTCGGCGTTACAGGCCACCGGCCTGTCGTTCGGGGTGGTCAACGCGCCCGGACAGCGCTACCACCCGGCGATCATCGCCCAGGCGATCGGCACCCTCGCCGCCATGTATCCCGGGCGGTTCTGGGCCGCGCTGGGCTCCGGCGAGGCCGCCAACGAGCACATCACCGGCGACGTGTGGCCGCGCAAGGAGGTACGCAACGCCCGGCTGCGCGAGTGCGTGGAAATCATCCGGGCGCTGCTGGCCGGTGAGGAGGTCAGCCACGACGGTCTGGTCCGGGTCGACCGGGCGAAACTGTGGAGCCGCCCGGAACAGCCGCCGGCGCTGGTCGGCGCCGCGGTCAGCGTGGCCACCGCGCGCTGGTGCGCCGAGTGGGCGGACGGCCTGATCACCGTCAACGCGCCGACCGACCACCTGCGCCGCATGGTCGACGCGTACCGGGAGGCCGGAGGCCGTGGACCGGTGCACCTCCAGGTGCACCTGAGCTGGGCACCGTCCCAGGACGAGGCCGAGGCGATCGCCTACGACCAGTGGCGCAGCAACGTCTTCGCCCCGCCGGTCTGCTGGGACCTGGACACTCCGGAGCACTTCGACGTGGTCTCCGAAGCGGTACCGATGACCCGGCTCGCGGAGGTGGTCAACATCTCCGCCGACCTGGGTCGGCACGTGGGCTGGCTGGAGGAGTACGTCGATCTCGGCTTCGACCAGATCGCACTGCACCACGTCGGGCAGGAGCAGCGGCCCTTCCTGGACGCCTTCGGCGACCAGGTGCTGCCGAAGCTGCGCGCCTGAGCCGACGAGTCCGGTCCGGTGAGCCGACGAGTCCGGTCCGGACCCCGCGCGGGGGGTCCGGACCGGACGTCGATCAGATGGGGGCCGGGTGGGGCGCCGGTCGCCGTCGGCACCCCACCCGGGGATCAGGAAACGGTGCAGGCTGCGCCGTTGACCGTGACCAGGTTCGGCGCGGGGTTCGCGCCGCTGCCGGTGGTGGCGTTGAATCCGAACATCACCGAGCTGCCCGGGTTGATCCGCGAGTTGTACGACTCACCCTTCGCGGTCACCGTGGCCCCGGACTGCGTCACGTCGGCCATCCACGCGTCGCGCACCTTGGCGTCGCCGGTGAAGGCGAACCGGGCGGTCCAGCCGTTGACCGGCGCGGTGCCGGTGTTGCGGATGTTCACCTGGGCGGTGAAGCCGGTGCCGCCCTCCCACGAGCCGTAGTTGGTGTAGGAGACCGTGCAGGTCGGTGCCGGCACCGCCGCGGAGTCGCCCTGGTCGGCCACGAACGAGGCGACCCAGGCCAGCGCCGAGTTCCAGTTGATCGCCACCTCGTTGGTGGAGTACGAGGCGATGTCGTCGACGAAGCAGAACATCGGCGCGCAGCCCTCGAGCAGCTGCTCCACGAACGGGTCCTGGAGCGCGGCGTTCGGTCCACCGGCGATCGACCCGGCGGGCGGCTTCGGCATGCTCGGGTCGAGCTGGTAGCCGAAGATCCGGCTGTGCTGGTTCTCCGCCGCGTGCTCGCCCCACCCGGTGACGTACGAGATGTTCAGCGCGTTGCGGCCGAGGATGTAGTCCATCGTCTGCACCGCACCGTCCCGGTACTTCTCGTCGCCGGTCAGGTCGAACGCGGTGGCCAGCACGACGGCGTTGTTGAGGATGGCGCCGTTGCCGCCCCAGAAGTAGCTACCCGGGTCGCCCGGCATGGGCAGCCCGTACGCCTGACGGCCGATCTCGGCGAGGTAGCCGTCGGCGGCGGTGGTGACCGACGCGCGGACCCGGGCCAGGTCGGCGGCGGGCAGCCCGTTCGGCACCGTCGCCAGGTCGAGGCGGCCCAGCGCGGCCACGCTCTGCCAGCCGAAACCACGCACGTCGAAGACGTCGCCGGTGTGGTGCGGCGAGGCGGTCAGGTCGGTCAGGTAGGTGGCCTCACCGGTGGTCAGGTACAGCTCGACGGCCGCCCAGTAGAACTCGTCGGTGACGTTGGTGTCGTCGTACGGGCCACCGCCGTTGCCGGACGACGGCGCGTACCGGGCCGGGTTGGCCTTGGCCGCCGCGTACGCGGTCTTCGCCGCGCTGCCGCAGCGCTGCGCGAACTCCTTGTCGTACGGGGCGAACAGCCGGGCGCACTGGGCGGTCACGGCGGCCAGGTTCAGGGTGGCGGCGGTGGACGGCGGGTGCAGCTCGCGCGGCTCCGGGTCGTCCTCGGGCCGCATCGGCAGGCCGGTCCAGTTCCGGTCGTGGATCTTGTGGTGGGCCATGCCCGCCAGCGGCTTACCGGCCGGCACCTGCATCCGCATCAGGAACTCCAGCTCCCAGCGGGCCTCGTCGAGGATGTCCGGCACCCCGTTGTCCCGCTCGGGCAGCCGCAGCGTGCCGTCGCCGAGGTTGGCGCCGAACTCGCCCGTGGGGGCGTTCTTGGTCCGCTCGAAGGCGCTGAGCAGCTGGTAGGTGGCGATGCCGCCGTTGACCACGTACTTGCCGTGGTCACCCGCGTCGTACCAGCCGCCGCGTACGTCGAGGCGGTAGTCGCAGGCTCCGGCGGCGCAGGGCACGTTGGTGTCACCCTGGTTCGGGGCGACGTCCAGGTGACCGGCGGGGCGGGCGTACTCCTCGCCGACCAGGTCACCGTCGATGGCGATGCCACTGCGCTGGATGTAGAAGAACTGCAACGCGTCCGAGCGCAGCTGGTCGTAGATGGTGCCGGAGATGTCGAAGGGGTGGCTGACCTCGCCGTCCACGGCCAGCGTCAGCCCCTGACCCGGGGTGCGGTACGAGGAGAAGTCGACCGTGTGCACGTGCTGCGCCGACGCCTCGTCGACGCCCCGGACGGTGGTGGTGCCGCTGGCCAGCACGGCACCGGAGGCGGAGTGCAGCTTCCAGGGCAGCGCCTCGGTCGCGTCGGTGACCACGGTGGCGTTCTTCGGCCCGCCGGGCAGGTAACCGACCTGGTTGACCCGGACTCGGGGACCGGTGTCCGGCACGTAGGGCTCGGGCGGGTTTCCGCCGCGCAACGAGATGTCGTCCAGGCAGACGGTCTGCGCCTCGGCGGCGCCGCCGACCTGGAAGATGAGTTGGGCGCGGTCGTCGTCGGTCGGCGCGACGAAGGTGCGTTCGATCCGCTGCTGGGTCGGCGTCGCGGCGGCGGTGACCGAGTAGTAGCCGGTGTAGGGCTCGCTGCCGAGTTGCAGCACGGCGGCGACCGAGCCGCCGGGCGTCGCGGTGACGTCGAAGCCGAGGGTGTACTCGGCGCCGGCGATCAGCGGAAGCGCGTCGTGGCCGATGCCGGCGTCCCAGGGGTTGGCCAGGCCGCCGGCCACGGTGGCACAGAGCTGGCCGTCTACCACGCCGAGGGAGTCGGTGCCGTAGGAAAACCAAGGCGACGAGCCGTCGCTGAAATCACCGTTGCGGATCTGTTCGGGGGCGTCGGCGGGTGGGTCGGCGAAAGCGGTGCCGGCACTACCGCCGACCAGCGCCACGGCGGTCGCCGCGGCGAGCACCGCGAGACGACGTCGGGATGGCGTCACGGGGGAGTCCTTCCGACGAGCGGGACGGAACTGGTGAAGTGGGGGTACGGACCTGGGAGCGCTCCCAGGTATCGGGCATGTTTCCAGGACGCGCAACACATGTCAATCGACCGCGCCCGATGAGCGTTAACGTTCACACTGAGTGAGATTCGCCGCGCCACGCCGGGTCGTACCGATCTCCTAGAGACAACTGAGCCCTACTCCTGGCAGGCTGCGTGCCATGACCCTGAAGCTGCGTTCCGCCGGGACGAGCGACCGTGGGCTGATCCGTAGCGGAAACCAGGACGCCTTGCATTCCGGCACCTGGCTGGTCGCCGTCGCCGATGGCATGGGCGGCATGGCCGCCGGGGACCTCGCCAGCGCCATCGCCATCTCGTCAGTGGCCCCGTTGGACGTGGAGACACCGGAGGACGCGCTGGTCGCCGCGCTCCAGAACGGCATCCAGCTCGCCACCGAGCGGATCCGCCAGGCGGTCGCCGAGGATCCCCAGCGGCAGGGCATGGGCACCACCTTGACCGCGCTGCTGTTCGCGCGTACCGGTAGCTGCCTGGCGCTGGCCCACGTGGGTGACTCCCGGGCCTACCTGTTCCGCGACGGCGTGCTCAAGCAGATCACCCGGGACGACACCTTCGTGCAGATGCTCGTCGACCAGGGGTTGATCACGCCGGACCAGGCCGGAAGCCATCCCCGCCGCGCCGTGGTGACCCAGGCGTTGCAGGGCGACGAGGTCTCCCCGACGTACGCCACGATGGTGCCCCGGGCCGGCGACCGCTGGCTGCTGTGCAGCGACGGGCTGTCCAACGTCGTACGCGCCGAGACCCTGGCCGAGGTGCTGGCGAGCCAGCCGGATCGGGAGGCCTGCGGGCGTACCCTCATCGACCTGGCGTTGCAGGCCGGTGGGCCGGACAATGTCACGGTCGTCATCGCCGACGTGGTCGAGGAGCCCTGACCGGCGGACACCGGGCTACCGTCGACGCCCGCTGTGCCGGGTCGGCGTGGCCGTGGTGGGGTCCTCCGGCCAGGGGTGGCGTGGGTAGCGTCCGCGCAGTTCGGCGCGGACCTGCCGGTAGCCGGAGTGCCAGAACGAGGCGAGGTCGGCGGTGACCGCCACCGGTCGACCGGCGGGGGAGAGCAGGTGCAGCAGCACCGGCACCCGACCCCCACCGACCCGGGGCGCCTGCGACCAGCCGAAGGTCTCCTGGAGCCGGACCGCGAGGACCGGGGCCGCCGGGTCGGCGTAGTCGACCCGGATCCGCGAACCGCTGGGCACCGCGATCCGCTCCGGTGCCAACTCGTCCAGCCGCCCGGCCACCGGCCAGGGCAGCAGCCGGCGTAGCGCGGCGGTCACGTCGACCCGGGCCAGGTCGCTGCGACGTCGGGCGTCGGACAGCTCCGGCCCCAGCCAGTGCGGGGCGCCCGCCAGCAGCGCCTCGTCGGAGACGTCGGGCCAGTCGTCGCCGAGCGCGTGTCGGCAGAACGCCAGGCGCTCGCGCAGATTCGTGGCCGACGGCGTCCAGCTCAGCAGGTCGAGGCCGGCGTCGCGCAGCCCGGTCAGCAGGGCGGCGACCACCGCCTCCCGGTCGGGGCGGGCCAGGGGCCGGTCGACCACCTCGATGGCCCCCAACCGGAGCACCTCCCTGGCCACCACGTCCCCGCCCGACCAGCCGATCTGGCGTTCACTGCGCAGCAGGGAGCCGGCCACCTCGCGGGCGGTGACCTCGTCGAGGACGGCGGCGAGCCGGATCCGGGCGGCCGGTGCGCCGGGGGCACGATCGGCCACCGCGACGGCCAGCCATTCGACGCCCGCCAGCTCCGAGCCGGGTGCCAGCTCCGCCGCGGTCCCGCCGCTCATCAGGTACGCCGAACCGCCCGGCCGCCGCACCCGGGCCAGCCGTTCCGGGTAGGCCAGTCCGACCAGCAGCCCGGCGGCGAGGTCGTCGGGCAACCACGCTGGGCGTCGGCCATCCCGTCGTTTGTGCACCGGCACCCCGTCCGCCGCGTCCTGCGGCTGGTCCGGGGCGGCGGGCGGCAGAGCGGCGCGCAGCCGGCGTACCTCCGCACGCCATCGTGCGGTGGCGGCCGGGTCGGTGCCGGCGCGCAACCGACGCCAGGCGGCAGCGAGATCGTCGCCGGAACCGGCCACCGTCGACTCGGCGAGCAGCGCCACCACCTGCGCGGCGCGGTCGGCACCCACCCGGTCGGCCCCGTCGATGAGGGCGCGGGCGAGCCGGGGATGCGCTCCGGCGGCGACGACCGCCCGACCCCGCTCGGTGATCCGCCCGTCCGCGTCGAGCGCGCCGAGGGCGGTCAGCGTCTCGGCGGCCACCGCCATCGCCGCCGCCGGAGGCGGGTCGGGCAGCGCGAGTCCGGTCCCGCCGGGAGCGCCCCAGGCGGCTACCTCGAGGGCGAACCCGGTCAGGTCTGCGGTTGCGATCTCCGGCTCCGGCTGCGCGGGCAACCGCTCGTGCAGCCCCGGCGACCAGCAGCGGTACACCTGGCCGGGGGCCTCCCGACCGGCCCGACCGGCTCGTTGGGTCGCCGCCGCGCGGGACACCGGCACGGTGACCAGCGCGCCCAGCCCTCGCGCCAGGTCCAGCCGGGCCACCCGGGACAGGCCCGCGTCCACCACCGTCCGCACCCCCGGCACGGTCAGACTGCTCTCCGCCACCGCCGTGGCCAGCACCACCCGCCGTCGCACTCCCGAGCGCAGCGCGGCATCCTGCTCGGCGCTGCTCTGGCGGCCGTGCAGGCGTAGCACGTCGACATCGTCGCGCAGGTCGGAGAGTCTGCCGGCGACCGCGGCGATCTCGCCCACCCCGGGCAGGAAGACCAGCAGGTCGCCTTCCTGCTCGCGCAGCGCTCGTCGGACGGTGGCCGCGACGTGGTCGAGCAGTGTCCGGTCCACCGGTCCCGCGCCGGGCGGTGGCACCGGTCGAGGCGGTGGGGCCCAGATGCGGGTCACCGGATGCAGCGCCGACTCCGCCCGCACCACCGGCGCCGATGTCGCGCCGCCGATCAGGGCGGCGAAGCGGTCTGCCTCCGGAGTGGCCGACATGGCCAGCACCCACAGCTCCGGCCGCAGCGCCGCGCGGGACTCCACGCTGAACGCGAGCGCCAGGTCGGCGTCGAGCTGCCGCTCGTGGATCTCGTCGAGCAGCACCGCGTCGACGCCGGGCAACTCCGGGTCATGCTGCAACCGGCGGACCAGCAGCCCGGTGGTGACCACCTCCACCCGGGTACGCGACCCGACCCGCCGCTCACCCCGAACCGCGTAGCCGATTCGGTCGCCGACCGGCTCGCCGAGCAGGGCGGCCATCCGCCGGGCAGCGGCCCGCGCGGCCACCCGGCGAGGCTGGGCGACGATCACCCGCCCGGCCACCGCGTCGGCCACCGCGAGCGGGGCGAGTGTGGTCTTGCCGGTGCCGGGCGGGGCGACCAGGACCGCGCTGCCGGCGGACTCCAGCGCCGCCACCAGCGTCGGCAGCACTGGCCGGACCGGCAGGTCGAGAGGCACGTCGGAGAGCACGGCCCAGTCTCGCACCGCCCCGCCCAGCCCACCTGCGCCGGCATCCACGGAGGGGCGCGGCGCTCCGGTCGTCCGGGCGGCGCGGCGTCGATCCTGGCCGCGCGGGGACGTGGGCGGCAGGATGCGTCAGGAGGGCGTCCGCCCGGAGCCCGGAGGGGTCAGCGACTGTGGACGCTGGTGACGAAGGCGCTCCAGGCCGACGGCGGGAAGGTCAGCACCGGGCCGTGGCGGTCCTTGCTGTCCCGTACCGCAACCCCATCGTCGATGGTGGCCACCTCGACGCAGTTGCCGTTGCCCACGCTGCGGGTGCTGGTGCGCCACTTCGCCCGGGACAGGTCGAGCGCGGTCATCGCGATCCCCTTCATCGTTACCGAAAGTGACCGCGATGCAGCGGTCACGTAAAGTAGCGAGAAGCTTCCTTCAGGCGGACCAGGGACGCCGCTGGATCAAGTGCCACAGCGCACAGCCTCTCGTGCACAAGGCTATACGAGCGCACCTGCGCGGGCTCCTCCAGTGCCATGCCCACGGAGAGATTTTCCAGGTAGACGACGGCCGCGTCGGCCGCGTCGGCAAAGGTGAGCAGCACGTACGACGAGTTCATCGCCGGATGTCCGCCGACGTCGAAGGGAAGTACCTGGATGGTGACGTTCGGTAGCTGCGCGACGGTTTCCAGGTGGCTCATCTGGCCTGCCATGACGCTCCGATCGCTGACAGGGCGTAGCAGTACCGCCTCGTTCAGCACCACCGACAGCTCCACCGGGGCGTTGCCGTGCAGCACGTCCTGGCGGCGTAGCCGGGCGGCCACCTTACGGTCCAGTCCCGACTCGCCGGCGGTGAGTCGGTACACCTCGCGGGCGTACGCCTCGGTCTGTAGGAGGCCGGGCACCGCCTCGGCCTCGTACGTGCGCAGCGTGGCCGCCTCGGCCTCCAGCCCGACGTAGAACTCGAACCAGTCCGGGAGCACGTCGCTGTAGTGCTGCCACCAGCCGCGCTGCTGGGCGCCCCGGGCGATCTCGATCAGCGCCTCGGCGTCGGAGCCGGTGACCTGGTACAGCGCCAGGGCGGCTCGGACGTCGCGGGGCTTGATGCCGATCTGGGCGTTCTCGATGCGCGACAGGTTGCTCTTGGACATGTCCAGTTGGCGGGCGGCGACGTCCAGGGTCATTCCGGAACGTTCTCGCAACTGGCGCAGCTCGCGGGCGATGCGGCGGCGTCTGACGGTGGGGCTCGCAGTCACCCTCCGAGTCTGTCACGGGAAAAGGCGCAGGTCGCACCACCACGGAGTGCAACTAAGAAAAACGGGAGTTGCGTTGCAGTTGCGCTCAGTGCATCCTTTCCCGGGTTAGCGATCACTTTGGACGGCCGGCTCGGGGAGGACGTGTGCTCACCGCCGACGAGTTCTTTCTGATCGCGCACAACGACAACCGGGGCAAGGCGAAGCTGCACCCGGCGGCGACTGGCCTCGGGCTGGCCGGAGGGCTCCTCGGTGAGCTTGTCCTCTACGGACACGTGACGGTCACCGCCGGCCAGGTCGCCGTGATCGACCGCCGACCTCCGGCTGACGCGTTGGCGCACACCGTACTGGATCAGTTGGTCGGCGAGGCCCAACACCAGTCGGTGCGAACCTGGCTCAGCTTCCTCGCCCAGACCGCGGTGACCTCGGTCGGGGAGCGGCTGTGCCGGGCCGGTGTGCTGCGGCGGCAGGAGACCCGGCGGCTGCTGCGGACCGTCGTCACGTACCAACCGATCGACCTCAACGTCGTGGCCTGGCCGGCCACCCGGCTGCGGGCGTTGCTGGAACGCGCCGAACCCCCCACCGTGCCCGACGCGCTGCTGCTCGGGCTGGTCACCGCCGCCGGACTGACCCGCGAGGTGCTGTGGAGCGCCGGTCCGCGCGCGCACCACCGACTCAACCTGATCATCCCGGCCCTGCCGGACCCGCTGAAGGAACTCGTCGCGCACACCGAGGCCGCCGTCGGTGCGGCGGTGCTGCGCGGCGCTCCCTGACCCGGCACCCCTTCCCCAGACCGGAGCGGTACATGTCCTCGACAGCGACATCCCAACGACCGAGCAACGTATCCGAGGCGCTGGCCCGTGGCCGGCTCGGTGTCCCCTCGGTGATCTTCTTCGTCCTCTCCGCGGCGGCACCGCTGACCGTGGTCGCCGGCGTGGTCACCACCGGCTACGGCGTCATCGGCGTGCTCGGCATTCCGCTGGCCTTCCTGGCGGTGGCCCTGGTCCTGACGGTGTTCTCCGTCGGCTACGTGGCGATGGCCCGGCGGATGGCCAACGCCGGTGCCTTCTACGCGTACGTGGCACGTGGGCTGGGACGACCCGCTGGGGTGGGTACGGCCTGGGTGGCCCTGATCGCCTACAACGCCCTCCAGGTCGGGCTCTACGGGACCATCGGCGCGGCGGCCACCCCGGTGCTGGACCGGCTGTTCGGGATCACGCCACAGTGGTGGATCGTGGCCCTGGTGGCGTGGGCCATGGTGGCGGTGCTCGGCCTGCTCCGGGTGGACATCAACGGCATGGTGCTGGCGGCGCTGCTCTGCGCCGAGATCGCCATCATCGTGGTGTTCGACCTCGGCCAACTGGGCAACCCGGCCGGCGGCGACGTGAGCTTCACCGCGTTCTCGCCGGACAACTTCTTCGTACCCGGACTCGGCGCGGTGCTGGTGCTGGCGATTCTCGGCTTCGTCGGTTTCGAGGCCGCGGTGGTCTTCAGCGAGGAGAGCAAGGACCCGAGGCGTACGGTGCCGCTGGCCACCTATCTGTCCGTGGCGATCATCGCGGTGGTCTACGCGCTCTCCTCGTGGAGCATGACGGTGGCGGTCGGACCGGACCGCATCGTCGAGCAGGCCGGTACCCAGAGCGTCGAGCTGATCTTCAACCTGGCCGGGGAGCACCTGGGCGACACCGTCCTGACCATCGGGCAGGCGCTCTTCCTGACCTCGGTGCTGGCCGCCATGATCTCGTTCCACAACACCACCGCGCGGTACACCTTCGCGCTCGGCCGGGAGCGGGTGCTGCCGGCGGTGTTCGGGCGGACCTCGCCGGTGACCGGCGCGCCCCGGGCCGCCTCGCTGGCCCAGAGTGCCCTCGGCCTGCTGGTGAT
Source organism: Micromonospora sp. DT48 (assembly GCF_049844495.1). Lineage (NCBI taxonomy): Bacteria > Bacillati > Actinomycetota > Actinomycetes > Micromonosporales > Micromonosporaceae > Micromonospora > Micromonospora sp. DT48. The sequence goes on from NZ_JBNCLE010000012.1 coordinate 71,661, forward strand.
CCTCCTGTACGCGGTCAACGGCTGGGATCCGGTCCTGCAACTGTTCTTCTGGCTGGGTACCAGCGGCGGGTTCGGCGTACTGCTGATGATCGCCACCACCTCGGTCGCGATCATCGCGTTCTTCGCCCGGAGCGGGGAGCGGGAGACGCTGTGGCGCAGGTTGATCGCGCCCGGCATCGCGACGGTCGCGTTGATCGCGATCATCATCCTGGCGGTGCAGAACTTCGCCAACCTGCTCGGGGTCGAGCCGGACTCGCCGCTGCGTTGGGCGATCCCGTTGGCCTACCCGGTGGCGGCCGTGCTGGGCGGTTTGTGGGGCCTGTCGCTGCGGCGGCGGCGTCCCGACACGTACGCCCGGGTCGGTCTGGGCGCGGAGAGCGCGGCGGCCGGCGTGGTCTCGCAGTCGGTCACCGAGCCGACGCCGACGGTGGGGGTGCGGCGATGACCACGACGCAGATCACCCGGCTCGGTGCGGACGACGCCCGCTGGGTCGCCGAGCGGATCGCCGAGTCGTTCCTGGTGCTCGACGCGACGCGGTGGCTGGTGCCGGACGAGGCCAGGCGGGAGACGGTGCTGGCCGGGAACTTCGAGATCATCGTGAGTCACGCGATGCGGCACGGGCTGGTCTTCGGCACCGACGACCGGGCCGGCGTGGCGGTCTGGCTGCCGTCGGTCGGCGAACCGTTGCCGCCGCCGGAGGACTACGACGCCCGGTTGGCCTCGGCGTGCGGGGAGTGGACCCCGAACTTCGTGCACCTGGACGACCTGTTCGCCGCCAACCATCCGCACGCCGACCACCACCATCTGGCGTTGCTCGCGGTGCGGCCGGACCGCCAGGGCCAGGGCGTCGGGACAGCGTTGCTGCGTCACCATCACGCCTGGCTGGACGCCAACGGCATGCCGGCGTACCTGGAGGCGAGCAGCGAGACCAGCCGCGACCTGTACGCGCGGCACGGCTACCGGGTCGCCGAGCCGTTCCGGCTGCCCGACGGTACGCCGTTCTGGCCGATGTGGCGGGAGCCCGTGGCCGCCGCCTGAGGTGGTGCGGACACGCCGGTGGCCGGGTCCGACGGACCCGGCCACCGGCGCCACCCCCTCCTAGTACGTTCCGTCGAGCTGCCCCCGCAGCTTCGTCAGCGCCCGAGCCAGCAGCCGGGACACGTGCATCTGCGAGACGCCGATCTGCTCGGCGATCTGCGACTGCGTCAGGTTGCCGTAGAACCGCAGCGTCAGGATCTTCTGCTCCCGCTCGTCGAGCGTGGCCAGTGCCGGGCCCAGCGCCACCCGCAGCTCGGCCAGCTCGAACTCGCTGTCCTCACCGCCGAGCATGTCGCCGAGTTCGGTCGCGCGGTCACCGTCGCCGGTCGGGGTGGACAGCGACACCGCGTTGTACGCGCGAGCGCCTTCCAGACCCTCCAGCACCTCTTCCTCGGTGAGCTTGAGGTGGGCGGCGATGTCGGCGACCGTCGGGGAGCGACCCAGGGTCTGCAACAGGGAGCTGTTGGCGTCGGAGATCGCCAGCCGCAGCTCCTGCAACCGGCGGGGTACCCGGATGTCCCACGTCCGGTCGCGGAAGTGCCGCTTCAGCTCGCCGATGATGGTGGGGATCGCGTAGCCGGCGAAGTCGACGCCACGGGAGGGGTCGAACTTGTCGATCGCCTTGATGAGGCCGACGGCGGCGGTCTGCGCGAGGTCGTCGGTGGGCTCGCCGCGACCGCTGTAGCGGTGGGCGAGGTGGTTGGCCAGGGGCAGCCAGGCTTCGATCGCCCGGTCGCGCAGCGCGGCCCGTGAGGGGTGCCCGGCCGGCAGCGCGGCCATGGCGTTCAACAAGTCGGCGGCACTGTCGGTGAGCGCCCGCGGGTCGAGCTTAGGGGCCGTGGTTGCCGGGGCGGGCGTCGATTCGGTGATCGTTGACGCGGTCATTGGTGGTCCTCCCTGCACCTCGTCCGCGGATATAGACGTGACGCTTTGGTTGTTTCTGTTTGTACGTTCGGAAGTCACCTTAGCCCGACCGTCCAACAAAAATCTAGCCGAACGGACGATGTACTTATGGGATGCCAAGGAAGAAATGCCTCATACCGTGCGCTGAAGGGTCGGTTTCTGTGCTGAGGGGATGAGGGACGTAGCATCGAGGTAGCCGATCGGGCCAGTTAGGTAAGCCCGAACGTCGCCGTCGCCGAGTCGGACAGCGGCGGGAAGGTGTCGAACGGATGATGCCGGGCGGTGGGCTGCCCGTCAGTGTCACCAATCCGTCGTTGTCCCGTTGACGGGACCGGGCATAGCGTCGCGGGGTACACCCCTGATCCGGAGGCGCCGTGCTCGATCCTGCCGTTCCTCACCTCGTCGTGAACTGCCGGACGCTGTACTTCAGCTGGCTCCCGGCGGACCCGGACGCGGTGGCGGCGCTGGTCCCCGCAGGACTGCGGCCCCACCCGGACCGCGAGGTCTTCATGAACCAGTACGTGGTGGACGACGAGAGTCAGACCTCCGGCTTCGGCGCCTACTCCCTGACCTACATCGGCATCACGCTGCTCGACATGGACGCCCCGGACGGGGTGACCCCGGGCGGCTGGTGGACCCACTACGTCACCTGTAGCGAGCGGGTACGCGGCTACGCCCTGGCTCGGGGCGCCCCGGCCATGTCGGGGCGTACCAGCATCACCGAGCGGAACGACACGATCGTCACGGAGACCGCCATCGAGGGCCTGCCGGTGATCCGGGCCCAGGTGCGGGTCGGGGAGACCGGACACCTCGTGCACAACGGCCACCACCGCTACCTGACCGAGTTGCACGGTCAACTGGTCAGCAGCATCTACCCGGTGGTCGCCGAACCGTCCGCCTCGTTCGAGATCGAATCAGTGGAGTTCCTCGACCCGGATCATCCGGTGTACGCGTTGCGCCCGGAGAACCCGCTCACCATCGCCTGGGGTTACTACTCACCGAGGTCGTCGTTCGCGTACCCCGGTGGGCTGACGGTGCTCGGCGAGGTGGAGCCGGTCCGTCGGTCGCCACACCGGACGGCGGCTACCGGCCTGTCGTCGAGATCCTGACCGGGCGGTACGCGGCGACCCACCCCGCGTTGGCGTGGTGGGTGGTGGTCGGTGGATCGGGGCGGCCCGGTGAGGTTTTCACCGGGCCAGGCGGGTAACTCGGTGACCGGGTCGGCGTGTTCCGGCCGATCCCCACCCCGAGCAGCGAGGAGCCGTAGCATGTCCGGCGAGCCGACGAACTCCGCGACCGAACACCGTGAGCAGGCGGTGGAGGGCGAGCGGGGGGCGCTGTTGACCGTACTGGTGATGGTCGTGCTCGGCGTGGCCGGCATCTTCGCCGTCTCCTGAGCCACGGCCCGTCGGCCCGCACCGCGCAGCGGGACCGGTCGGTCGCGCCGGGTGGGCGGCCCCGGACATCGGAGCCGCCCCGGCGCCCGATCTGCGATCAGGGACGCTCGCCCTGACCTCCGGTGTGCGGCAGCCGCTCCGCCGGGATCACGCCGAGGCGTCCGGCCTGGAAGTCCTCGAACGCCTGGAGCAGCTCGTCGCGGGTGTTCATCACGAACGGCCCGTAGTGCGCCACCGGTTCCCGGATCGGCAGGCCGCCCATGATGTAGAGGTCCAGCGTCGAGTTGCGGCTGTCCTGGCGGGCGTTGGCCTTGAACCGCAGGGCGTCACCCGGCCCGTGCACGGCCAGCTGGCCGGTGCGTACGCCACGGCCGTTCGCGCCGACGGTGCCCCGACCGCCGAGCACGTAGACCAGCGCGTTGAAGTCGGGCCGCCAGGGCAGGTCGACCTGCGCCCCGGGCTCGACCGTCACGTGGGTGACGGTGATCGGGGTGTACGTGGAACCGGGTCCCCGGTGACCGGCGATCTCACCGGCGATCACCCGGATCAGCGCGCCGCCGTCCGGGGTGGTGAGCAGCGCCGCCTGGTTGCCCCGGATGTCCTGGTATTTCGGCGGGCTCATCTTGGCCGCCCGGGGCAGGTTGACCCACAACTGGGTGCCGTGGAACAACCCGCCGCTGACCACCAGGTGCTCCGGCGGAGCCTCGATATGCAACAGCCCACTGCCGGCGGTCATCCATTGGGTGTCACCGTTGGTGATGGTGCCGCCGCCACCGTGGCTGTCCTGGTGGTCGAAGATCCCGTCGATGATGTAGGTGACGGTCTCGAAGCCGCGGTGCGGGTGCCAGGAGGTGCCCTTCGGCTCGCCGGGGGCGTAGTCCACCTCGCCCATCTGGTCGAGCATGATGAACGGGTCCAGCTCGCTCATCGGCACCCCGGCGAAGGCCTTGCGCACCGGGAAGCCCTCGCCCTCGAAGCCGCTGGGCGCGGTGCTGAGTCGGCGGACCGGCCGGAACGTGGTGGACTCGTCGAGCCGGGGCAGCCGGGGCAGGACGAGGACGTTGTCGACGGTGATGGCGGGCATCGGGGCTCCTTCAGTTGTCGCCGAGGATGGTGTCGCCGGCGGCGTCACGCAGCCGTCGGCCGAGCCGGGTGAAGATCCCGGTCAGGCAGGCGACCTCGGCGTCGTCGAGGTCGTCCATGAGGTGGGTGCGTACGGACCGCAGGTGGTGCGGTGCGGCCTCGCGCAGCGCCAGCAGCCCGGCGGCGGTCAGGACCGCCTCGCTGCCCCGCCCGTCTCGGGGACAGGGCTGCCGGGCGACCAGGCCCCGCCGTTGCATGGCGGAGATCTGGTAGGTCAGCCGGCTGGGGGAGAAGACCAGGCGGTCGGCCAACTCGCCCATCCGCAGTCGTTGCCCGGGCACCTCGGAGAGCAGCACCAGCACGTGGTAGTCGGCGAAGCTGAGCCCGCTGGCGGCGCGTAGGTCGTCCTCCAGCCGGGTGAACAGCCGTTGGCTCGCCTCGATGTAGGTCCGCCAGGCGGTCAGGCGGGTCTGGTCCAGGCTCTCGGTCACGGTGCCAAGGTAGCACTTACTAAAAATTTGAACAATGTGCCCCTGTCCTGTCGCGAGGCAGGAGGATGACGAGCCAACGGTTCGGTCGTGCAGGTTTGAAGAGATAGACGGGCGAAACCGGTGCGCGTCGCGTGGGGGTGGTGTGAGACGCTGCCGCGGTGGAACTGACCGCACCTGGCCTGCTGCTTCGTCCCTGGCGGGAGGCGGATGCGCCTGCCGTGCTCGACGCCTGGCACGATCCGGCCATCGCCCAATGGAACCCGCCGGGAGACTCGCTCGACCTCGACGCCGCGCTGCGCTGGCTACGGTGGCGCGCCGACTGGTCCGGCGGTGGCCACGTGGCGTTGGCGGTGGTCGACCCGACCGATCCGGACGCGCTGCTCGGTTCGGTCTCGTTGCACCGCATCCACGCGGGCGACGCCTCGATCGGCTACTGGACCGTGGCTGCCGCGCGTGGCCGAGGGGTCGCGACGGCCGCGGTCGTACGGCTCACCGAGTGGGCTTTCGCCGACCTGGAGCTGGAGCGGATCGAACTCTGTCACGCGGTGGCCAACCCGGCCTCCTGCCGGGTCGCCGAGCGCGCCGGTTTCCTGGCCGAGGGAACCCTGCGGCAGTCGCACCGCTACGGCGACGGTCGACGCTACGACGAGCACCTGCACGCCCGGCTCGCCACCGACTGACCCGACGCGCGACACCACCACCGGCGCCCCACGATGGGACCGCCGGTGGTGGCGTCGGTGGTGGTGGTGTCAGGCGGCCGTCTGCGGCGCGCGTCCGCCCAGGTTCAGTCGAGCCAGCAGCTGACGGGCCTGGTCGGCCACGTCGGCCTCCACGGTGACCGCGTACTGGTTGGCCCGCAGCGAACTGGCCGAGGTGAAGTCACGCTGCCCGCCGGTCATCGCGTGCGCGATGGCACCGAAGACGGCACCCCAGATCGCGCCGATGACCAGGCCGGCCAGGATCACCGCCACCCAGTTCCCGACGGTGAAGATGCCGAACAGCAGGCCGATGAAGAGACCGAACCAGGCTCCGGTGCCAGCGCCGACCAGCGCCGCGCGGGCGGTGGTCATCCGGCCCAGCACGGTCTCGACCAGGGTCAGGTCGGTGCCGACGATGGCGGTGCGCTCCACCGGGAACCGGTTGTCGGCGAGGTGGTCCACCACCCGCTGGGCGGCCGGATAGTCCGGGAACGCGCCGATCGTCACGGTCGGTGGACCGGTGGGAGGTCCGTGGCCGTTACCACTGGGAGCGGCGGGACGGCCGCCGGGGCCCGACGGGAGGGTGCCGCCGCCGGTCACACCCGGCTGCCAGGCCGAGGGGTTCGACTGTGTGGTCATGGTTCTCCTCCTTCGTCACCTGTCGCCTTCCCGGGTCGACGCGGCGGTAACACCCTGAGGCGGCCCCATGTTGATCCGGCCCGGCAGCTCGAGCGGCAGTGCCCGAGGGGGCAGGGGTGGGCCCCCGATGCCGCCGGTCTCGGCGGCGTCGGGGGCCCACGGGTCGGATCGGCCGATCAGGAACAGGCGGTGCCGTTCAGGCTGTACCCACTCGGCGTGGCCAGGTTGCCACCGGTGAAGGTGCCCTGGAAACCGACGCTGAGCGTGTCGCCGCTGGGCAGGCTGCCGTTCCAGGCGGCGTTGCGCACCGTGATCTGGTTGCCGGACTGGCTCCAGTCACCGTTCCAGCCGTTGCTCAGCTGCACCCCGGACGCGACCGTGAAGGTGAGGGTCCAGCTGTTGAGCGAGGCACCTTGGTTGGTCACCCGGATGTCGGCGGTGAAGCCACCGGGCCAGGTGTTCGGGGTGAACGTCACCGAGCAGCCACCACCACCGGGCGGCGGGGACGACGGCGGCGGCGGGGACGAGGGCGGCGGCGGGGACGAGGGCGGCGGCGGGGACGAGGGCGGCGGGGTGGTCTGCACCGGGCCTGCCGCGATGGCCAGGTCGTACGCCCGCTGCGGGACGAACTGACCCGCTGCCGCGATGCAGCCGTCCGCCTCACCCGGAAGCTTCACCCAGAGGAAGGCGTCGATGGCGGAGTCGCCGGTGTTGGTGGTGCTCGGCGTGCCGATCGCCCGTCCCGGCGGGTCGCACCACTCGGAGCCGGCCGGGCCGTTGCCGTTACGGCTGGTGTCGATGACCGCCTTGAGGTGGGAGTGGCCGGTGGCCGCGATGATCTGCTTGGCGTACGCGACCTCGTCGTGCGTGTACCGGTAGTTCGACACGTTCACCGAGATGCCGTCGGCGCTGTTGGCGATGTCGGCGGCGTTCAGCCGAGCGGCGGCCTCCCCGGCGGAGAGCCAGCCGCCGTGGCCGATGTCGTAGTAGACCTTCGCGGCCGACGAGCCCCGCTTGAGCGCCTTGCCGGCGTACGCCATCGAGGCCCGCACCTCGGCCTGCTGGTTCGCGTCCATGCAGCTGGTCATGATGGGCAGCACGTCCGGTTCCAGGATGATGCTGGCCGGGCGGCCACCGAGACCTGCGGCGACCTGGTCCACCCACTGCCGGTAGGCGGAGTGGTTCGGCGCGCCACCCGCGCTGTGGTTGCTGCAGTCACGGTTGGGGATGTTGTAGACCACCAGAATCGGGATCTTGCCGGCGGCGGCTGCGGCGCCGACGAAGGAGTCCACCTCGGCGCGTACGGTCGAGGTGTTGGTGGTGGTGTACCAGCGGGCCTGCGGCACGTTGGCGATCCGGTCCCGGATCACGGCGGCCTTCGGGTCGTTCGGGTTGGCGGCCACCCACCGGGCGGCGCTGGCCTGCGGATCGACGTAGAAGACGGAGTCGGCGGCGGCGGCGGGCGCGGGGCGCAGCGCGCCCACGCCGACGGTGGCGGCCACGGTCAGTGCCGTCGCCGCGGCGCCGACCAGAGCGAACGTACTTCGGTTTCTCATGGTCTGCTCCTCGTACCCATCGAAGAAAGTGCGTGGAAGCGCTCCCACATGTCCGACAAGGTACGGGTCGATTGCCGGCTTGTGAAGACTTTCGGAACAACTCGATGCGTGCGGGGTTACGACACCCACCCGGCTACCGTCGGTCGCCGTGCGATCGCCGACCCGACCGCGACCGGTGCCGCCCCAGGTCAGATCAGGTCGGCGGCAACAGGATCTCGAACCAGACCGTCGAACCGCGCACCGTGGGGTCGGTGCCCCAGGCGTCGCTCAGCTCCTCGATCAGACCCAGGCCACGTCCCCGGCTGCTCAACGTCTCCGTACGGGTCCGGGTGACGGTGCCCCGGGAGCCCGAGTCGGCCACCGACACGAGCAGGCGCTCGGGGCTCAGGTCGACCTCCACCCGGGCGGCCGTGCCCGCGTGCAGCAGCGCGTTGGTAGTCAGCTCGCTGGTGCACAGCACCGCCGCACCGATCACCGACTCGGCGACCTCCCACTCGGTGAGCTGGGCGGTCATCCAGTGCCGTACCCGGCTCGGCGCGGTCGGCTCGGCCGGCACCTCCATCCGCGCCGACCGGCTCGGCCGCACCGCGTACTCGACGGCGAGGACCGCCACGTCGTCCTCGGTCGCGCCGGGCACGGCCGCGGAGGCCACCGCGCACAACGACCGCGGATCGCCGCTGGGCGCCCCCGCCACCGAATCCGCCAGGCGGGTCAGGCCGTCCGTGAGCGGATACCGGCGTCGCTCCACCACACCGTCGCTGAACAGCAGCAACGTGTCGCCGGGGGAGAACGCGACGGTACGCGTCGCGGCGCGGTAGCCGATCCCCAACGGGGTGCCGGAGGGCACGTCGAGGTACTCGGCCCTCGGCTCACCCGTCGGTGAACAGCGACGCACCAGCGGTGCCGGATGCCCGGCGCTGGCCAGGGTCAGCTCCTCCCGTTCGACGTCGATGACACCGAACGCCACGGTGACGAACAACTCGTAGGTGCCGGCCTCCGCGCCGAGGCTGCCCACCAGCCGGTCGAGCCCGGCGAGCACCCGGTCCGGGCGGGGGTCGTTGAGCGCCAGCGCGCGCAACGCGGCCCGCACCTGGCCCATCCGGGCGGCGGCCTGGACGTCGTGGCCCGCCACGTCACCGAGGACCACCCCCAACTCGCCGGTGGGCAGCACGAACGCGTCGTAGAAGTCCCCACCGGCGGCGTTGCCGTCCACGCCCGGGTCGTAGCGCGCGGCGATCCGCAGGCGGGGCAGGACCGGCAGGTTCTCCGGCAGCATGCTGCGTTGCAGCAGCTGGGCGGTGCCGTGCTGGGTCTCGAAGCGGCGGGCCCGTTCGGTGGCCTGCCCGATCAGCTCGGCCGAGGCGGCCAGCAGCGCCCGCTCCGCGGCGGACCACGGGTGCGGGGATCGGTAGCCGACGGTCAGCGCCCCCCGCACCACCGAGGCGCGCAACGGCACCGCCGCCAGGGCGCGGATCTTCTGATCGTGCCGGTCCACCGCGATCTCGTGCAGCGGCTGGCCGTCGTCGGTGAAACTGGCCTGCCCGCTGCGGGCGCTGACCACGGCCGGGGCCGACCAGTCGGCCGAGCCGCGCCGCCACAGCGGGGGCAGCCGCTCGTCCGCCTCGTCCACCAACTCGCCCCGCACCCGCCGGACCATCCGCCACCCGCTGCCACCGCCGCCGTCGTCCACGGCGAAGGAGACCCGGTCGGCGTCGAAGGTGGTGATCGCGTAGCGCAGCGCGACCCGGGCCACGTCGTCCAGGGTGAGGGTGCCGGAGAGCACCGCGGCGAAGTCGCTGAGGCCCTGCAACTGGCGGGCGGCCGGGCTGGTCTCGGCCACCACGGCCAGGACACCGACGACCCGGCCCCGGCTGTCGCGTACCGGAGAGCAGGCGCGGGTGTAGACGGATTGTTCGACCGCGCCGGAGGCACGGTACAGCGGAAGCGGGATCTCCCGGTCCAGCAGGGCAGCGGCACTGCGGTACGCGTGCTCGATCACGTCGCCGATCCCCGGGCGCTGCCAGACGTCGGCGAAGACCTCCGCGGCGGGACGTCCCACGGCGTCCGGATGCCGGTCGCCGATCAGTTCGGCGTACGCCTCGTTGTAGAGCAGCAGCAAGTCCGTGCCCAGGTGCAGGGCCATCGGGGCCGGTGAGGCGAGCACCACGTCGGCCACCGCTCGCACCGCGGGATCCCACGACTCGTACGGGCCGAGCGTCGTGGCACCCCACCGGGGGTGGCCGGCGACGGTCTTCGTGCCCGGGACCGCCGTGCCCGGCAGAGGGCCTGCTGGCGTGGGTACTCGCCCGACCGTTCCTGGCATGAGCGCAGCCTAGTCCGCCCGCTCGACCAACGTTCCCGATCATCGACCGGGCGCGTCGGGCCAGGACATCAGGGCAGGTCAGAGCCGATCCGGTGGGCTCTGTCCGGAAAAAGGGGGTGATCGCGGCGGCGTGCTGGCCGGGTGACGGGGTAAGCGCGCCGGGCAAACCATGCGACAGGAGGGACGTCATGCCGGAAACCCTCGCGGCCAGGCAGGTCAACATCGGTGACGCCGCGGCCGACATGTGGAGGTCGGTGCTGCTGTTCGTACCCCGGGCCATCGCGTTCATCGCGATCCTCGTGGTCGGATGGCTCATCGCCAGAGCCGTGCTCAAGATCGTGGACGCGGTCCTGGAACGGGTGGGGTTCGACCGGGCGGTCGAACGGGGCGGTGTCAAGCGTGCGCTGGAACGGACGCGGTACGACGCCAGTGACATCCTGGCGAAGCTGGCGTACTACGCGGTGCTGCTGTTCACCCTTCAGTTCGCCTTCGGCGTCTGGGGCCCGAACGCGATCAGCGATCTGATCGCGGGTGTGGTGGCGTGGCTGCCACGAGCCTTCGTGGCGATCGTCATCGTGGTGGTGGCCGCCGCCATCGCCAACGCGGTGCGGGATCTGGTCACCGGGGCGCTCGGCGGGCTGTCGTACGGCCGCTTCCTGGCCGACGTGACGGCGATCTTCATCATCGCGCTCGGGGTGATCGCGGCGCTCAACCAGGTGGGTATCGCCACCACCGTCACCCAGCCCGTGCTGATCGCGGTGCTCGCCACGGTGGCCGGCATCCTGATCGTCGGCGTCGGTGGCGGTCTGGTGCGGCCGATGCAGCAGCGCTGGGAGGGCTGGCTCACCAGGGCGGCCGAGGAGTCGCGGGCGATCCGTGAGCAGCGGCAGGGTGCCGAGGCCGGTCGCGGCGACATGCAGCGGCAGATGGCCGACCGGACCGGTGTCGCCCAGCCGGCCTCCCGGGGACCGGAGTCCTCGATGGCCGGGGGACGGGGTACCTACCAGTCCGGCAACGCGGGTGACGAGACCCAGCAGTTCCGTCCGTGACGGGCGGTGGTGTCGCGGGACGGGTGTCCACCCTGAGGGTGGGCGCCCGTCACCGTCACAGCGGCGGCGGCTGTGGTGACGGCGTGTCCAGCGCGGCGGTCAGCGCGCAGATCGCGAGCAGGCGCAGCAGTACCCAGTCCGCCTCCGCCCAGTCGATCGGCGCCTCGGCCGGTTGCCGGCCGTGCTCCTCGGCGGCGGCGCACATTCCGTCGGCGTAGCCGGCGAGGGCCGCGGCGGTCAGCGGACGCCGGTCCCCGCGCAGGCTGTCACGGACCGCGGCGGCGTGCTGGTCGACGGCGGCGAGCAGGCCCGGCCGCACCCGGGCGGCGGCGAGCCCGTCGAGGCCCACGGCGTTGGTGAGCGTGACGAGACTGGACCGCACCCAGTCGACGGCGGTGGGGGAGGTGACCCGGTTCGACGACACGCGCATGGGGAACGAATGTAGCCAACCCGCAGCGCCGTGACCTCGGCCGCTCGGACGGTCACGGCCTTCCCGGCGGTGCTCGCCAGGTGACCGGGGGGATCGAGTCGGGCGCGGCGGGACGCGGAAACCGGACGCCGTGGCAGGGCTGGGCACCAGGAGGTACGAATGGACACCGTCGACGGACCCGACCAGCGACACCGGCGCCCCGCCGGTGTGAGCGACGACACCGTGGCGGCGCTCGGCAAACTCAGCGAGGCGCTGGAGTGCGTGGAACGCGCCCGGGGGCACCTCTACTCGCTGCACCAGCTCATCGGACACGCCGACCTGATGCTCGACGAGGCGGTCCGGATGTTCCGCGACGCCGGGCACCCCGGGATCGCCGACCGGATCGGTGACGAGTTGATCGGTCGCAACGTCATCGCCGGTCGGTGGACGTTCCAGATCGTCGAGGACTTCGACGACGGCTACTACGCGCTCTTCCGTGACCTGGACCGGTCGGCGCGCGAGCAGCTGGTCGACGGTCGACGCCACCTCTACGAGGCGGAGATGAAGGAACACCGCCGGACGCAAGGGCGCCCGGGACACGAGGCGCGGCCGACCGGCGACCGGTGACCACCCCGACGTGCGGCGGGCCCTACTCCGAGGAGCGGGCGTCCGCCGGGCGGCGCCGCGCGGCGTCGTCGGCGATGATCACGGTCGCCACCATCAGCGCGACGCAGAGGCTGAACAGCCACGAGCTGTCGTCGACCAGCCGTGCGGATACCGGCGCCTGTATGGCGGCGAGAAGGAAACCGAGCCATGCCAGGCGGCGCTGACGCGTGGTGAGGAAGCCGGAGCCCTGATGCATGCCGAAAGTCTTACGCGCGACGCGGCCATTGCCGTCAGCCGAACGGCCGATTCTGCCGGAGCTGTCCGAATTCACCGCCGTTCGGCTGAACCTGGACCTGGCCGCCGCCCCGACCGCCGCTGAACTCCTCCGGCTACTCCGGGCCGGTGGCGGCCGGTCACCCCCCGGCGCGTCACCGTGTCACAGGGTGTCGGGGCCGGTGCGTCCGGTGGTGGACGGTCGGTAGGCGCGGTCCCGGTCGGTCGGTTCACGCCCGGTGCCGGGCACCTCGGCGCCCCGGTCGGCCGCCTCGGGGCCGTGCCCGAAGGCGGCCTCCTCGCCGGCGTCGTTGCCGGTCACGTCGTCGGCCTGCCCGTCGAGCGTGGACCGGGCGACGGCCCGGTCCAGTTCCTCCAGCGGGAGCCGTTCCTCGTCGCGCCACGCTCTGTCGTCGGTCATGCCTTCGCGGTACCCCGGCCCGGTCTCCCCAAACGACGCGCCCGACCCGGGGCGGTCCAGGGCCGGCGGGCCGACCGGCCGTACGGCGACGACCGCCGGGTGGCCCCGGCGGTCGTCGACGATCGTGTCGTGGGGGTCAGGGCTGCGGACGGTCGACCTTGCCCCGCCAGGCGCCGGTCTCCTGACCGCGCCGCTCGATGAAGGTCTTGAAGCGCTGCAGGTCACCCTTTGCCCGGCGGTCGACCACGCCGAGCTTGTCGCCGGCCTGCTCGATCACCCCGTGCGGGTCGAACTCCAACTGGAGGCTGACCCGGCTGGTGTTCTCGTCCAGCCGGTGGAAGGTGACCACCCCGGCGTGCTGGGTGCCGCCGGTCGACCGCCACGCCACCCGCTCGTCGGGCAGCTGCTCGGTGATCTCGGCGTCGAACTCCCGCTTGACCCCGGCGATCTCGACGGTCCAGTGGGTCATCGTGTCGGAGAGCTGGCGAACCTCCTCCACACCCTCCATGAAGTGGGGGAACTCCTCGAACTGCGTCCACTGGTCGTACGCCGTCCGCACCGGGACGGCCACGTCGACATGCTCCATTACGCCACTCATCAGGCATCCTTCCTGGGGTTCGGGGAAGCTGCGGACCGGTTCGGCTACCAGCGCGTCGTCTCGTTGGTGTGACCCAACGCCGCCCACACCTCGGACACCGTCTGGTACCGGGTGCCCTCGGGCAGACGCTCCAGCGCCGCCAACACGTCGTCGGGGGCCTCGTTCTCGCGTGCGTTGGCCAGCAGCGCGGCTCGATCACCGGGGAGGCTCTTCATGGTGATGAACCGCCCCAGCCGGCTGCGTGCCTCGACGTCCTCGGAGGTCATGCCCTGCGGAGAGCCGCTACGCAGCTCGCCGGCCGGTGCCGTGGTCGGTTCCGGCTGGTCCTCTCCCGCAGGTTCCGGCACGCGAGACTCGTCGACCCGCGAGCCGCCGGTCCCCGGCCCCTGTACGAGGCCGCTGACCTCCTGGCTCATCTGCTCGTCGACCCGTGGTGAGTGCTTGCTGCTGCCGCGATCCATGCCTTCTGCGCTACCCGACGGTGCGGGTGGTAAACCGGCAGGCGGTCACGTACCGGCGGGTGACCGGGGCGGCAGGACCGGCTCCTCGGCGTCGTCGCGGCCGGACTGGAGCACCCGCCCCCGTTGAAGTTCGGCGTTGATCTGGACACCGAGCATCAGCGCGGAGTTGGACAGGTAGAGCCAGACCAGGAACGCGATCACCGCGCCGAGGCTGCCGTACGTGGTGTTGTACGAGCCGAAGTTCGCCACGTACAGCCCGAAGCCGAAGGAGCCGAGCGCCCAGGTGACCAGGGCCACCATCCCGCCCGGGGTGAGCCAACGGAACCGTGGCTGGCGCACGTTCGGCGCGGCCCAGAACAGCAGGGACATCAACAACATCGCGATCAACGCCAGCGCCGGCCACTTCGCCACCGCCCACGCGGTGCGCGCCGCGTCGCCGGCACCCACCAGGTCACCGAGTGCGTCGGCGACCGGGCCGCTGACGATCAACCCCACGGCCACGGTGGCGAGCAGCACCAGCGACAGGGCGGCCAGCCCGATCTGGGTCGGACGCAGCTTCCACACCGGTCGTCCCTCGACCACCCCGTAGATGGTGTTCGAGGCACGGGTGAACGAGGCGATGAAGTTCGACGACGACCAGAGTGCGCCGAGCAGACCGAAGCTGAGCAGCACTCCGGCGGAGCTGTTCTGGCTCACCACCTCGCGGACCACCCCGACGAAGCTCTCGTTGGCCACCACCGAGCCGGCACCCACGTCGTGGGCCAGGTCGAGCACCGTGTCGACGGTGCGTTCCCCGTCGGAGACCAGGCCGACCAGGGCCACCACCACGACGGTGGAGGGGAACAGCGCCAGCACCCCGTAGTAGGTGAGGGCGGCGGCCCAGTCCGTGCAGTTGTCCCGCAGGTAGTTGCGCCCGGCCCGGACCAGCACGCCGCGCCAGGTCTGCCAGTGCAGTTGGCGGATCCCGGGTAGCCGAGGCATCGGGGTGTCGGCCGTCGGAGCGTCGGGGTTCGTCGTCGTCATCACCGCTCCCTGGGACACGGCCGGCGCGTACGGTCCGTCGATGGCCGGGCCGGTACCCGGCTCCGGGCAAGAGCAAACGCCGACGGTGTTTGCCGCCGCGTCGCGGGGGTACCCGAATTCGAATCGCTCGCAGACGGAGGAGGTTCGAGATGCCCGGGCGCGAGGTACTGCCCAGCACGCTGCGGCGCTCCCCGGAGAAGGCCCAGCGCACCTGGGTGAAGACACACGATTCCGCGGTCGAGACCT
Source organism: Micromonospora sp. DT48 (assembly GCF_049844495.1). NCBI lineage: Bacteria > Bacillati > Actinomycetota > Actinomycetes > Micromonosporales > Micromonosporaceae > Micromonospora > Micromonospora sp. DT48. The sequence goes on from NZ_JBNCLE010000012.1 coordinate 86,875, forward strand.
ACGGTGAGGGCGAGCGGGCGCACCGTGCCGCGTTCGCCGCGGTCAAACATCAGTTCGAGAAGGTCGGTGACCACTGGGAGCCGAAGGGGCGCAAGGGCCCCAGCGACCAGCAGGCCGCAGGCGGCGGCCCGGCCCGGCGGGCACCGACCGCCGGTGGGGTGGACGCGAACGCATCCAAGGAGCATCTCATGCGGGTGGCTCGCGACCTGGACGTGCCGGGACGGTCGAGGATGACCAAGCCGGAACTGGTGAAGGCCATCCAGAAGGCCAACGACCGGCAGACCCGCAAGGCCCGTGGCCGCTGAGCTCACGGCCGTCCGCCCGGGGCCCGATCGGCGTACCCGTCGATCCGGCCCCGGCGGCTCGCCGGGCCCCGGTCGGTTCCGGCTGGTTCACCAGTGGCCGCCCCCGGGCGCCTCGATGTGCACCGCCTTGGTGGCGGTGAACTCGTCGAGCAGTTCAGGTCCGTAGCCGAAGCCCTGACCACTGGCGCGACGCGGATGCGCGGCACCGGCGGGCGCGCCACCGAAGACCGAGTTCACCTTGACCGTGCCGACCGGTAGCTCCCGCCAGGCCCGCTGGGCGTGGCTCATCGACGCGGTCAGCACCGTCGCCGCCAACCCGTACGGTGAGTCGGCCGCGCACCGCAGCGCCTCGGCGAACGAGTCGACCACCACCACGGCGGCGACCGGCCCGAACGTCTCCTCGCGGATGAGCGCCAGATCGTGCCGGCAGCCGTCGACGACCGTCGCCGGGTAGAAGGCCCCCGGGCCCTGCGGCAGGGTGCCGCCGACGCGCAGCCGGGCACCGTCGGCCACCGCGGCGGTCACCTGCCCGTGGACGTGGTCGCGGTGCCGTCGGTCGACCAGCGGGCCGAGCTGGGTGTCCGGATCCCGCCCCGGTCCGACGCGCAGCGCGGCGGCCCGCTCGACCAGCGCGTCCACGAAGTCCTCGGCGACGTCCCGGTGGGCGTAGATCCGCTCCACCGCGACGCAGATCTGCCCCGCGTTGGCGAACGCACCCAGCGCGGCCTGGCCGGCGGCCCAGACCGGGTCGACGTCGGCGTCGACGACCAACGGGTCGCTGCCGCCGTTCTCCAGCAGCACCTTGGCGCCGGTGCCGGCGGCGGCCGTGGCGATCGCCTGACCGGCGACGCTGGAGCCGACGTGCGCCACCAGGTCCACCTCGGCGGCGGCCAGCGCCGCGCCGGTCGTGGCGTCGCCGACGATCAGCGACAGCACGCCCGCCGGCAGGGCACTGTCGAACGCGCGGGCCAGCAGCCAGCCGGTCGCCGGGGTGCGCTCACTGGGCTTGTGCAGCACCACGTTGCCGGTGACCAGGGCCGCGCCGAGCAGTCCGCAGGACACCGCGACCGGGTCGTTCCACGGCGTGATGGCGGCCACCACGCCACGCGGCTGCGGCGTCATGAAGTCCAGCGCCGCGTGGTCGCCGTGCAGGGTACGTCCACCTCGGGCCGGCGCGAGTTCGGCGTACTGCCGCAGGGTGGCGATGCCCGCGTCGACGCCGCCCCGGGCGTCGCCGAGCGGCTTGCCCATCTCGGCGGTCGTCGCGTACGCGAGATCGTCGGCGACCTCGGCGACGGCGTCGGCGATCCGGTGCAGTGTCGCGGCCCGTTCCGCCGGGGCCGTCGCGGCCCACTCGGACGCGACACCCCGGGCCGCCGCCACCGCCTTGTCGACCTCGTCGGGCGTGGCGATGGGTGCCCTGGTCACCGGCCGGTCGTCCGCCGGGTCGTGCACCGTCCACTCGCCGGCATCCCCGCCGGCACCCCAGACCCCACCGATGAGCTGCGTGACCGTGTACATGGCGCGCTGGATGCCCGGGTCGGGCTGCGGCAAACGTTTCGTCGGTACGACTCGGGGTAGCGTCCACGGATGACTTCGCCAGGCTCCCTCGGTGCCGAGCGGGCCGACGCCGTCGTCGTCGGTGCCGGACACAACGGACTGGTCGCCGCGAACCTGCTGGCCGACGCGGGCTGGGACGTGCTGGTGTTGGAGGCGACCGAGGTGCCCGGCGGGGCGGTGCGGTCGGCGCAGGTGACCGCACCCGGCTACCTCAGCGATCTGTTCAGCTCGTTCTACCCGCTCGGCTTCGCCTCACCCGTGCTGCGCGGGCTCGACCTGACCCGCTACGGGCTCGCCTGGCGGCACGCCCCGGACGTGCTGGCCCACCTGTTCCCCGACGACCGGGCGGCCGTGCTCAACCGCGACCCCGACGTCACGGCGGCGTCGCTGGAGACCTTCGCCCCCGGCGACGGCGAGCGCTGGCTGGCCGCGTACGCGCAGTGGCAGCAGGTCGCCGACCCGATGATGGCTCTGATCACCACCCCGTTCCCGCCGGTACGCGGCGGACTCGACCTGCTGCGCCGGCTGCGGGTCGGCGGCTCACTGCGGCTGGCCCGGCGGCTGGTGCTGCCGGTGGGTCGGCTCGGCGGGGAACTGTTCGACGGCGCCGGTGGACCGGCGTTGCTGGCCGGTTGCGCCCTGCACACGGATCTGTCCACCCAGGAGGCCGGATCCGGCGTCTACGGTTGGCTGCTCGCCATGCTCGGGCAACAGGTCGGCTGGCCGGTGCCGGAGGGCGGCGCGCAGAAGATCACCGACGCGCTGGTGGCCCGGTTGACCGAGCGCGGTGGGCGGATCGTCTACGGCGCCCGGGTGGAGCGGATCCTCACCGCCCGGGGCCGGGCGATGGGGGTGCGTACCGTCGGCGGCACCGACTGGCGGGCCCGGCGCGCCGTGCTCGCCGACGTTCCCGCTCCCGCGTTGTACCTGGACCTGGTCGGTCCCGCCGGGCTGCCGCCGCGCCTGGTGGCCGACCTGGAGCACTTCCGCTGGGACGGGTCGACCCTGAAGGTGGACTGGGCGCTGTCCGCGCCGATGCCCTGGACGAACCGTCGGCTGGCCACTGCCGGCACCGTGCACCTGGGGGCGGACCTCAACGGGTTGACCGGCTACGCCGCCAAGCTGGCCCAGGGTGAGCTGCCCGCCGATCCGTTCCTGCTGGTGGGGCAGATGACGGTGGCCGATCCGAGCCACTCGCCGCCGGGCACCGAGTCCCTCTGGTCGTACACCCATCTGCCGTTTCGCCGCCACTGGCGTTCCGACGACGTCCTGGCCCACGTGGAGCGGATGGAGGCGGTGCTGGAGGCTGCCGCGCCCGGCTTCCGTGCCCTGGTGGTGGGCCGGCACGTGGCCGGACCGGCCGAGTTGGAACAGGCCAACCCGAGCCTGGTCGGCGGCGCGTTGGGTGGTGGCACCGCCGCCCCCTACCAGCAGTTGTTCCTCCGGCCGGTGCCCGGCCTCGGTCGTGCCGACACCCCGGTGGACCGGCTCTTCCTGGCCAGCGCGTCGGCACATCCCGGCGGCGGGGTGCACGGGGCGCCCGGCGCGAACGCCGCCCGTGCCGCCCTGGCCCGCGACCGGGCCCTCACCGGCGGGTGGTACCGACGCGCGATGGCCACCGCCCACCGGGCGGTGTACGCGTGAGCGGGCCGGTCAGGGCCCGATGTTGCGGTGCCGGGTGCGCAGCTTGAACGGCATCAACGCGCTCTCGATCTTGGTGGCGGTGGTCATCTTCGACGCGCCGTCGCGCCGCTCCTCGAACCGGATCGGCACCTCCAGGATGGTGTGCCCCAGCTTGGTGGCGAGGTAGTGCATCTCGACCTGGAAGCTGTAACCGTTGGACTGCACCCGCTCCAGGCCGATGTCGCGCAGCGCGTCGGCCCGCCAGATCTTGAAACCGGCGGTGAGGTCCCGGATCCGTACCCGCAGCAGCGTGTGCACGTACAGGTTCGCCCAGCCGCTGAGCGCCCGCCGGTACAGCGGCCAGTTCTCGTCCAGCTCCCCGCCGGGCACGTAGCGTGACCCGATGACCACGCCGGCCTGAGTGGACAGCAGGGCACCGAGCATTCCCGGCAGGGCCTCCGGTGGGTGGGACAGGTCGGCGTCCATCTGTGCCACGTACTCGGCCCCGCCGTCGAGGGCCCGGCCGATTCCGTCCACGTACGCCCGGCCGAGACCCTCCTTGCCGGGCCGGTGCACGACCTGTACCCGCTCCGGATGCTCTATGGCGAGTTTGTCGGCGACCTCGCCGGTGCCGTCGGGGGAGTTGTCGTCGGCGACCAGGATCTTCAGGCCGGGAAGGGGCAGCGCGAGGAGACGCTCGACCAGCACCGGCAGGTTGCCTGCCTCGTTGTAGGTCGGGACCACGACGGTCAGGCGCACGTCCCGCCACGGCGAGGGTAACTGGACGGGTTCGATCATGGGGGACATCCTCGGTCTGCGGACAGGGCTACTGAGAGCGTAGCTACTTGTCCCTTCCGGGGGGAAATGGCTCCCCTGGCGCAGCGCCCCGCGCTCAGCCCGGCGACTTCTGCCGACGGGCGATGTCGGCGAGCCGGTTCAGGGTCTCCTTGTTGCGTTGGTGCAGCACCAGGTCGTTGATTTTGGTGCGGATCCAGCGCAGCGGCCCGGCGGCGAAGTCCTCGGCCAGCCTCACCCGGGTCGTGTCCGAGCCGACCGGTTCCAGGGTGAAGACCACGACGGCCTCCCCGGCCGGCCAGAGTTGGACGCGGAGCACGAGCTTGCGCTCCGGTTCACAGGCCAGCACCACCGAGCAGTCCTCCAGGGAGAACGGCCAGGGCCCGGCCCGGTGGTGCAGCCGGGTGCCGACCCGGGGCCACTCCTCGTCCACGTCGCGCATGTGGGCGGTGCCCACCACCCAGTCGCTGTAGGTCCACCCGTCCGCGAGCACCGCCCACACCTGCCGGGCCGGGGCCTCGATTACTTGCTCCACAACCGCCACCGCCCCTCGGTACCCGGCGCACGGCCCCGGCTAACGGGTGGGCCGGGTTAGCTTCTCGGCGACCGCGGGTAAGGCCATCGCGGGCGGCCGAGTGGGTGCCGTCGGCGCGCGGTATCGCCGACCGCGTCGCGGGTGACGTTTACTCACCGGGGCGCAGGGAACCCGCCGCCCGTGCGACAGGACCAGGAGGAGCCGGATCAGCGCAGGTCAGCCGGGGTGCTGGCCGATCCCGGCCGGGTCATGTCCCGCCCGATCCTGTTCGACGCGGTGCTGCTGGACCGAGACGGCACCCTGGTCGAGGACGTGCCGTACAACTCGGATCCGGACAAGGTGCGGCCGATGCCGGGGGCCCGCGCGGCGCTGGACCGGCTGCGGGCGGCCGGGCTGAAACTCGCCGTGGTGACCAACCAGTCCGGGCTGGCCCGGGGGCTGTTCACCGAGCGGCAACTGGACCAGGTGCACCGCCGCATCGAGGACCTGCTCGGCCCGTTCGACTCCTGGCAGGTGTGTCCGCACGACGACGGGGACGACTGCGCGTGCCGGAAGCCGAGACCGGGCCTGGTGTACGCCGCCGCCCGAGCGTTGGGCACCGTACCCACCCGCTGCGTCATGATCGGTGACATCGGCCGGGACGTCACGGCGGCGCTGGCCGCCGGTGCCGCCGGGGTGCTGGTTCCGACGCCGGTGACCCGCGCCGAGGAGGTGGCGGCAGCCCCCTGGGTGGCCGCCGATCTGCCCTCGGCCGTCACGGAGATCCTGCGCCGCCAGGCGGCGCTGAGCCCGGCGGAGTCGGTGGCGCGGGCCGGTGCCACGGTCGCCCGCCGTGTTCGCGTCAAAGGTCCCGGCAACGGCCGCACGGTCCTGGTGGTGCGGTCGGACTCGGCGGGGGACGTGCTGGTGACCGGACCGGGAATCCGGGCGGTCGCCGCCGGGGCGCGGCGGGTGGTGCTGCTCTGCGGACCGCGCGGGCGGGCCGCCGCCGACCTGCTGCCCGGCGTCGACGAGGTGATCGAGCACCGGCTGCCCTGGATCGACCCGGCACCCGGACCGGTGGATCCGCAGGAGATGGCCGCCCTGGTCACCCGGTTGGCGGCGGTGGGCGCCGACGAGGCGGTCGTCTTCACCTCGTTCCACCAGTCGCCGTTGCCGTTGGCCCTGCTGCTGCGGATGGCCGGGGTCGCCCGGATCGCGGCGATCAGCGACGACTACCCGGGCAGCCTGCTGGACGTGCGCCACCGGGTACCGGTCGGTGTGCCGGAGGCCGAGCGGGCCCTCTCGCTGGCCGCCGCCGCCGGCTACGTGCTCGACGGCGACGACGAACCGCACCTGCGGCTGCGTCCGGTCCCACCGCCGCCGCCGGAGGCCGGCGAACCGGGCTACGTGGTGCTGCATCCCGGCTCGGCGGCCCAGGCCCGGGGGTGCCCGCCCGAGCTGGCCGAACGGATCGCCGAGGAACTGTGCGCCGCCGGGCACCGGGTGGTGGTCACCGGCGGCCCGCACGAGCGGGACCTCACCGCGCGGGTCGCCGGTCGGCACGGCCGGGACCTCGGTGGCCGGACCGACCTGGCCGAGTTGGCCGGGATCGTGGCCGCCGCCGGTGCGGTGGTGGTCGGCAACACCGGGCCGGCGCACCTGGCCGCCGCGTACGGCGTGCCGGTGGTCAGCCTCTTCGCCCCCACCGTCCCGTTCGGCCAGTGGGGGCCGTGGCGGGTGCCGACGGTACGCCTCGGCGACGCCACCGCCGCCTGCCGGGACACCCGCGCCGCACGGTGTCCGGTACCCGGGCACCCCTGTCTCAGCGGCGTCGAGCCGGCCGCCGTCCTCGACGCGTTGCGGCTGTTGGGCGTACCGCCGGACCGGCCGGCCACCGGCTCGACCGGATCGCGGGCAACCCCCGAGGTGGCCACCGTCGGCGGTGGGGGCGGCCGATGAACATCCTGCTCTGGCACGTGCACGGGTCCTGGACCACCTCGTTCGTGCACGGCAAGCACCGGTATCTGATCCCGGCCACCCCGGACCGGGGACCGTACGGGCTGGGCCGGGCCCGGACCTACACCTGGCCGGAGAGCGCCGCGGAGGTGAGCCCGGAGCAGTTGCGTACCGCCGAGGTCGACGTGGTGATCCTGCAACGTCCCGAGGAACTCGACCTGGCGCAGCAGTGGCTCGGTCGCCGCCCTGGCCGGGACCTGCCGGCGATCTATGTGGAGCACAACACGCCGAAGGACGGTCAGGTCCCCAACAGCCGCCACCCGATGGCCGACCGGGACGACCTGCTCATCGCCCACGTGACGGCCTTCAACGAGCTGTTCTGGGACACCGGCGCGACCCGTACCACCGTCGTCGACCACGGCATCGTGACGCCGACGGCGACCTGGACCGGTGAACTCGACCGGCTGGCCGTCGTGATCAACGAGCCGGTACGCCGCTGGCGGGTCACCGGCACCGACCTGCTGCCCCGGTTCGCCGAGATCGCCCCGCTGGACGTCTTCGGCATGAAGGTGGCCGGGCTGGCCGAGCACCTCGGTCTGCCGGCCGACCGGCTGACCAGCCACGACGACGTGCCACAACACCGGATGCACGCCGAGTTGGCGCGCCGCCGGGCGTACCTGCACCTGTGCCGGTGGACGTCGCTAGGGCTGAGCCTGATCGAGGCGATGACGATGGGCATGCCGGTGGTGGCGCTGGCCACCACCGAGGCGGTGATGGCGGTCCCGCCGGGCGCCGGTGCCCTCGCCACCCGGGTGGACGTGCTGCTGGAGGCCGCCGAACGCCTCGTCACGGACCCACAGCGGGCGGCCCGCGCGGGCGCGCAGGCCCGCGTCGCCGCCCGCGAACGGTACGGCCTCGACCGATTCCTCACCGACTGGGACCGGCTGCTGGAGGAGGAAGTATGCGGATAGCGATGATCTCGGAGCACGCCAGCCCGCTCGCCATCCTGGGCGGTGAGGACGCCGGTGGCCAGAACACGCACGTGGCGGAGCTCTCCGCCGCGCTCGCCGCCGCCGGACACGACGTCCGGGTCTACACCCGCCGCGACGCGGTGGACCTACCGGTGACCGTCCGTAGTCCGGACGGTTACGACGTGGTGCACGTCCCGGCCGGTCCGGCCGAGCCGGTGGCGAAGGACGCGTTGCTGCCGCACATGCGCCCGTTCGGGGCCTGGCTGATGGACCGGTGGCGAGGCGGCGACTGGACCCCCGAGGTGGTCCACGCGCACTTCTGGATGAGTGGGCTGGCCGCGCTGGAGGCCGGCCGGCGCACCGGGGTGCCGGTGGTGCAGACGTTCCACGCGCTCGGCACGGTGAAACGGCGTCACCAGGGCGTGCAGGACACCAGCCCGGCCCGGCGGATCAGCTACGAGCGCCACCTGGGCCGCTCGGTGGACCGGGTCGTCGCCCAGTGCCGTGACGAGGTCGGCGAGCTGGTCCGGATGGGCGTGCCCCGCTCGGCGATGACCGTCATCCCGTCCGGGGTGAACCTGACCACGTTCGCCCCGCTCGGCCCGGCCGCCGAGCGGGAACCTGATCGGCCCCGGATCCTCACCGTGGGTCGGCTGGTGGAACGCAAGGGCTTCCAGACGGTGGTCCGGGCGATGGCGCACGTGCCCGAGGCCGAGTGCGTGGTGGTCGGTGGCCCACCGGCCGGTCTGCTGGAGACCGACCCGTACGCCCGGCGGTTGCGGGCGCTCGCCGGTAGCTGCGGCGTCGCCGACCGGGTCCGCCTGGTCGGCGCGGTGCCCCGGGAGGAGATGGGGCGCTGGTACCGCTCGGCGGACATCCTGGTCGCCGCGCCCTGGTACGAGCCGTTCGGGCTGACCCCGCTGGAGGCGATGGCGTGCGGGGTTCCCGTGGTGGCCACCGCCGTCGGTGGCCTGCGGGACACGGTGGTCGACGGCGTGACCGGGGACCTGGTGCCGGCGCGGGACCCGAGGGCGCTGGGGGAGGCGCTGCGGGCGCTGCTCGACGATCGGATCCGCCGGTTCGCGTACGCGGGCGCGGCGCGCGCCCGAGCCCGCCGGCACTACTCGTGGGAGGTCACCGCCCAGCGCCTCGCCGAGGTGTACGACGAGGTGGTCGCCGTGCACCGACCCACCCGGGTGGTGGCCTGATGAGTCTGCTCGACGCGCACCTGGCACACCTGACCGCGGCGCTGCCGCCGTTCCGGCGCTGCGAGCCACTGCTCGCCCGGTGGGGCGCGACGCTGGCCCGGCGGCTCACCGACGGCGGTCGGCTGCTCGTCGCCGGCAACGGCGGCAGCGCGGCCGAGGCCCAGCACCTGACCGCCGAACTGGTCGGCAAGCTGCGCGACGACCGGCAGCCGTTCTCCGCCATCGCGCTGCACGCCGAGACGTCGGCGTTGACCGCGATCGGCAACGACTACGGCTACGCGGAGGTCTTCGCCCGGCAGGTCCGCGCGCACGGCCGACCCGACGACGTCCTGCTGCTGCTGTCCACCAGCGGCGGCAGCGGCAACCTGCTCGCCGCCGCGCGGGCCGGTCGGGAGGCGGGGCTGCGGTGCTGGGCGTTCACCGGGCCGACGCCGAACCCGCTCGCCGAGGCGTGTCACGAGGTGCTCGCCGTGGACTCCCCGGACACCCAGGTGGTCCAGGAACTGCACCTGGTCTCCAGCCACCTGCTCTGCGAATACGTCGAGCAGGCGATGGCGGAGCAGCCGGCGGTCGGCGCGGCCGACGTGGTGCGGGCCGGTGTCGAGGTGGTGCTGGACGGCGACGCCGTCCGGCCGGTGCAGGCGTGAGGAGGCAAGCGTGACGGGACCCGTGGTGGTGGTCGGCGACACCCTGCTCGACCGGGACGTCGAGGGTGTGGTCAACCGGCTCTGTCCGGACTCGCCGGTGCCCGTGCTCGACGAGATCGCGCACGTGGACCGGCCCGGCGGGGCCGGCCTCTCCGCCGTGTTCGCCGCCGCGCAGGGTGCCGAGGTGGTGCTGGTGACCGCGTTGGCCGACGACGCCGGTGGGGCTCGGCTGAGCGTCCTGCTCGCCGCCGCCGGGGTACAGGTCTATCCGCTGCGGCTGACCGGTGCGACCCCCGAGAAGATCCGCCTGCGCTCCGCTGGTCGGGTGCTGCTGCGCCACGACCGGGGCGGCGGGGTGGGGGAGTTGGGGGAGCCGAGCGACGCCGTGCTGCGGGTGCTGGAGCGGGCGTCGGTGGTGCTGGTCAGCGACTACGGCCGGGCGGTGGCGCGGCATCCGGCGCTGCGGGCGGCCCTGGCGTCGATCCGCGCCCCGCTGGTGTGGGATCCGCACCCCCGGGGGCCCGCCGCAGTGCCCGGGGCGAACCTGGTCACCCCGAACGAGGCCGAGGTGCGGGAGCTGATGGAGGCACCGATCGGCGCCACCCGACTGGCCACCGCCGCCGAGGGGGCGCAACGGCTGCGGCAGCGCTGGCGGGCGGGTGCGGTCGCGGTGACGCTCGGTGCCGACGGCGCGTTGCTCAGCCATACCGCGTCGACTCCGCTGATGGTGCCCGCTCCGGTGGCCGCCGAGGGGGACACCTGCGGTGCGGGTGACCGCTTCGCCGTCGCCGCCGGTCTCGCGTTGGCCCGTGGGGCGTTGGTCTCCGAGGCGGTGCAGGAGGCGGTGGCGCAGGCTTCGGCGTACGTGGCGGACGGCGGTGTGGCGACCGCCCTGCCGACGGCGGTACGGCGTGCGCCGCAGGCGGTGCACGCGGCGGTGGCCGGCGATCGGGTCGGGGTGGCCGCGTCCGCCGCCGTGGTCGCTCGGGTCCGGGCCGCCGGGGGGACGGTCGTGGCGACCGGTGGCTGCTTCGACCTGCTGCACGCCGGCCACGTGGCGACGTTGCAGGCCGCCCGGCAGCTCGGTGACTGCCTGGTCGTCTGTCTCAACTCCGATGCCAGCGTCGCCGGGCTCAAGGGGCCGGGTCGTCCGGTGATGCGTCAGGACGACCGCAGTCGGCTACTGGCCGCGCTGAGCTGCGTCGACGCGGTGATGATCTTCGACGAGCCGACGCCGGAGGCGGCATTGTCCTGGCTGCGTCCGGACATCTGGGTCAAGGGTGGGGACTACGCCACCGGCGGTGGTGACGGCACCGACCTCCCGGAGGCGGCGCTCTTGCGTCGATGGGGCGGGCACACGGTGGTGGTGCCCTATCTGGACGGTCGCTCCACCACCGAGCTGATCGCCGCGAGCGCCGACCGCAGCATCCTGGAGGTTCGTCGGTGAGTGCGAGGAGTGAGCCGGTGTTGCGAGCCCCGCAGTCGCGAACGGAGGTTTCCGGGTGAGTGCGAGGAGTGAGCCGGTGTTGCGAGCCCCGCAGTCGCGAACGGAGGTTTCCCGGTGAGTGCGAGGAGTGGGTCGGGTACCGGGCGGACGGTGCTGGTCACCGGGGGGTCCAGTGGACTGGGCGCGGCCGTGGTGGCGGCGGTGGCCGCCACCGGTGGTCGGCCCCTGGTGCTGGACCGGCAGGCGCCGGCGGACGGGGTGCCCTGGGTGGAGTGCGACCTGGCGGACACCCGTGGCGCGGAGGCCGCCACCCGCCAGCTGGCCGAGCAGGCGGGCGGGCTGGACGGCGTGGTCACCGCCGCCGGCATCGACGTGCCCGGTCGGCTCGCCGACGTGCCCGGCGAGACCTGGGACCGGATCGTCGCCGTCGACCTGCTGGCCACCGCCGCGGTGATCCGGGCCGCGTTGCCGTTCCTGACGGCCTCCCGGGGCACCGTCGTGACGGTGGCCTCCACGCTCGGTGTCAAGGCGGTCAGCGATGCGACGGCGTACTGCGCGGCGAAGTTCGGGGTGGTCGGGTTCACCCGGGCGCTCGCCGCCGAACTGGCCGGTTCGGTCGGTGTCACGCTGCTCGTCCCGGGTGGGATGCGGACGGCCTTCTTCGACGAGCGTGACGCGCAGTACCGGCCCGGTCCGGACGCGATCCTCAACGATCCGGCCGACACCGCTGCCGCGGTGATGTTCGCGCTGTCCCAGCCGGCCGGCTGCGCGATCCGCGAGATGGTGGTCTGCGCCGATCAGGAGACGTCGTACCCGTGATCCTGGCCTTGCGTGCCCTCGGCGTCGGTGACCTCGCCACTGCGGTCCCGGCGTTGCGGGCGTTGCGGGCGGCCTACCCGGACGAGCGGTTGGTGCTCGCCGCGCCGGCCTGGCTCGGTCCGCTCGTCGAGCTGGTCGGCGGGGTGGACGAGCTGCTGCCCACCGCCGACCTGACGCGGCTGGACCGCCCCGGTGGGCGGGTGACGGTGGCGGTGAATCTGCACGGCCAGGGGCCGCAGTCGCACCGGCTGTTGGCGGCGGTACGCCCCGGCCGACTGCTCGCGTTCGCCAACGCCGAGGCGGCGCACGTCGACGGGCCGCCGTGGCACGATGACGAGCACGAGGTGTCGCGCTGGTGCCGGCTGCTGCGCGGGTACGGGATCGTGGCCGATCCGGGCGACCTGGATCTGCGTCGGCCGGACGCAGCGGTGACGGCCAGCGGTGTCACGGTGCTGCATCCCGGCTCGAAGGAGCGGGCCAAGCGCTGGCCGGCGGACCGGTTCGCGGCTCTGGCCCGGGAGCTGACCGGGCGGGGACACCGGGTGGTGGTGACCGGCAGCGCGGCGGAGCGGGCGCTGGCGGCCGGTATCGCGTACCAGGCCGGGTTGCCCGCCGCCTCGGTGCTGGCCGGCCGGACGGACCTGGCCCGGCTCGCCGCGCTGATCGCCGGTGCGCGCCTGGTGGTCAGCGGGGACACCGGCGTGGCGCATCTGGCCACCGGTTACCGCACCCCGTCGGTGGTGTTGTTCGGTCCGGTCCCGCCCGCCCGGTGGGGGCCGCCGCCGGAACGTCGACGACACCGGGTGCTCTGGGCCGGTGCGCGGGCATGGCCGGACTGGGACGGGGTAGGTGACCATCCCACGATGGTCGCTCTCGGGGTGGACGAGGTGCTGGCCGCCGTCGACGACGTGGAGCGGGTGGTGCGGGGGGACCGTGCGGTTGCGGCGTAGCGATCCGAGTCGGCCCGGGTACCGGCGGCGTCGGCGCGGTAGCGGCTGGTCGTTCCTGGACCCGCGCGGCGAGCCGGTACGCGATCCCGACGAGTTGGCCCGCCTGCGGGCACTGGTCATCCCGCCGGCCTGGCAGGAGGTGTGGATCTCGCCGTATCCCAACGGGCACATCCAGGCCATCGGCGTCGACGCGGCCGGTCGCCGACAGTACCTCTACCACCCGATGTGGCGGCAGCGGCAGGACGAGGCGAAGTTCGACCACGTGCTGGAGGTGGCGGGTCGGCTCCCGGTGTTGCGCGAGCGGGTCGGCCACGACCTGACGGTGCGGGGGCTGCGCCGGGAGCGGGTGCTGGCCACGGTGACCCGACTGCTGGACATGGGCGCCTTCCGGGTCGGCAGCGACCAGTACGCGGCGGGCGACGATCCCACGTTCGGGGTGGCGACCCTGCGCCCGGAGCACGCCCGGCTGCGCCGGGGCTGCGTGCTGTTCGAGTTTCCGGCCAAGGGCGGCATCGAGCAGGCACGGTTGATCACCGATCCGCAGTTGTGCCGGGTGCTGACCGACCTGCGGCGGCGTCGCCGGGCGGCTGACCGGTTGTTCGGCTACTGGGACGGGCGGCAGTGGCGCGACGTCCGGGCCGACGAGGTCAACGACTATCTCCGTGAGGCCAGCGGCGGTGAGATGACCGCGAAGGACTTCCGTACCTGGCATGCGACGGTACGGGCGGCGACGGAGCTGTCCGCGCTCGCCTCCGCCCGGTCGGCCACCGCCCGCCGTCGGGCGGTGGCGTCGGTGATGCGGCAGGTGGCGGAGCTGTTGGGTAACACGCCGACGGTGGCTCGGGCGTCGTATGTGGATCCGAGGGTGGTGGACCTGTTCCACGACGGTGTGGTCGCCCCGGTGCCCGAGGGGACCTCTGCGGAGCAGGCCGAACGGGCGGTGTTGACCCTGTTGACGCGGGGCTGACCGGGGGCGTCAATCGTCGGCGGACGTACCGTCACCGGCGGGGTCGGCCGCCTCCTCGGCCCGTTTCTCGATCATCGCGGCCACGCCGTCGAGGATCCGGCCCAGCCCGAACCGCCACTCGAGGTCGATGTCGCCGTCGTCGTGATCGTCGCCCTCGGCCAGCAGTTCGTGGATCGCCGGGTAGGGGCCGGAGCCGGTGACCCTGGCGAGGTGATGCCAGTAACGCTGGCCGACCTGCTCGGGCGTCTGCCCGGTGCGGGCGGCGGCCTCGGCGATGTCGGCGGTGAGCGTGGCCCAGCTGCGGGCGTACCCGCTGACCAGCATGATCACGGAGATCCGTTCGTTGGCCCGTAGGTGGGTGCCGCGCAGCGCGGCGAGACCGTACTCCATCCACCGCACCTGGTTCGGGGTGATGGGTGGCCCGCTGATCGGCACGTGCCGCATCCAGGGTTGTCGGCGCAGCGCCGCGACGTTGCCCTCGCCCCATCGCGCCAGTGCCGGCCGCCACCCCTCGTCGGCGCCGCGCGGGGCCGGTGGCGGACCGAAGGCGGTGTCCACCATGAGGTCGAGCAGGTCCTGTTTGGTCGGCACGTACCGGTACAGCGACATGGTCGCCACGCCCAACTCGCCGGCCACCCGGCTCATCGACACCGCCGCCAGCCCTTCGGCCTGGGCGATCTGGATGCCGGCGGCGACGACCTGTTCGAGGCTGAGGCTGCGTTTCGGGCCACGGCTCGGGTGGTCGCGAAGGCCCCAGGCGAACGCCACGTTCTCGGGCAGCTCGACGTCGGGTTCGTCCACTCCACCTCCCACACCGGCGTTGACCGCCAGCATAACTTCTGCGTATTGTCTACGCATATAAGCGTATGGCATACACAGATTACGGGTTGTGGTAATGGTGCATGGGCCGCCAGCGGTCGAACTCGTCGACCTGCGCAAGTCCTTCGCAGACCTCGTCGTGCTCGACGGGCTGACCCTGCGGGTACCCACCGGCGGGGTGCACGCCCTGCTGGGTCAGAACGGGGCCGGCAAGACCACCACGGTGCGGATCCTGGCGACGCTGACCCGGCCGGATTCGGGTACCGCCCGGGTCGCCGGGCACGACGTGGTGCGTGAGCGACGACGGGTACGCCGCACGATCAGCCTCGCCGGACAACACGCGGCGCTCGACGACACGCAGACCGGCGTGGAGAACCTGACCATGCTGGCCCGGCTCGCCGGGTTACGGGCACCGGCGGCCCGGGCCCGCGCTGCGGCGCTACTGGACCGCTTCGACCTGGCCGACGCCGCCCGGCGGCGGGTGATGACGTACTCCGGCGGGATGCGCCGCCGCCTCGACCTGGCGGCCAGCCTGGTCGGCTCCCCGTCGGTGATCTTCCTGGACGAGCCCACCACCGGCCTGGACCCGCGCAGTCGGCAGGCGCTGTGGGAGGTGATCGGCGAGCTGGCCGACGCCGGGGTGACGGTGCTGCTCACCACGCAGTACCTGGAGGAGGCCGACCGCCTCGCCGACCAGATCATGGTGCTGCACGGCGGCGGACTCGTCGCCGAGGGGACGGCCACCGACCTCAAACGCCGCTTCGGTGCCCAGCGGTTGGAGCTGACCTGGCGCGACGCCGCCGCGCTCGCCGAGGCGGCGCGGCGGTTGGGCGACCGCGTCACCCACCGCGAGCCCGCCCGGCTGGCGTTGTCGGTGGCCACCGACGGCAGCGCCCCACAGGTCCGCAGCCTGCTCGACGAGGTCGACCCGTCCCGGGACGCAGTGGTCCGGTTCACCGTCCGGGAGGCCACCCTCGACGACGTCTTCTTCACCCTGACCGGGCGACCGAGCCCCGAGCGGGAGGTGGCCGGTGTCTGAGCTGACCCTGCGCCCGACGCACACCGCCGTGATGATCGGCAGGTGCCTGCGACTGTCCAGCCGCAACATCGACGCGCTGCTCACCTCGCTGCTGCTGCCGGTGATCCTGATGGTGCTCTTCGTCTATCTCTTCGGCGGGGCGATCGAGACCGGCTCGGCGTACGTGACCTACGTGGTGCCCGGTGTGCTGCTGCTCTGCGCCGGCTTCGGTGCCGCCGGTACGGCGGTCAGCGTCACCATGGACCTGACCAACGGCATGATCGAACGGTTGCGCACCATGGACGTGGATGCCACCTCCATCCTCACCGGGCATGTGGTGGCGAGTGTGGCCCGCAACGCGGTGTCGACCGTGCTGGTGCTGGGGGTGGCCGTCGCCATCGGGTTCCGGCCGGCCGTCGCGCCGCTGCGCTGGCTGGCCGCGGCCGGGGTGCTGCTGCTGTTCCTGCTGGCGGTGTCCTGGCTGTCGGCGGCGTTCGGCCTGCTGGCCCGGACCCCGGAGGCCGCCAACGGCTACACCTTCCTGGTCATGTTCCTGCCCTATCCGAGCAGCGCCTTCGTGCCGGTCGAGACCATGCCCAGCTGGCTGCGTGGTTTCGCCGAGCACCAGCCGGTCACGCCGGTCATCGAGTCCCTGCGCGGGCTGTTGCTGGACACCCCGGTCGGTACCGCACCCACCCAGGCGGCGGCCTGGTGTGTCGGCCTGCTCGCCCTCGCCGTGCTGCTGTCCGGCGTGCTCTTCCGCCGTCGGCTCGCCTGACGCGCCCGCCCCGTTGCCGCGACGGTCGGTAGACCGTCACCGACAACGGGGCGGGCGGAGAGTCGCTCAGTCGTTGAGGACCTGGGCCAGCCGGTCGCGGAAGCGGCGCTCCGACGGACTGACCACGCTGCCGCCCAGGCCCAGCACGCCGCCGGTGCTGGCCGCGGTGACCACCTGATCGGCGATCTCCACCAGCCAGTGCCGGTACGCGCCCGCCTCGCCCTCGTCCACCTTGGCGGCCAGCAGGGCGGACGCCTCCTTGGCCCGGCCCAGCACGTCCTCGGCGTAGCCGCGCGGGTCTGCGGGCGCGATGAGCGGCAGCTCCTCACCGGCCTCCGGGTCACCGACCCGGCTGACGATCTCGCCGGCCACGGCGGCCACCAGCGGGCTGGCCGACTCCCGACCGCCGGAGATGGTCTCCAGGCCGGCGGCGCCCTCGGCCATCGTCGCCCGGGTGCCGTCGGACTCGGCGGCGCTCGCCGCGGTGAGCACCGACTGTGGCAGGCCGACCAACAGCCCCCACTCCTCGTCGGAGAAACCGAAACCGGTGTACGCCGGTTCTTCGATCACGACCCGCCCCTCCCGCTCGTCGTTCACGTCGTTGTCTGCTGCCGCCCACGCGGCCCGACCCGTCCCGTCGTCGGTGGCGAACCTCCAGTCGACGTGCCGTCCGGGGCGGCAGCGGCCGGCTCAGGTTAGTCCAGCGTCAACAACCCCTGTTCGGACACCACGCTGACCGACAGCGTCTTGTACCCGACCTCGTCGAACAGGACGGTCATCCGCCCTTCCTCGTAACTGAGCACCAGCCCGGAACCCCACTCGGCGTGCCGCACCTGGCTGTGTACGGGGAACGGGCCGACCGAGCCGTCGTCGGGCACGCTGGTGCCCGCGTGGCAGTTGTCGCAGTGCCCGCAGATCTCGGTCATCTGCTCGCCGAAGTAGGCCAGCAACGTCTGGCCCCGGCAGGCGGTGGTCTCAGCGAAGGCGCGCATCATGTCGGTACGCGACCGGGTCAGGCTCTGCTGCCGCTCCGCCTCGGTCACCGCTGCCGCCGCCGCGTCGACCGGTGTCGGGGCGTAGCGCGGCGCGCCGATCCGCTGTCCCGCGCGCTGCTGCGCGGCACCGATCTGCTCCAACAGGGCGAGGTACTGCCCGAGCTTGCGGGGGCCGAGCCCGGTCACCTCGCGCAGCTGCTTGCGGGTGGTGGGTTCCTGCCGCAGCACGGCGGCCAGATCGCGCAGCTCGGTGGCGTCGGGCAGGCCGCCGCTGAAGTAGCGCTGCAACCCGACGTCCTCGGCCTGCCACAGCAGCAGCACCCGGGCCGGTTGGCCGTCCCGACCGGCCCGGCCGATCTCCTGGAAGTAGCTGTCCGGCGAGTCGGGCAGTGCCATGTGCACCACCCAGGCGATGTTGGGTTTGTCGATGCCCATGCCGAAGGCCGAGGTCGCCACCATGATCGGCACCTGGTCGGCGAGGAACTCCTGGTGCAGCCGGGAGCGGGCGTTGGCCGCCATCCCACCGTGGTAGTACTGCGCGGGAAAGCCGGAATCGGTCAGCCGGGCGGCCAGCTCCTCGGCGGCGCGGCGGGTGGGCACGTAGATGATGCCGGGCCGCTTGTCCTCGCGCAGCAGGGCGATCAGCCGCCGCCACCGGTAGTCCTCGGTGGGGCAGTGCGCCACCTCCAGGAACAGGTTAGGCCGGTCCAGGCCGGACACCACGATCTCGGGTTTGCGCAACCGCAGCCGGCTGACGACGTCGTCGCGTACCGGTGGGGAGGCGGTGGCGGTCAGCGCCACCACCGGAGGCCGGCCGATGCCCTCGATGAGCTGCCCGAGGGCGAGATAGTCCGGGCGGAAGTCGTGACCCCAGGCGGAGATGCAGTGCGCCTCGTCGATCGCCACCAACGCCGGCCGCAGGGCGCGGACCTCGGCCATCCGGTCGGGGTTGGCCAGCTGCTCCGGGGTGATGAAGAGGAACTCCGCCCGCCCGTCGCGGATCTCGGCGATCGCCTCGGCCTGCTGGGCCGCCGTCTCGTCGGAGCTGATCCGGACCGCGCGCAGCTCTGCTCGCTGCCGCTCGTTGAGCGCGGCGATCTGGTCCTGCTGGAGCGCCAGCAGCGGTGAGATCACCACGGTCGGGCCGGGGATCAGGCTGGCCGGGATCTGGTAGATCGCGGACTTGCCGGCGCCGGTGGGCAGCACCACCAGGGCGTCGCGGCGGCGCATCACGGCCCGCATCGCGGCCAACTGGTTGGGCCGCAGGGCGGTCCAACCGAACAGGCTGCGCGCGGCTCGGCGCAACGACATCGAGTGCGTGGTCAGCTTCATCGAAGGCCGCAGGTACCCGGGTGGCTCCGCGCCGAAACCCGAGTCGATCAACTCGCCGTCGACCGGAACCTTCGCCGCTCGGCGGCGTCCTCGGGCCGCTGCCGCTCCGTCACCCCGCTCGCTCGCGCCCCGATCTCCCGCCCGCCGGAACGCGGCGTCGCGATCATGGACAGTTGCCGTTAGCCGCTAACGGAAACCGTCCAAGATTTCCTTGGTGGGCGCTGCTGCGCGGGGGAGCGGCGTCGCGCGGTGGTTGGGCGTGGGTAGCTCCGGGCGGTTCAGCGACGGAACATCGCGCGGATGGCGAGGAGCAGGAACAGGCCGCCGACGACCAGGCCGAGCAGGCGTACGCCGGGGATGTCGGCCGCGCTCGTCGCGTCGGCCAGCAGGAGGGGGTCCATACCCGCACTGTCGCGGGACAGCGCCCCCAAGGCAACTGTAAGGTTTATTGACTATTGCGTGGCGCGGTGTGACCATGTCTGCACCGCCAGGTGGCGGGGGAGTCCACGGCGGAAAACTGCGGGGGGTACGGCGCCGAATGAGTGAGCGAGTCGAGCGCAACGGTCAGCTGGCGACTCTGGCGGCCACGGTCCTACAGCCCGGTTTCGTCGGCACCGTCCCGCCCGCCTGGATCCGCCGTTGGCTCGGCGACGGGCTCGGCTCGGTGGTGCTGTTCAGCCGCAACATCGTCGATCCCAACCAGGTGGCCGCGCTCACCGCCGCGCTGCGCGCGGAGCGTCCGGACGTGATCGTCGCCATCGACGAGGAGGCCGGTGACGTCACCCGGGTCGAATCCGGGCGGGGCAGCTCCCGTCCGGGCAACCTGGCACTCGGCGCGGTCGACGACCCGGCCCTCACCGAGGAGGTGGCCCGCGACCTCGGCGAGGAACTCGCCGCCGTCGGGATCACCCTGAACTACGCGCCGGACGTCGACGTCAACTCCAATCCGGACAACCCGGTGATCGGCGTCCGGTCGTTCGGTGCCGACGCACCCCTGGTCGCCCGGCACACCACCGCCTGGGTACGCGGCCTCCAGGCCGGTGGTGTCGCCGCCTGCGCGAAGCACTTTCCGGGCCACGGTGACACCCGCGTCGACTCCCACCACGCCCTGCCCCGCATCGACGCCGACCGGGCCCGGTTGCACGCCGTCGAGCTGGCCCCGTTCCGGGCCGCCGTGGCGGCGGGCGTCCAGGCGGTGATGACCGGACACCTGCTGGTGCCGGCCCTGGACCCGGATCTGCCGGCGACCCTGAGCGACCGGATCCTGGGCGGCCTGCTGCGCGAGGAGCTGGGCTTCGAAGGGGTCGTGGTGACCGACGCGGTGGAGATGCGCGCGGTGTCGGGCCGCTACGGTCTGGCCGGTGCGGCGGTACGTGCCCTCGCCGCCGGGGCCGACGCGATCTGCGTCGGCGGCGAGCACGCCGACGAGGAGACCGCCCGTCATCTGCGTGACGCCATCGTCGACGCGGTCGTCGCCGGTGAACTGCCGGAGGAGCGGTTGGCCGAGGCGGCCAAGCGGGTCGGGCAGCTCGCGGCCTGGACGGTGGCGGCCCGTGCCACCGGCACGCGGACCGTCCGGGCCGGTGCCGGTTCGACGATCGGGCTGGCGGCGGCCCGGCTCGCCGTCCGGGTCACCACCGCCGACCCCACCGCCGACCGGGTGCCGTTGGTCGCCCCGGCGCACGTGGTGGAGTTCCAGCCGCCACACAACATCGCGATCGGGTCGGAAACCCCGTGGGGGGTGGCGGCGCCGCTGGCCGCCCTCGTGCCGGGCACCACCAGCGTCCGGTACGCCGAGAATTCAGTGCCGGTCGACCCGGCCGCCGGTGCCGTCGGCCGACCGCTGGTGTTGGTGGTGCGGGACCTGCACCGGCACGCCTGGATGCGGGACGCGGTCGACCGGGCGCTCGCCGTCCGCCCCGACGCGGTGGTCGTCGAGCTCGGGGTACCCGCGCTGGTCACCGGGGCGGTGCACATCGCCACCCACGGCGCCACCCGGGCCGCCGGTCGGGCCGCCGCCGAGCTGCTCGCCGGCGGGCCGGTCAGTCCGAGCTGGTGAGCAGGTCGGCGTACTCCGGGTGGCGTTCGATGAAGGCGGCCATGAACGGGCAGCGCGGCACCACCCGCTGGCCCCGTTCGCGGACCTGGTCGAGGGTGCTGCGCATCAGCGCCGCGCCGACCCCCATGTTCTGGAACGTCGAGTCCACCTCGGTGTGGGTGAAGATCAGCACCCCGTCCCGGGGCAGGTACGCGGTGAAGCCCGCGAACGCGTTGTCGACCAGGATCTCGAAGCGGTGTTTGGCGGGATTGTCCTCAACCAGCATGCTCACCCCTGCATTGTCCACCGACCTGCGGCCGGGCCGGTCGGTTCGCCAGGGTCTCGTACGCTGAACGCCGTGACGAATCGACTCCTCGCCCGTAACACCTCCGGCCGCGTGGCCGGGCTGCTGACCGGTCTCGCGCTCAGCGCGGCGCTGCTGACCGGTTGCAGCTCGGAAGGGGCCAGCACCAACTGCGGGCTGGACGCCTGCACAGTGACCTTCGACCGGGGCGTGGACGCCCGAGCCAGCATCCTCGGGGTCGAGGCCCGACTCGTCGAGGCGCAGGACGACGTGGTCACCATCGAGGTCGGCGGGGAGCAGCTGTCACTCACCGTCGGTCAGCAGGCGGCTGACGTCGGTGGGCTCGCGGTCACCCTGGACAGCGTCACCGATTCCGAGGTGAAGGTCCGCATCGCGCGTAACGGCGCCTGACGCGAGCCGAGCGGCCGGCACGTTTGGAAAACCTCGCGTTCGGAGATTGAGGCGCCATGTCTCTTACCCGGAACGCCGAAGCCACCGCTGCCCGTACGGCCGACAGCCGGTGGCTGGAACTCCTCGCCCGGGCCGGTTTCATCGGCTACGGGATCGTGCACCTGCTGTTCGGCTGGCTGGCGCTGCAAATCGCGTTCGGCAACTCGTCCGACGACGGCGACCAGTCCGGCGCGCTGCGTACCCTCGCCGCGCAACCCATGGGCAAGTTCGTGGTCATCGCCATCGCCGTGGGCATGGTCGCCATGGCGATCTGGCAGGCCCTCGAGGCGGCGGTCGGGCACCGCACCGAGCGGGGCAACGACCGGACCAAGGAACGGGTCGTCTCCGCCGCCCGGGCCGTCATCTACCTCTGGCTGGCCTGGACCGCCTGGAAGGTCTTCTCGAACGCCAACTCCGACAGCGCCTCCCAGCAGGAGGAGCTCACCGCCCGGATGATGGAGTCCACCGGTGGCCGGTGGCTGATCGGTCTCGCCGGCCTGGCGCTCATCGGGGTCGGCGTCGGGATGGCCATCTACGGGGCCAAGAAGAAGTTCATGAAGCGGCTGAAGACCGGCGAGATGAACGCCAAGACCACCCAGCTCGCCCGGCGGCTCGGCATGGCCGGCTACCTCTCCCGGGGCAGCGCGTTCGCGGTCACCGGTCTGCTGGTCGTGCTCGCCGCGGTGAACTACGACCCGGAGAAGGCACGGGGCCTGGACGCCGCCCTGCGCACGCTGCGGGACCAGCCGTTCGGCACCTTCCTGCTCATCCTCGTCGCGCTCGGCATCGCCGCCTTCGGCGCGTACTGCTTCGTCCAGTCCCGCTACCGCAAGGTATGACCTTCTCCTCCGCAGGCCCCCCGACGGTGGCCGGCGACGGCGATCCGAGGCACGATAGCCCCTTTGCCGGATCTTGATCGCCTGTAAGCCGGACACCGTCGGGGGTCGCCCGTCGGGTCGGAAGGAGAAACACACACGTGCACAGCTACCTCGTGACGGTCGTCGCCGCGCTCGCCGGGGCGGCGATCGCCCTTGCCGTGGTGGAGGTGGCGCATCGCCTCACCCGCCGGTGGGGTCGCCGATCGCTACTGCTGACCGAGTTGGCCGAGCACTCGCACCGAGCGTTCCAGGTCGCCACCACCGTTCTCGCGGTGCAGTTCGCCGTCCGCTTCAGCACCGGGTACGCGGTCGGCACCGCCTGGCGTCAGGCGTTGCTGCATCTGCTGCTCCTCGCCGTCATCGCGGCCGTGGCCTGGCTGGTCGCCTCGCTGCTGGTGGTGGTGGAGGACACCGCGCTGGCCCGGTTCCGGGTGGACGTGCCGGACAACCGGCACGCCCGGCGGGTGCGCACCCAGGTGGTGATGCTGCGTCGGGTGACGATCGTGGTGATCGTCGTGCTGACCCTCGGCGTGATGCTGATGACCTTCCCCGCCGTGCGGGGCATCGGCGCCGGTGTGCTGACCAGTGCCGGTCTGGTCGGTGTCGTCGCCGCCCTGGCCGCGCAGAGCCTGCTGGGCAACGTCTTCGCCGGTCTGCAACTCGCCTTCAGCGACGCGGTGCGCCTGGACGACGTGGTGGTGGTCGAGGGGGAGTGGGGTCGGATCGAGGAGCTGACGCTCAGCTACGTGGTGGTCCAGATCTGGGACGACCGGCGGCTGATCCTGCCCACCTCCTACTTCACCAGCACACCGTTCCAGAACTGGACCCGTACCGAGGCGGCGGTCCTGGGCACCGCCGAGTTCGAGGTCGACTGGTCGGTCCCGGTGCAGGCCATGCGGGAGGAGTTGCGCCGCATGGTGGAGAGCACCGAGCTGTGGGACGGCCGGGTCTGCGTCCTGCAGGTCACCGACGCCACCGGCGGCATGATCAAGATTCGGGCGCTGGTGAGCGCCGCCAACGCGGGCGCGCTGTGGGACCTGCGGTGCCGGGTGCGGGAGCACCTGGTCGCGTGGATCCGCGACCACCGACCCACCGCGATGCCCCGGCTGCGTACCGAGGTCGGCGATGCCGGAGGCGACCTGCCGTGGCAGTGGG
This sequence comes from Micromonospora sp. DT48, assembly GCF_049844495.1. Taxonomy (NCBI): domain Bacteria; kingdom Bacillati; phylum Actinomycetota; class Actinomycetes; order Micromonosporales; family Micromonosporaceae; genus Micromonospora; species Micromonospora sp. DT48. The sequence goes on from NZ_JBNCLE010000012.1 coordinate 110,407, forward strand.
TGCGGCCCCGACCCTCGACGCGCCGCCGCACCGAGGCCGAGGTCCCCGACGACGCCCGGCTCTTCGGCGGCAGCGACGACGGCGAGGCCCGCAACGAAGCCTTCGTCGGCCCCGACGAGACCGGCGACCTTCGGGAGCCCGCCGAACCTCGCCGCTGAGCATCTCGTTATCCACTCGGATGTGGAGGTTTGGCGCGCCGTTTGGCGGGGACGTGCTGCCCGACACTTCTGCCCCCTTTTTCGGGAACAGGATTGACGAGCGGCGACTCCGGGCATACAGCGCGGTGATGACGAGAGGGGGACAGCATGGCTGACGTGGCGAACGCCCACACGTCCCACAACGGGCGTACACCCCACATTGGGCGTACCTCCCACAACGGGACCGAGCCGTCCACCGCCGAACTGGTCCAGCGGGCGACGGAGCAGGTCTCGCGCCTGGTCCGGGACGAACTCGCGCTGGCCCGCGCCGAGCTGACCGAGAAGGGCAAACAGGCCGGCATCGGCGTCGGTCTGTTCGCCGGGGGCGGCGCGCTCGCCTTCTTCGGTCTGGGAGCCCTGGTGACCGCCGCGATCCTCCTGCTGGCCCTGGTGCTGCCGGCCTGGGCGGCCGCCCTGATCGTGGCGGTGGCCCTGTTCCTGGTCGCCGGGGTGTTCGCGCTGATCGGCAAGCGCCGGGTCAGTCGCGCGGTCCCACCGGTGCCCGAGGCGACCGTGCGCAGCCTGCGGGCCGACGTCGACGTGGTCAGCGCTGCGGTGAAGGACAGGGGACGGGCATGACAGGCAACGGTACGGGCGACACCGAGGCGCTGCGGGAGGAGATCCGGCGCACCCGGGTGGAACTGGGCGAGACGATGGAGGCGCTGGCCGCCAAGGCGGACGTGAAGAAGCGGCTGCTCTCCTCGGCGGACCAGGCCCGGGAACGGGTACGCGAGCAGGCCGCGTTGACAGTCGCCCGGGTGCGCGCCCAGGCTGGTCTCGACCTTCAGCAGGGACGGACCCGGCAGGGCCCGACGCCGTTCATCGCACTCGCGGCCGGCGCGCTCGCCGCCGCCGTGGTGTTGATGATCATTAGAGGGAGGCGTGGGTGAGCAAGGGAATCGGCAAGGTCGCCTACAGACCGGTGGGCGTGCTGATGGGTTTCGCCGCCGGTGCGATCGCGGGCGCGGTCTTCCGCCAGGTGTGGAAGATGACCGCCGGTGACGGTGAGGCGCCCAACCCGACCGACGAGGACCGCCGGTGGGGCGAGATCCTCGCGGCAGCCGCCTTGCAGGGCGCCATCTTCTCCGTCGTACGCGCTGCGGTGGACCGGGGTGGCGCGGTCGGTGTACGCCGGTTGACCGGTCGTTGGCCGGACTGAAGTGCGCTGGCAAGGCCCTCTCACCAGGTCTCGGTGAGGGGGCCTTTTGCCTTATTCAGCGCCGCCGCGCGACCGATCTGACGCATCCGTCAGGTCACATGTCGGAGAATTTCGTCCGGTAGGCTGTGCAGAGTTTTTGCGTACGTGGTTTGCTGTTCCACGCTGTTGAGAGATGGCGTGGGTTGAGAGAAGTCTCCTTCACCGGGGGCCGCCTCAGGCACCGCTGCTCGAAAACGGCCAACCGGCCGCACGGTGTGCTCGGCCGCCAGTTTTAGAAGGAGATACACATGGCGCAGGGAACCGTGAAGTGGTTCAACGCTGACAAGGGCTTCGGCTTCATCACCGTCGACGGCGGGGGTGCTGACGTGTTCGTCCACTTCTCGGCCATCCAGACCAGCGGCTACCGCACGCTGGAGGAGAACCAGCGGGTGGAGTTCGAAATCGCCCAGGGCCAGAAGGGTCCGCAGGCCGAGCAGGTCCGCCCCCTCTGAGGCACCGGTCGGCGACCGCCGGCCAGTGGCGAGGCAGTCCCCGAATCAGTGCGAAGCCCCGCGTCCCGACGGACGCGGGGCTTTCCGCATCATGCGTCAACGACGGTTGCGGGCGCGTACGCCGAGCCAGAGCAACACCAATCCGACCAGCACCAGCAGCGGTCCGATGACCGCCCAGACACGCTGGTCGGTCATCACGCTGCCCTCGACGTAGCCGAGGCCCTGCACCGTCCAGACCGCGCCCACGACGACGGCCAGCAGGCCGAGGGTGAGCCGGAACCAGCCGCTCATCGCGGTCTCCCTCTGTTGTGGCCCGCCGCCGGGCGTGCCGCCGTCAGGTCCGCCGTCTGGCCCGCCACCGGCGGGGCCGCCGCTCACCATCGGTGGTGCACCTGGGGGCGGATCAGGTCGTCGTAGACCGCCGCCACCTCGGCGAGTTCCTGGGTGGACAGTGGTGGTTGACCGGCCACGGCGGCGTTGTCGCGGGCCTGGGCCGCGTCGCGGGCACCGGGGATGACGACCGTGACGCCCGGCTGGTCGAGCACCCAGCGCAACGCGAACTGGGCCATCGTGCGCTCCTCGCCCACCAGCGGGGCGATCCGCCGTACGGCGGCCAGACCGGTGCCGAAGTCCACGCCGGAGAAGGTCTCGCCGACGTCGAACGCCGCACCGTGCCGGTTGTAGGTGCGGTGGTCGTCCGCGGCGAAGGTGGTGTGCTCGTCGTACCGGCCGGAGAGCAGCCCACTGGCCAGCGGGACGCGGGCGATGATGCCGACCCCGGCGGCCGAGGCGGCCGGCAACACCCGTTCGAGCGGCTTGTGGCGCAACGCGTTGAGGATGATCTGCACACTGGTCACCCCGGGCCGGGCGATCGCGGCCAGCGCCTCGTCGCAGGTCTCGACGCTGACGCCGTACGCGGCGATCCGCTTCTCGGCCACCAGGGTGTCGAGGGCGTCGTAGACCTCGTCGGTGGTGAAGACGGCCGTCGGCGGGCAGTGCAGCTGCACCAGGTCCAACGTGTCCACGCCGAGGTTCGCCCGGGACCGGTCGGTCCACCGGCGGAAGTTGTCCAGGGTGTACGCCTCGGGTGTCTGCGCCACCCGCCGGCCCATCTTGGTCGCCACGGTCAGCCGGGCGTCGGGGTGGGCCGCCAGGAACCGCCCGATCAGCTGTTCGCTGCGCCCGTCGCCGTATACGTCGGCGGTGTCGAGGAAGGTGACCCCGGCGTCGACCGCGGCGGCGAGCACCGCCATCGCGTCGTCCTCGGTCACCGTGCCCCAGTCGGCGCCGAGCTGCCAGGCGCCGAGCCCGACCACGCCGATCCGGCGGTCCATGCGGGGGAACGTGCGTTGCTCCATACGGTGAGCCTAGTGACCCCGCTCGCCGTGACCGGGAGCCGGGCCGCCCGCGACGGGACCGGCCGACCGCGCCGGGGCGCTGGTCACCGCCGCCCGCCCGGGGCGGCCTGGAAGACTACGGGTGTGCACCTGCCGCGCGACGCGGACCGACTTACGTGGGGCCGACCGCACCGGGCCGCGACCGGGCACCACCGGCCCGTCCGCTCCGGTGTCACGTCGCACCGAGGCGTACCCGATGCGTCACGGCCAGGCGCACGCCCCGTTCCGGCGGGTAATCCTCGTCGTCCATACCGGTTTCACCCAGGAGAACTCGTGACCGACCTGCGTTCCTTCATCGCCGGACTTCCGAAGGTGGAGCTGCACGTTCACCACGTCGGCTCCGCCTCACCCGACACCGTGGCCAAGCTGGCCGCCCGGCACGAGGGGCGCAGCCCCGTCCCGGCAGACCCGCAGCTGCTGGCCGAGTACTTCGTCTTCCGCGACTTCGCCCACTTCATCGAGTTGTACCTGAGCGTCGTGGACCTGATCCGAGACCCGGACGACGTCTGGATCCTCACCCACGAGGTGGCCCGGGAGCTGGCCCGCCAGCAGGTCCGCTACGCCGAGTTGACGGTGACGCCCTACTCGCACGTGCGACGCGGCATCCCGGCACCCGCGTTCTGCGAGGCGATCGAGGACGCCCGCAAGCGGGCCGCCGCCGACTTCGGCATCGAGCTGCGCTGGTGCTTCGACATTCCCGGCGAGGCGGGCCTGCCGGCGGCCGAGGAGACGCTGCGGATCGCGCTCGACCAGCGACCCGACGGGCTGATCAGCTTCGGCCTCGGTGGCCCGGAGCTCGGTGTACCGAGGCCGCAGTTCAAGCCGTACTTCGATCAGGCACGCGCGGCCGGGCTCCGCTCGGTGCCGCACGCCGGGGAGACCACCGGCCCGCAGACGATCTGGGACGCGCTGCGCGAGCTGGGTGCCGAACGTATCGGCCACGGCATCTCCGCCGCGCAGGACCCGGAACTGCTCGCCCATCTGGTGGAGCGCCGGATTCCGCTGGAGGTCTGCCCGACGTCGAACGTGCGTACCCGGGCGGTCGCCCACATCGACGAGCACCCGCTGCGCCGGTTGGTCGACGCCGGGGTGCTGGTGACCATCAACTCCGACGACCCGCCCATGTTCGGGACCACCCTGGACGACGAGTACGTGGTCGCCGCGCGCCTGCTCGACGTCGGTGAGGAGGGGGTGGCCGCGCTGGCCCGCAACGCGGTCTCCGTGTCCTTCCTTGACGAGCCCGGCAAGCAGCGGATCCTCGGGGAGATCGACACCTATCTCGCCGGTCGGCGCGGCTGACGCCGTCGGCACCGCTCAGGTGGCGCGCGGCGGGAGGAGGTGTGGGGGGACCGTGACTCCCGCCGCGCGCACAGTTCCACCAGCCGCGTGCGCTGGAAGCGACAGGCTGGTGGAACTGCTGGGTTCGCTGAGATCCTGACAGCCAGACCGGTCGGCGAGAACGGGGTTAATTCGGATCTAAGGAAGACTTGCGCCGTCGCACAGCCCGGAGCCACGATCGCGCCACGGGCCGTGACGAACGCACTCAGCCGTCCGTCGGCCGTTGCCGGGGCCAGCGGCGTCCGCTCTTCTGCTCCCGGCCCTCCCGAGCCATCCGGCCCACCAGACCGAATCGGCTGACCTGGCGCGGTGTCGCCTCCGGGTCGGCCAGCAACATCACCACACTGGCACCGCCCAACCGTGCCCGGTCGATGCTGACCGATCCGTTGGCCTGCAACGCCACCCGCTTGGCGATGTCCAACCCGAGCCCGGTGGAGCCCTGGTCGCTGGCACCGCGCCGCAGCGCCCGGTCCGGGTTGGCGATGCCGGGGCCGGCGTCGTCGATCCGGATGGCCACGTACCCGTCGCGGCGTGACACCGCCACCTCGAATGCGGTGCCCTGCGGGGTGTAGCGGAACACGTTGCCGATCACCGCGTCCAGGGCGGCGGCCAGCTCAGCGCGGGGTACCGGCGCGGGAATGCGCAACTGGGCACCGCAGACCCGGTGCGGGCGGTTCTGGTCACCGGCGAGGGCCGCCCAGAACACCATCCGGTCCCGTACGACCTCGCTGACGTCGCACATCGCCGGAGCGGTCTCGGTCGTCGTCACCGCCTTGCGGGTGGTCTTGATCAGCACGTCGATCTCGCCCTCCAGGGTGACGATCGCCTGCCGGATGCGCCGGATGCCGCGCCGGTAGTCCAGCTCGGCCTGGCTGAACGAACCCACGCTGGTGTCGTCGGACTCCAACGCCTCGGCGTCGAGTCGCAGCACGGTCAGCGGGGTACGCAGCCGGTGGGACAGGTCCGCGACCAGCTCCCGCTCCTCGGTGCGCGCCGCGACCAGCCGCTCCGCCATCCGGTTGAACGCGTGACCGGCCTCGGCCAGCTCGCGCGGGCCGTGCGGCTCGACGCGTACGCCCAGGTCACCGTCGCCGATCGCGAGGGCCGCCTTCACCAGGCCCCGGCTGGCGTCCGCCGCTCGGGCGGCGACGCGGTCCACCACCAGCATCGCGGCGCCCACCAGCGCGACGGCCACCCCGCCCAGCAGCAGCCACCGACCACCGCGACCGGCGTCGAGCACGGCGTCCGGGACGAAGACCTCCACCACGGCGGTCTGCTCGCCCAACACCACGGGATCCAGCCGCAGCACCCCGCCGTCGACGTCGACGACCTGCGAGCGGCCCTGCTCGCGGGCCTGGTCCAGCTGCGCCGCATCGGCCCGTCCGGCGGAGGCGTCCACGTCCAGCCCGTGCACCACCGGCCGGGTGGCCGGGTCGTCTCCGCTGGCCTCGATCGCCCGGGTCACCGTCTCCGCGTCGGTGCTGATCGCGAGCGCCCCGGTCACCAGCGCGCTGCGCCGCGCCGCGTCGGCGATCGCCTCCTCGCGGGCCTGCCCGCTGAGGGTCAGCCCGAGCGGCACGAGGAAGGCCAGTGCCAGCAGGGTGCCCACGCCGGCCGTCAACAGGGCCAGCGTCCTCCTCAGTCCGGCGCCACCAGCCGGAAGCCCACCCCCCGCACGGTGCGCAGGTAGCGCGGCTTCGCCGCGGACTCGCCCATTTTGCGCCGTAGCCAGTACAGGTGAACGTCGATGGTCTGATCCTCGCCGACCGACGGCTGCCGCCATACCTCCTCCAAGAGCTCCCGCCGGGACACTACCCGGCCGGGGCGGGCGGCGAGATACGCCAGCAGGTCGAATTCCTTGCGTGTCAGGGCCAGTGCCTCACCGTCGAGGTGGGCGCTGCGTTCGCCGACGTCAACCCGCAACCCGCCCACGGTGTGCACGGCGGGTTGGCTGGCCCGACTGGCCCGACCCGCCCGGCGCAGCACGGTGGTGATCCGGGCGTCCAGGTGCGCGCCGGTGAACGGTTTGATCATGTAGTCGTCCGCGCCGGCCCGCAGCAGCTTGACCACGGACTGCTCGTCGTCGCGGGCGGTGGCGATGATGATCGGCACGTCGGTGATGCCGCGCAGCATCCGCAGGGCGTCCGAGCCGTCCAGGTCGGGCAGCCCGAGGTCGAGCACGACCAGGTCCGGCGTCTCCGCGGCGACCCGGCGCAGCGCGTCCAGGGCGGTACCCACCGCGTGGACGGCATGACCCCGGTCGGTGAGGGATCGGAGCATCGCGCCGCGTACGACATGGTCGTCTTCGACCAGGAGGACGGTGGCCACCCAAGCACGGTACTCGGGACGGCAAGCGCGGCGACATTGCGGCCCGCCCCCGGAACCGGTCAAGCTGATGCGACCATGACGTTCACCCTCTATCCGGACACCCGCCTGGCCCTGGCCCGGGACAGTCTCACCGGCCTGTCGGTCGGCGACGCCCTCGGCTCACAGTTCTTCGTCCCCGGTCGGCGAGTCGCCGATCTCGCCGCCGACCGACTTCCACCCCCGCCGTGGCAGTGGACCGACGACACCGAGATGGCCTGCTCGGTGCTGGCCCGGCTGGCCGAGACGGGGCGCATCGACCGCGACGACCTGGCGTTGGACTTCGCCGAGCGCTGCGAGCCCTACCGTGGCTACGGTCCCGGCGCGGTACGCATCCTGCGCCTGATCCGCACCGGCACCCCGTGGCCGGTGGCCGCCGCCTCCGCGTTCGACGGGCAGGGCTCCTGCGGCAACGGCGCGGCGATGCGGGTCGCCCCGTTAGGCGCGTACTTCGCCGACTCGACCAGCCGAGCGGCGGCTCAGGCCCAGGCGTCGGCCGAGGTGACCCACGCCCACCCGGAGGGGATCGCCGGTGCCGTGGCGGTGGCGGTGGCGGCGGCCGGTGCCGCTCGGGCACGTCTGGACGGCGACCGACCCGACCCGGGCCGCCTGCTCGCCGGTGTCGCCGCCGCCGTGGACCCGTCGACCGAGGTGCACCGGAGCGTACGCCGGGCGGTGGGGTTGCTCGGCCGAGGGCTGCCGGAGGTGGTGGACGCGCTCGGCAACGGCTCCCGCGTCACCGCGCCGGACACCGTCGGGTTCACCTGCTGGGTCGCCGCCACCCACCTGGACGACTACCCGGCCGCAATCCGCGCCTGCGTCGAGGCGGGCGGCGACGTGGACACCACCGCCGCCATCGCCGGTGGGATCGTCGCCGCCTACACCGGGGTCGGCACCGCAGGCGGGGTGCCCACCGCCTGGCAGGCCGCCCGGGAGCCGCTACCCGACTGGGTCGACTGAGCCGGGCACGCCACGCCCGCCGGTCACCGCCGCGCGCCCGCCTCGACCACGTCCGAGCCCGCCGTCTCGGCCGGTCCCGCTGTCTCGGTCGTCCGGCCCGCGTCGGGTCCGGTCGACGGGTCCGACGCGGCCCCGTCGCCGGTCACCGGTTGCGTGTCGGCGGGCTCCTCGTCGAGTACCGAGCGGTCGACCTCCTCGGCCGGATCACGGCGTCGACGGCTGATCAGCCAGCCCACCACCGCACCGCCGCCGAGCCCGGCGACCAGCCCGGCGGCGAGCAGACTGTTGGCGTTCGGGCCGCTGTCGGAGCCGGTGGTGGTGGCCGGTGCCTCGGCGGGCGCCCCGCCGTCGGGGGCCGCGCCGTGTCCGCCGTGCGCCCCCGGGTAGGTCGGGTCGCCGGGCAGTAGCGCCAACGCCGGCAACGGCCGCATGCCCGCGCCGCTACCCCAGCGCACCTGGAGGCCGTCGGCGTACGTCTGCACCAGTTCGAAACCGAGCCGGTCGGTCTGCGGCAGCGGTGCCATCGAGAACACCAGCCGGGCCGGGCCCTCGTCCGCCTCGCCCTTCGCCCGCGACCAGATCAGCGACGCGGTCACCACGTCGGTGGCCGGGCCGTGCATCCCGGACACCGGTCGGTCCAGCTTCCGGGTGGTGATCGTCGGTGCCCAACCCGGCACGGACAGCGGGTACACCTCGGCGATCGGCGGGTCCGCGGGGATCCTGATCTCGATCCGTTCGGTACGCACACCGGGCCGTTCGTCCGGCACCACGAACTCGATCTTCACCGCGTTGCCCTGCTGCGCCTCGGTCGGGGTGAAGGTCACCCCGTCGGCCCACGCCGTGGCGGGCCAGAGCAGTACCACGGTCGTGGCCAGGGCGGCCACCAGCGCGCCCCGGCGTCGACGGTTCCCGCCGTGCGTCATCGCCATCTGGGTTCCCATCCGTGTCCACGCGGCCGGAACCGGCTCCGGCCGCACCCGGTAGTTCGGATCCCGGGCCGAAAAGGTTCAACGGTGGCGGTGATCGGCTGCCGTCGGTGTCGACGGCGGCGTGTCCCCCGGCGACCGATAGCATCAGTGAGCCACCATCGGCACCATCCGTAACGTCTGCTGCGAGGAGTCACCCGTGTCCGCATCCCGTACCCCCGCCGTGGCCGACCCCGTCGTCGTCGCCGCCGGGACGACGGCGGCCGATGCGGTGGCCTCGGCCGGGCTGCCCACCAACGGCCCCCGGGCGATCGTGGTGGTCCGCGACCCGCGCGGCGTGCTGCGCGATCTGGACTGGCGCCCGGCCGAGGAGACCGTGGTCGAGCCGGTCGCGCTGGACTCCCCGGACGGGCTGAACGTGCTGCGCCACTCCACGGCCCACGTGCTGGCCCAGGCCGTGCAGGACATCTACCCGCAGGCGAAGCTCGGCATCGGTCCGCCGATCGACAACGGCTTCTACTACGACTTCGCGGTGGACAAGCCGTTCCAGCCCGACGACCTGGCCAGGCTCGAGAAGCGGATGCAGGAGATCATCAAGTCGGGGCAGCGGTTCCGGCGTCGCCGCTTCGACAGCCTGGACGAGGCGAAGGCCGAGTTGGCGGCCGAGCCGTTCAAGCTGGAGCTGATCGACGTCAAGGGCGAGGGGCTGGACTCCTCCGAGGTGATGGAGGTCGGCGGGGGCGAGCTGACCATCTACGACAACCTCGCCGCCGACGAGGACAAGGTCTGCTGGTCGGACCTGTGCCGGGGGCCGCACCTGCCCAACACCCGGCTGATCGGTGCGTTCAAGCTGATGCGGTCGGCCGCGGCGTACTGGCGCGGTTCGGAGAAGAACCCGCAGTTGCAGCGGGTGTACGGCACCGCCTGGCCGACCCGCGACGGGTTGAAGGCGTACCTGAAGCTGCTGGAGGAGGCCGCCCGCCGCGACCACCGCAAGCTCGGCGCGGACCTGGACCTGTTCAGCTTCCCCGACGAGATCGGCTCCGGTCTGGCGGTCTTCCACCCCAAGGGCGGCATCATCCGCCGGGAGCTGGAGGACTACTCGCGTCGCCGGCACTCCGAGGCGGGGTACGAGTTCGTCAACAGCCCGCACATCACCAAGGCCCAGCTGTTCCAGACCTCGGGCCACCTGCCGTACTACGCCGAGACGATGTTCCCGCCCATGCAGTTGGAGGGGGCGGAGTACTACCTCAAGGCGATGAACTGCCCGATGCACAACCTGATCTTCCGCTCGCGCGGCCGGTCCTACCGCGAACTGCCGCTGCGGCTGTTCGAGTTCGGCACCGTCTACCGGTACGAGAAGTCGGGTGTGGTGCACGGGCTGACCCGGGTACGCGGCCTGACCCAGGACGACTCGCACATCTACTGCACCCGCGAGCAGATGCCCGGCGAGTTGACCACCCTGCTGTCGTTCGTGCTGGACCTGCTGCGTGACTACGGCCTGGACGACTTCTACCTGGAGTTGTCCACCCGCGACGACTCACCGAAGTTCATCGGCTCCGACGCCGACTGGGAGGAGGCCACCGAGGCGCTGCGCACCGCCGCCGAGACCTCCGGCCTGGACCTGGTGCCGGACCCGGGTGGCGCCGCCTTCTACGGTCCCAAGATCTCCGTGCAGGCCAAGGACGCCATCGGCCGGACCTGGCAGATGTCCACCATCCAGGTCGACTTCAACCAGCCGGAGCGGTTCGGTCTGGAGTACCAGGCCGCCGACGGCACCCGGCAGCGGCCAGTCATGATCCACCGGGCGCTCTTCGGCTCGATCGAGCGGTTCTTCGGCGTGCTCACCGAGCACTACGCGGGGGCCTTCCCGGCCTGGCTGGCTCCGGTGCAGGTGGTCGGCATCCCGATCCGCGACGACCACGCCGACTACCTGCACGGCTTCGTCGCGGCGCTGCGCGCCGAGGGGATCCGCGCCCAGGTCGACGCCGGTGACGAGCGGATGCAGAAGAAGATCCGCACCGCGCAGCAGCAGAAGATCCCGTTCATGGTGATCGCCGGTGACGACGACGTGGCCGCCGGCACCGTCTCGTTCCGGTACCGGGACGGCTCCCAGCGCAACGGAGTGCCGTTGGCCGAGGCGGTCACCCACGTCCTCGACGTGGTCGCCTCCCGGACCAACACCGGCCCCTCCGCCGAGATGTGATCGACGGGCGGGGTCGTAGGATCGCCGTGTGACTGGGGCGGAGGAGCACACCGACAAGGACATGGCCGACGGGCTGGACCGGCTCTGGACGCCCCACCGGATGACGTACATCTCCGGGGAGGACCGCCCGGAGGGCGGCTACGAGCGACCCTCCGGCTGCCCGTTCTGCCTGGCCCCGGGGCGGCCACCGGGGGAGAGCCTGGTGGTCGCCCGTGGTGAGCACGTGTTCGTGGTGCTCAACCTGTACCCGTACAACCCGGGGCACCTGCTGGTCTGCCCGTACCGACACGTGGCCGACTACACCGACCTGGACGGGCCGGAGACGGCCGAGCTGGCGTCGTTCACCCAGACCGCCATGCGGGTGATCCGCAAGGTCAGCAGTGCCCACGGCTTCAACCTGGGCATGAACCAGGGCGGGGTGGCCGGTGCCGGGATCGCCGCCCACCTGCACCAGCACGTGGTGCCCCGCTGGGGCGGCGACGCCAACTTCATGCCGGTGATCGGGCAGACCAAGGTCCTGCCGCAACTGCTGGCCGACACCCGCGACCTGCTCGCCCGCGCCTGGCCCGCCTGACCCGCCCACGCCGCCGCCGTCGCGTCCGGCTCGGGTCGCCTGGTCGCGCGTCCGCATCCGGTTCCGGCAACCTACCGGTACCCACACCCTCTGCTCTGCTTCACCCCGCGCACCGGTTACGAAGCGGAACCGTTGCGTATCGGTGAGTAGAGCAAAGGGTGGTGGGATGACCGGTGACTTCTCCGGCCAGCCGCAGGTCGCCCGCGCGGCGGTTGGGAAGAGCGTGAGATCCGCCCGCCAGTGGGTGATCCGTACGACATCTGTGGCCGTACGGATGGTCGTGCTGGATGTTCGTCAACGTCTGCCCGAAAGATGGCACGATGCGCCGGTGGGAGAGTCGAAGCGGACGCTGGGCCGCAGCGGCATCGAGGTCAGCGCCCTGGGCATGGGCTGCTGGGCGATCGCCGGCCCGTGGGCCGAGGGACGCATCCCGCTGGGCTGGGGGGCCGTCGACGACGAGGAGTCGGTACGGGCGATCCGTCGGGCGCTCGACCTCGGCGTGACGCTCTTCGACACCGCCGACAGCTACGGCGCGGGACACGGTGAGCGGATCCTCGGCCGGGCCCTGGCCGGTCGCCGCGACGAGGCGGTCATCGCCACCAAGTGGGGATACACGTTCGACGAACGCACCCGGCAGGCCATCGGGCCGGACGCCTCACCGGCGTACCTGCGGCGGGCGGTGTGGGAGTCGCTGCGCCGTCTCGACACCGACCACATCGACCTCTACCAACTGCACCTGGCCGACCTGCCGGTGGCCCGCGCCCACGAGCTGATCGGCGCGTTGGAGGAGCTGGTCGCCGACGGACTGGTGCGCGCATACGGCTGGAGCACCGACCGGGCCGACCGGGCGGCGGCCCTCGGGCACGACGCCCCGCACGCCGCCGCCGTGCAGCACAGCCTGTCGGTGCTGCGTGACGCGCCCGACCTGCTCGCCATCTGCGAGAAGTACGACCTGGCCAGCGTCAACCGTGGCCCGCTCGGGATGGGGCTGCTCACCGGCAAGTACCGCCCCGAGTCGGTCCTGCCCCGCGACGACGTGCGCGGGATGTCCTCGGGTTGGCTGGAGTGGTTCCGGGGTGGCCGGCCGGCGCCGGAGTGGCTGCGCCGGGTGCACGCCGTCCGCGCGACGTTGACCGCCGACGGGCGCACCCTGGCCCAGGGCGCGCTGGGTTGGATCTGGGCGCGCAGCGCTCGGGCCATCCCGATCCCGGGCTGCCGCACCGTCGCCCAGGTCGAGGAGAACGCCGCCGCGCTGGCCCTCGGCCCGCTCGCCCCCGACCACTTCGCCGAGGTGGAGCGGCAACTCGCCGCCCTGCGTACCGCGGCGCTGCGGGAGGCCGACCGCCCCTACTGGCCCAGCCCGATGCTCCCCACCGCCCGCCCCTGATCGGCTGCGGCCGGGTCTGCGTGACGCCGCCCGGTCAGCCGTGCTCCTTGCGGATGCGGTCGGCCAGGTGGGCGGGCATCGGGTCGTAGCGGACGAAGTGGCGGCGGAAGGTGCCCGCTCCGGCGGTCATCGCGCGCAGTTCCACGGCGTAGCGCAGCAGCTCCGTGGCGGGCACCTCGGCGCGGACCAGAGTGCGGCCCTCGGAGTCCGGATCCGCCTCGGTGCCGAGCACCCGGCCACGCCGCCCGGACAGGTCGCCCATCACCGCGCCCACGTTGCCGTCGGGCACCCGCACCGTCACCTCGTCGACCGGCTCCAACAGCGTCGGCTGCCCCCGGTCGGCGGCGTCCCGCAGGGCCAGCGCCCCGGCGGTCTGGAACGCCGCGTCGGAGGAGTCCACGCTGTGCGCCTTGCCGTCGACCAGGGTCACCCGCAGGTCCACCACCGGGTGGCCGGCGACCAGGCCGCGCTCCATCTGAGCGCGTACCCCCTTCTCCACCGAGGGGATGTAGTTGTGCGGGACCGCGCCGCCGACCACCCGGTCGACGAACTCGAAGCCGCCGCCGCGCGGCAACGGCTCCACCTCGATGTCGCAGACGGCGTACTGCCCGTGCCCGCCGGACTGCTTGACGTGTCGGCCGTGCCCCCGGGCCGGCACGGTCAGCGTCTCCCGCAGCGGCACCCGCACCGGCTCGGTGTCCAACTCCACCCCGCCCGCGCGCAGCCGGTCGAGGACCACGTCGGCGTGCGCCTCACCCATGCACCACAACACCAGTTGGTGCGTCTCCGGGTTGCGTTCCAGCCGCAGCGTCGGGTCACCGGCCACCAGCCGGCCCAGGTTGCGGGCCAGGGCGTCCTCGTCGGACCGGGACTTCGCCACGATCGCCACCGGCAGCAGCGGCTCGGGCATCTCCCACGGTGCCACCAGCAGCGGGTTCTCCTTGGCCGAGATGGTGTCACCGGTCTCCGCGCTGCCGGACTTGGTGATCGCGCAGATGTCACCGGCCACCGCCACGCCCACCTCGCGCAGGGTGGCACCCAGCGGGCTGTAGAGGTGGGCGATCCGCTCGTCGGCGTCGTGGTCGGGGTGGCCGCGCTCGGCCAGGCCGTGACCGGAGACGTGCACGGTCTGGTCCGGGCGTAGCGTGCCGGAGAAGACGCGGACCACGCAGACCCGCCCGACATGCCGGTCGATGGTGGTCCGCACCACCTCGGCCACCAGCGGACCGTCCGGGTCGCAGGTCAACGGGGGTCGGGGCGAGCCGTCCACCCCGGTCACCGCGGGCAGGGTGTGCTCCGGCGGGGCGGGGAAACCGGCGGTGAGCACCTCCAGCAGCGCGTCGACGCCGACCCCGGTCGCCGAGCAGACCGGCACCACCGGGTAGAAGTGGCCACGGGCGACCGCCTTCTCCAGGTCCTCCACAAGGACGGCGGCGTCGATCTCCTCGCCGTCCAGGTAGCGGTCCATCAGGGTCTCGTCCTCGCTCTCGGCGATGATCCCCTCGATCAGCTCGTTGCGGGACTCGGCGATGGCCGGCAGGTGCTCCGGGTCGGGCTCGCGCACCTGCGGCGGCAGCCCATCCGTGTAGTCGAAGACCCGCCGCGTGATCAACCCCAGCAGGCCGACGGTGGACTCGCCGTCGTCACCGAGCATCGGCAGGTAGAGCGGGAGCACGTTGTCGCCGAAGACCCGCTGGCACAGCGCCACCGCCTCGTCGAAGTCGGCACGGGGATGGTCCAGCCGGGCCACCGCGACCGCGCGGGGCATGTCCACCGCCGCGCACTCTTCCCACAGCGCGGCGGTGGCCGCGTCCATGCCGTCGACGGCGGAGACCACGAAGAGCGCGGCGTCGGCGGCCCGCAACCCGGCGCGCAACTCGCCGACGAAGTCGGCGTAACCGGGCGTGTCGAGCAGGTTGACCTTGATCCCGTCGTGGATCAGCGGCGCACAGGCCAGGGCGACCGAACGCTGCTGGCGTACGGCGGCCGGATCGTGATCGCAGACGGTGGTGCCGTCGGTGACCGTGCCGGCCCGCGTGATCGTGCCGGAGGCCGCGAGCAACGCCTCGACCAGCGTTGTCTTGCCCGCCCCGGAATGCCCGACGAGCACCACGTTGCGGATCCTGGCCGGGTCGGTCACCACCGGTATGCCGCCGGTGGCTCCCTTGTCCTGACTCCTCTGCGCCATCGGGCGCACCTCCCTCAGCCGGTGGTGGTGGCGACCGCCGCACGCGACGGGAAATGCGGCCCGGGCGGGGTGCTGCGGCGATATCCTCCGGTGCTGCACTGGGAACCGGGCAGTCAACAGCCGGTGGGGTGAGCCGGGTCACCCTCTTGGTCCGATCTCACACCCGATGGCGACCGGACACAAGCCTCTTCGACCGCCGCGCCGGGTCGGTCCGACGCGGCCGTGCCACGCCGGGTGAGCGTGGCTGGTGGCGGGCGGTGTCGTCGGTCGAACGCCGACCGATATCGTGGGACCGCCATGGCGAAGATCTTCCAAGTGTCGGCCCGCGCGGGGATGACCCGCGTCGTCGAGCCGATCGCCCGTAGCCTGCTGCGCGCGGGCGTGTCCCCCAACGCGGTCACCGTCTCCGGCACCTTCGGCGTGCTCGTCGGCGCGCTCGGCTTCGGTGCCCGAGGCCACCTGGTCGCCGGTGCGCTGATCGTGACGGTCTTCGCGCTCACCGACCTGCTCGACGGGACGATGGCCCGGATGAGTGGCGGCTCGACCCGCTTCGGTGCCTTCCTCGACTCCAGCATGGACCGGGTCGCCGACAGCGCGGTCTTCGGCGCGGTCGCGTTCTACCTGGCCACCGAGGGCGACCGCGCGGGCCTGGCCGCCGCGCTGATCTGCCTGGCCGCAGGCGGGCTCGTGTCGTACGTCAAGGCCCGCGCCGAGGGGCTCGGGATGACCTGCAACGTGGGCATCGCCGAGCGTACGGAACGACTGCTGATCGTCGGCGTCGGTGGCCTGCTCGCCGAACTGGTCCACCCGGTGGCGCTGCCGATCGCGCTCTGGCTGCTCGCGGCGGTCTCCCTGTTCACCGTCGGCCAGCGGATGCGGCACGTGTACCGGCAGGCCCAGCAGGCCGACGTGCCGGGTGGCACGGGGTGAGCGGCACAGCCGGGCGGGGTATCCGGTGAACCTCACCGAGTTCGGCTACGTCGCCGGTTGGCGGCTGGTCCGCGTACTGCCCCGGCCGGTAGCCGCCGCCGCGTTCACCGCCGGAGCCGACCGCGCCCACCGTCGCCGGGGTCCGGGTGCCGCCCGGCTCCGCGCCAACCTGCGCCGCGTGGTCGGGCCGCAACTGTCCGAGGCCGAACTCGACGACCTGGTTCGGCGTGGCCTGCGCTCCTACGCCCGCTACTGGATGGAGGCGTTCCGGCTGCCCGCGCTGAGCCGTGAGCAGCTGCTCGCCGGGTTCCGGCTGGATCGCGCCGAGGTGCTCGCGGCGGACGTCGCCGCCGGGCGTGGCGCGGTGGTGGCGTTGCCGCACGCCGGCAACTGGGACGCGGCCGGAGCGTGGGTCGCCGCCAACGGCTGGCCGTTGTCCACCGTCGCCGAACGGCTCAAGCCGGAGGGCGTCTTCAAGCGGTTCGTCGCCTTCCGGCAGCGTCTGGGGATGGAGATCCTGCCCACCGTCGGCGGCGAGCGGCCGCCGCTGGATGTGCTCACCGACCGGCTGACCGCCGGGACGGTGGTGCCGCTGCTGGCCGACCGGGACCTCTCCGCCCGTGGGGTGGAGGTCGACTTCTTCGGTGGTCGGACCCGGATGCCGCCCGGCCCGGCGCTGCTCGCGCTGCGCACCGGCGCGCCGTTGTACGTGGCGTCGATGTGGTACGAACCGGATGCGGCCTGTGCCTCACTGGAAGGTCCGTTGCCGGTGCCGGGACCCGAGACGGGCTCGCTCGACGTGCGGGTCCGATCGCTGACCCAGCTGATCGCCGACCGTCTCGCGGCGGGCATCGCCCGGCATCCGGAAGACTGGCACATGCTGCAACGGATGTGGCTGGACTGAGGGGACGGGCGCAATGCGGATCGGCATCGTCTGCCCGTACTCCTTCGACGTACCCGGCGGGGTGCAGAACCACGTCATGGATCTCGCGGAGGCGTTGATCGGGCTCGGGCACGAGGTGAGCGTCCTCGCCCCGGCGGACGAGGACTCGCCGCTGCCGCCGTACGTGGTGTCGGCCGGTCGGTCGGTGCCCCTGCCGTACAACGGCTCGGTGGCCCGGATCGCGTTCGGTCCGGTCTCCACCGCCCGGGTCCGCCGCTGGATCATCCGAGGCGACTTCGACGTGCTGCACGTGCACGAACCGCTCGCGTTGAGCTTGTCCATGCTCGCCGTGCTCTCCGCCCGTGGGCCGGTGGTGGCCACCTTCCACACCGCGATGACCCGGTCGCGGATGCTCGCCGCCGCCCAGGGGGTGCTCCAGATCGTGCTGGAGCGGATCACCGCGCGGATCGCGGTGAGCGCCCTGGCCCGCAAGGTGCAGGTCGAGCATCTGGACGGCGGGGCGGTGGAGATCCCCAACGGGGTGGCGGTGGCCAAGTTCGCCGGAGTCGAGCCGCTGCCCGGCTGGCCGGGGGAGTGCGGGCCGGGCACCGGCGGCACACTCGGCTTCCTGGGCCGCTTCACCGAACCCCGCAAGGGATTCCCGATCCTGCGGGACGCCTTCGTCGAGCTGGCCCGGCGGCGACCCGGCCTGCGCCTGCTGGTCGCCGGCCCCGGCGACCCGGACCACCTGTTCGACCGGTTCCCGGCCGACCTGCGAGACCAGGTCACCTTCCTCGGTCTGGTCTCCGAGGAGGACAAGGCGCGGATGCTGCGCAGCGTGCACCTCTACGTCGCGCCGAACACCGGCGGTGAGTCCTTCGGCATGATCCTCACCGAGGCACTCGCCGCCGGCACCACCGTCGTGGCCAGTGACCTGGACGCCTTCCGCCGGGTGCTCGACGGCGGCCGGGCCGGCCGGTTGTTCCCGACCGGCGACGCGGTGTCCTTGCGTGCCACGCTGGCGCAGTTGCTGGACGACGCGGAGCAGCGGGCGGAACTGACCGCCTGCGGCGACCAGGTGGTGGCGAATTTCGACTGGCCCGTGGTTGCCCGCCGGGTTCTGGAGGTATACGCAGCGGCGATCGAGGCCACCGACGGGCGGGTGATCGACCAGGAGTGGGTGGGTTGACCTGATCGGGAGGAACGGGAGCAGCACTACGATGCCGGGCATGTGGTGGGCGGTGGGCGTGACGCTGGTCGTCGCCCTGGTCGCGGTGTACCTGATCTGGACCGCCGGCCGGGTCGAGCGGCTTCAGGATCGTGCCCAACTCGCCGCCCGTGCCCTGGACGCGCACCTGCTGCGCCGGGCCGCCGCCGCCGCGGTGCTGGCCGAGCGCCGCGACGGCGTCGAGTTGTACGCGGCGGCGCGGATCGCCCTCGACGCCGGGCCGGAGGAGCGGGAGGCGGCCGAGAACGATCTCACCCGGCAGTTGCGGAGCATCCCACTCGACCCCACCGACCCCGACTGCGAGGCGGTGATCGCCGCCAGCCGGCGACTCGCCCTGGCCCGCCAGGTGCACACCGACCTGGTCCGTGACGCCCGTTCGGCACGCAGCCGCCCGCTGGTGCGGCTGTTGCGGATGGGACGCCGGCACACCTGGCCGCGCTACTTCGACATCGACGACCCGACCCTCACCATCCCCGCCGCCGACGTGTCGAGCCGCTGACCTCGCCCACCGAGCCGCTGGCCGGGCTGATCAGGGTGGCCCGGCTCGTCGGAGTGACGGCGACCACACAGCAGGCCACCACGGGTCCGATTGGCTGTCGGAGCGACGTCCACCCGGGCGTAGCATCTGCGCTGCCACCTCCCGAGGACGCCTGAGGAGCGACAACGTGTCCGAGACGACTTCCCCGAACACCGAGGCCACCCCGGTCGTCGGCACCGCCCGCGTCAAGCGCGGCATGGCCGAGATGCTCAAGGGCGGTGTGATCATGGATGTGGTCACCCCCGAGCAGGCCAAGATCGCCGAGGACGCTGGTGCGGTCGCGGTGATGGCGCTGGAGCGGGTCCCCGCGGACATCCGCGCCCAGGGCGGGGTGTCGCGGATGAGCGACCCCGACATGATCGACGGCATCATCAACGCGGTCTCCATCCCGGTGATGGCCAAGGCCCGCATCGGCCACTTCGTGGAGGCGCAGATCCTCCAGTCCCTCGGCGTCGACTACGTCGACGAGTCCGAGGTGCTCACCCCGGCCGACTACGCCAACCACATCGACAAGTGGGCGTTCACCGTCCCCTTCGTCTGCGGTGCGACCAACCTGGGCGAGGCGCTGCGCCGGATCACCGAGGGCGCTGCCATGATCCGCTCCAAGGGCGAGGCCGGCACCGGCGACGTCTCCAACGCCACCACGCACATGCGCCGGATCCGCCAGGAGATCCGCCGCCTGGCCTCGCTGCCGGCCGACGAGCTGTTCGTCGCGGCGAAGGAGTTGCAGGCACCGTACGAGCTGGTCAAGGAGGTCGCCGAGACCGGCAAACTGCCGGTGGTGCTGTTCACCGCCGGTGGCATCGCCACCCCGGCCGACGCGGCGATGATGATGCAGCTCGGCGCCGAGGGCGTCTTCGTCGGCTCCGGCATCTTCAAGTCCGGCAACCCGGCCCAGCGGGCCGCCGCGATCGTGAAGGCGACCACCTTCCACGACGACCCGGACGTGCTGGCCAAGGTGTCCCGGGGCCTCGGCGAGGCGATGGTCGGCATCAACGTCGACGACATCCCCGTCCCGCACCGCCTCGCCGACCGCGGCTGGTGACGTGCAAGGAAGGGCACCTTGTTAACGCCTCGTGTATAGCAGGGGCCCCCTGCTAACACCTCGGAGGGAACGCACGTGACGCCACCCGTCATCGGTGTGCTCGCCCTGCAGGGCGACGTCCGCGAGCACGTCTCGGCCCTGACTGCGGCGGGTGCCCGCGCCCAGACCGTACGCCGACCGGCGGAACTGGACGCGGTCGACGGCCTGGTGATCCCGGGCGGGGAGTCGACCACGATCAGCAAGCTGGTCGACATCTTCGAGCTGCGCGGCCCGATCGACAAGCGGATCGCGGACGGGATGCCGGTCTACGGCTCGTGCGCCGGGATGATCATGCTGGCGACCGAGGTGCTCGACGGCCGGCCGGACCAGCGTGGCTTCGACGGCATCGCGATGACCGTTCGCCGCAACGCGTTCGGCCGGCAGGTCGACTCGTTCGAGGCGCCGGTGGAGGTCGCCGGCATCCCGGGCGGCCCGCTGCACGCGGTCTTCATCCGCGCGCCCTGGGTCGAGCGGGTCGGCGAGGGTGTCGAGGTGCTGGGCACCGTGGCCGACGGCCCGGCGGCCGGCCGGATCGTCGCCGTACGCCAGAACAACCTGCTGGCCACCTCCTTCCACCCGGAACTCACCGGCGACCACCGCCTGCACACCTACTTCGTCGACCTCACCCGCACCGCCCGCTGACCCACCCGGCCCGACGGGAGGCACCAACGTCGGAAAAGTTGCTGCCTCCGAGCGGCGGCGGAGGCGGCAGTTCCCGAACCTGCGTGGATCTTGAGCGAGTCGAGTGCCGCTCAGCCGGCGACCGAGCGGAGACCGCCCGGGCGGCGGCCCAGCAGGCGGTCCAGTGCCGTGGCGCTGTCCGGGTCGGCGGGCTGCTGCACCACCAGCCGCTGCTGGTCGTCGGCGAGTTCCAGCGTCTCGTACGACAGCCGCAGCGGCCCCACCTCCGGATGCCGCAGCCGGCGCACCCCGCTGGACTGCACCGCGACCGGCCGGCGCTGCCACCGGGACCGGAACGGTACCCCGACGGTACGGTCGAGCCGTTCGGCGAACGCGTCGGTGGCCGGGTCGCCGCCGCGCAACCGGTGCAGGTCGGCGACCTGCTGGTCGGCGAGGTCGGCCCAGTCGGGGAAGTGCTCCGGTGCCCGTTCGTCGGCGAAGATGAACCACACGAGGTTGGGCTGCTCGTCGTCGAGCAGCCCCAGCGGGCGCGCCAGCCGGTCGAACGGCTCGTTCCAGGCCAGCACGTCGCCGAGCCGGTTGAGCAGGTAGGCCGGTCGGTCGCGCAACGACTCCAGCAGCGTCCGGACCGGCGGACGGACGGTACGCGACACGAACGGCCGCCCACCCGCGCACAGTTCCCGGCGTTGGTCGACCGACGCGAGTTGCTGGAGGTGCCGCCGGTCGGCGTCGTCGAGCCGCAGCGCGTCGGCCAGCGCGGCGAGGATGCCGGGCGACGGGCGGGTGTCCCGGCCCTGTTCGAGGCGGGTCAGGTACTCCACGCTGACCTGGGCCAACGTGGCCAACTCCGCACGCCGCAGGCCGGGCGTACGCCGCCGGCCGTTGGTGGGCAACCCGACCTGCTCGGGGCGTAGCGCCTCCCGGCGGCTGCGGAGGAACGCGCCCAATTCGCCGTCCATCACGCGTCCAGTCTGCCCCGATCGCCGCCGGGGAGCATGGCCCCGCCAGGGCTACCCTCACGCCGGTCTCCCCGAGTGTCGCCCACGGCTGTGGGATCGGGTCATGGACAGAACGCACGAGAACGAACCGATCACGGTGGGCCTGGTCGTGGGCAGCAGCCGCCCGGGGCGGCGTGGCCCGACGGTGGGAAAGTGGGCGGCCGAGACGATGGCCGGGCATCCGGCCGCGCGCGCGGGTGGGCTGACCGTCGAGCTGGTCGATCTCGCCGAGCAGCGGCTGCCGATGCTCGACGAGCCGGTGCCGGCCCGATTCGGCGACTACCGGCACGACCACACCCGTCGCTGGTCGTCGGTGGTGTCCGCCTACGACGCCTTCGTCTTCGTCACCCCGGAGTACAACAGCTCGGTCCCGGCGGTGCTGAAGAACGCCATCGACTACCTGGACGCCGAGTGGCGCGGCAAGCCGGCCGGAGTGCTCAGTTACGGCTCTCGCGGGGGCGGGCAGGCGGCCGAGCACCTCCGGGTGATCCTGGGTGAGGTGGGCATGGCCGTCGTACCGGGCCACGTCGAGTTGCGACTCTTCACCGACTTCCAGTGGCCCGCCGGGAGCGCCACGGACCCGACCGCGCACGCCCGCATCGCACCCGCGCCGGAACGTGCCGCCGAACTGGCGATCATGGTGACCGAGCTGGTGGACGCCGTTCGCGGCGCCGTCCCGGTGCCGGTGCGATGAGCGTGGACACCCTCCTGATCAGTTACCGGGTCCGGGCCGACCGTCTCGACGAGCATCTGGCCCTGCTCGACGCGGTGTACCGGGAGTTGGACCGGCTCCGCCCGCCCGGGTTCCGCTACCAGACCCTGCGGCTCGACGACGGGCTCAGCTTCGTCGACGTCGTCATGGGGCCGGATCTGCCCGGACCGCTGCCGTCGCTGGAGTCGTTCGGCCGCTTCCGGGCGGAGCTGGAGGGGCGCTGCGAGCAGCGCAGCACGGCCGAATTCACCGTGCTGGGGTCGTACGGCATGGGGGAATGACTTCGTCCGCTTTGTGTTGATCGGGGGAGAGCCGGCCGAAGGCTGACGTGCGGCGGGTGACGGCCACCCGCCGTACGTCGGTAGGATTGTCGAGATTCGGCAGGGCCATCTGCCCGTCCACGGCTTCCACCAGGGCTGACCGGCACCACCGTGTGCGCCGGTGCGGAGCGGGGCGTGCGCGGTGCGGTCGATGCAGACGGCGGGTAGCAACGGAGGTAACAGATGTCCGGCCACTCAAAGTGGGCGACGACCAAGCACAAGAAGGCGGTCATCGACGCCAAGCGCGGCAAGATGTTCGCCAAGCTGATCAAGAACGTCGAGGTCGCGGCGCGTACCGGTGGTGGCGACCCGGCCGGCAACCCGACGCTCTACGACGCGATCCAGAAGGCCAAGAAGAACTCGGTCCCCAACGACAACATCGACCGGGCCGTCAAGCGCGGCTCCGGCCTGGAGGCCGGCGGCGCCGACTACCAGACGATCATGTACGAGGGGTACGGCCCGAACGGTGTCGCCCTGCTGATCGAGTGCCTGACCGACAACCGCAACCGCGCCGCCACCGAGGTACGCACCGCCCTGACCCGCAACGGCGGCTCCTTCGCCGACGCCGGCTCCGTGTCGTACCTCTTCTCCCGCAAGGGTGTGGTGATCGTGCCCAAGGCGGGCACCACCGAGGACGACGTGATGCTGGCGGTCCTCGACGCGGGGGCCGAGGAGGTCAACGACCTGGGCGAGGCGTTCGAGGTGGTCTCCGAGCCGGGTGACCTGATCGCCGTGCGGACCGCGCTCCAGGACGCCGGCATCGAGTACGAGTCGGCCGAATCCTCCCTGATCCCCAGCGTTACCGTCCCTCTGGACGAGGAGGGCGCGCGCAAGATCTTCAAGCTGATCGACGTCCTGGAGGACAGCGACGACGTGCAGAACGTCTACGCCAACTTCGACGTCTCCGACGAGGTCATGGCCGCCGTCGGCTGACCCGCGTACGAGTCGAAGGCGCTGACCAGGAGGTTGGCGCCTTTCTCGTGCCCCCGTCGTCCGCATCCCGATGCGGCGGGCGCCAAGCAGCACGTAGATCTTGGAAAGTTCTCGTCTCTCGCGTACGGAAACTGTCCAAGATTGCCCGCCTTGGGGCTCGAGGTGTGCGAGCGGCTGCCGAGGAGCGGCTCGACGACAACCTGCCGAACTGCTCGTTCCACCTGCGGCAGCTCGCCAAGTACGGGTTCGCCGAGCGGGTGCGCGGTGCGGACGCTCGGGACCGGCCCTGGCGGGCCACCACCCCCTGCCTGCCAGCCGACTGGGCGGCGGCACCGGCACACCGGTGATCGTCTGCACTCCGGTGACCGGCGCGGCGGCGTGTCGAGTCAGCGAAGTGCAGACGATCAAGCGGCGGGCTCAGCCGAGGGTTTCGCGTTCGCGCCAGGCGGTGCGGATGGAGGTGCGACCGTTGGTCCGCAGCAGGGAGCCCTCGTACACCCGGGCTCCGGCGAACAGGAACCCCACCGCCGTGACCAGGAGCAGGGCCAGCGAGGCGACCAGCTCCCAGCCGGCGGCATCACCGTTGAACAGCCGCAGCGGCATCGCCGTCGGCGAGGAGAACGGCAGGTAGGACAGCACCCGCATGGCGGTGACGTTCTCGTTCAGGAAGATCACCGCGAAGAACGGCAGCATCACCGCGAGTTGGACCGGCATCGACACGCCGCCGATGTCCTCCAGCCGGTTGACCAGTGCACCGGCCGCCGCCCACATCGACGCGATCAGCACGAAGCCGAGCAGGAAGAACGGCACGAACCAGCCGATCGCCGGTCCGAGCAGCGACAGCAACGCGCTGTTGTCACCGAACGCCATGCCGGCCACCGCGACCACGGCCACCAGGCTGATCTGCCCGAGCGCGAGGATCGTACCGGCGATCATCTTCCCGGCCAGCAGGGCACGGACCGGCACCGCGGCGACGAGGATCTCCACGATCCGGGTCTGCTTCTCCTCGATGATGCTCTGCGCGATCTGCACCCCGAAGGTCTGCGAGGTGAGGAAGAAGATGAAGGCGAAGGCGAACGGCACCAGGAAGGCCACCACCGGGTCCACCGCGTCCGGGTTCAACAGCCGGACCGGAGGTTCGGTGCTCAGCGCGGCGACGACGTCGTTCGGGGCGTCGTTCATGGCGAGCACCGCCGGGCCGGCGACGACCGCGGCGTCCGCGTCGCCGTCGCGTACCGCCTGCTCGGCGGCGGCGTCGTCGGCAACGGTGAGCACCTCCAGCCCGGCCGCCCGCAACGGTCCGGCTGCCGCCTCGGTCACGGCCACGGTGGAGGGACCGCCGGACAGCAGCGGCGGCAGGATCGTCGCCGCCGCCGCGATCAGCAGGAAGACGACGGTGCTGATCAGGAAGGTACGGTCGCGCAGCTTGACCCGGATCTCCCGGGCGGCGACCAGCCGGGTGGCCTGCATGGCGTTCACTTGGTGACCTCTCGGAAGATCTCGGCGAGGGACGGGGAGACCGGGCGGAACGCGCGGACCGGACCGCGTCGCAGGGCGGCGTGCAGCAGGGGTTGCTCGTCGGACCCGGCGGCCAGGTCGAAGACGGCACGCGCGCCGTCGAGGTCCACCAGGGTCACCCCGGGTTGGTCGCGCAGCCAGCCGGCGTCGCCGTCGACCACCAACTCGAAGCGGGGCGTGGTGTACGCCGAGCGCAACTCCTCCCGGCTGCCGGCGGCACGGATCGAGCCACCGGCGATGATCACCAGGTCGTCGCAGAGTCGTTCGACCACGTCGAGTTGGTGGCTGGAGAAGAGCACCGGAGCACCGGCGGCGGCCCGTTCCCGCAGGACACCGACGACCGTGTCCACGGCCAGCGGATCCAGGCCGGAGAAGGGCTCGTCGAGGACCAGTACCTCGGGGTCGTGCACCAGCGCGGCGGCGATCTGGGCGCGCTGCTGGTTGCCCAGGGACAGCGTTTCGAGCAGGTCGTTGCCCCGCTCGGCGAGACCGACCCGCTCCAGCAGCCCGTCGGTGGCGCGGCGCGCCGCCTCGGCGGTCAGCCCGTGCAGCTGGCCGAGGTAGGTCACCTGTTCCCGGACGCTCATCTTCGGATACAGGCCGCGTTCCTCCGGCATGTATCCGAAGCGACGCCGTACCTCCCGGGTCAACGGCGTGCCCTGCCACGTCACCTGGCCGGCGTCCGCGGCGAGCACCCCGAGGATGATCCGCATGGTGGTCGTCTTGCCGGCACCGTTGCCACCGACGAAGCCGGTCATCCGACCGGCGACGACGTCGAAGGACACGTTCCGGAGCACCTGGCGGTCGCCGAAGCTGCGGTCGACGGCGTCGAGGCGAAGCACATTGGTCACGGCGTTACGCTAATTCGCCGATCATGCTTGCCCGTCCGTCCTGGGACGGAGATCTGGTCTCCATCTCCCGGCGGAGGCGCTCACCCGCCAGGCCGGACCACCCCCTGCTCGTACGCGAACACCACCGCCTGCACCCGGTCCCGCAGGCCCAGCTTCGCCAGCACCCGGCTGACGTGTGACTTCACCGTCGCCTCGCCGAGGTGCAGGTCGGCGGCGATCTCGGCGTTGCTGGCGCCCCTGGCGACGAGTGCCAGGACCTCCCGTTCCCGGGGGGTCAGGCTGTCCAGGGCCTGCTTCGACGCCACGTCACCGCCGGGTTGGCCGCCCGGTCGGGCGAAGGTGGCGATCACCCGCCGGGTGAGTTCCGGCGCGAGCAGACCGTCGCCACGGGCCACCACCCGGATCGCGTCGACGAGCGCCTCCGGAGTGCCGTTCTTGAGCAGGAAGCCGCTCGCCCCGGCGCGCAACGCGGCGAACAGGTAGTCGTCGCGGTCGAACGTGGTCAGCATCAGCACGGCCGGTCCACCCGGCTCGTCGCTGTCGGCGCTGATCCGCCGGGTGGCCTCCAATCCGTCGACACCGGGCATCTCCACGTCCATCAGGACCACGTCGGGCCGCAGCGCCCGGGTCATGCCGACGGCCCGCTCCCCGTCGGCGGCCTCGCCGACCACGTCGATGTCGTCCTCGATCTCCAGGATCACCCGGAATCCGGTACGCACGAGGTGGTGGTCGTCGACGAGGAGCACGCGGATCGGGTTCACGCCGGACCTCCCGTCGGGCTCCCCGCCGGAAGCGGAAAGCGGGCCCGAACCCGCCAGCCCTCGCCGGTACGCGGGCCGACCTCCAGTTCGCCGCCGTGGGCGGTGACCCGTTCCCGCATGCCGACCAGTCCCAGCCCGTCGGTGTTCGCCGGGCGGGTGGCCCTGCCGTCGTCGCTCACCTCGACCTCCATCTCGTGTGCCAGGTAGCGGACCCGGACGTCGAGCAGACTCGCGCCGCTGGCGTGTTTCAACGTGTTCGTCACCGCTTCCTGCACCACCCGGTACGCGGCCTGGGAAACCGACTCCGGCAGCGGCACCGGGTCGCCGTACACCCCCAGGGTGGCGCGGAGCCCGGCCTCACCGGCCCGGTCCACCACCGCGGCGATCCGGTCGACACCGGCCGGCTGACGGGTGCCTTCCGGGTCGCTGTCGCGGGCCCGCAGCACGCCGAGCATCCGGCGCAACTCGTCGACCGCCTGGCGGGCGGTCTCCTCGATGGAGGCGAGCGCGGTACGCGCCTTCGCCGGATCCTTGTCGAAGACCCGTCGGCAGGCTGCCGCCTGCACCCCCATCACCGACACGTGGTGGGCGACCACGTCGTGTAGTTCCCGGGCGATCCGGACCCGTTCGCCGACCACGGCGTGCTCGCGTACCTCGGCCTGCGACCGGCGCAGTCGCTCCGCCTGTTCGGCCAGTTCGTGCTGGCGGCGGGCGGCCACCCAGGCGGTCTCGCCGAAGGCGTACGCGAACCCGAAGTACAGCACGTTGACCAGGACGCCGGTGACGATCGCGGCGATCACCGGCGGCACCGGCCCGACCGCGTCGTCGAAGGCGTAGGCGGTGAGTGATCCGTAGCTGATCGCGTAGGAGATCCCGAGCCAGACGAACATCGCGGCGATCACGCCGATTCGTAGTCGCCGGGACAGCCGCCGGTCCTGCCCCCAGGCGCCCAGGGTGTAGATGGCGATGAACAGCGCCCAGGAGGAGAGCTGCCACTCGGGTACGGCGCGGGCCTGCGATCCGATGAACGCGGCCGACACGGCCAGCGTGCTGATCGCGGGGAATCGGCGTCGCCAGATCAGGGGCAGCGGCACCGCCACGGTCCAGATGAGCTGTTCGACGCCGGACGGAGGCGGCCCGAGAGCGAAGGCCCCGGTGCTGCGCGCCAACGTCAGACTGAGCAGCGCGATGGCGGTGGCGGCCAACCCGGCGTACAGATCCAGGCGTCGCTGCTCCGGCGTCGGGCCTGGCCGCCGCCACTCGTCACTGGCCTCGGCTCGCCGCCCCCCGTCGACGGTCGCGACGGGGGGCCGCCGCTGGTGAGCGGTCTCGGTGGTCACCCTGCGCAGCATGCCATCTCCTCGCCGACCGCCGTCGCGGCGGTGAGACCGAGCCGTCGGCCCACAGCTGCCCGATCCTCACGGACAGTGCTGTCGCGCCGCCACCGCCATGCCTTCCCACCCACGCTTTGCTCTGCTTCAACGGACGCAATGCTGACGGATCAGGCGGGCAGGGGACGTCGGGCGCGGGGGAGGGGGACGGTCAGCCGGTGCTGACGCCGACCATCGGTGGCAGCGGGCAGTGCAGCAGACCGCAGATCGTACGCAGCAACTCGACCTCCGGCACGGTCATCTCCCCGTCGTGACTGATCACCGCGACGGTGGCCGCCACCAGGCGTTCCTTGTCTGCCGGGCGCAACTCGTCCAGCACCGGCCAGGCGGTTTCCAGGGCCAGCACGCCGTTCTCCGGCGGCGCGTAGGGCAGAGGCGTGCCCGGCAGCAGCGCGGCGACACCGGCCTGGAAGGCGCGTTCCGCCTCGGCCCGGTCGGGGTGTCCGACCTGGGCGAGGATGGCCAGCAGCGCGGCTGCGGCCGACCGCGCGTCGGTGAGTTTGCGTCGATCGGTACGCCAGCGGGAGTCCGGCCGCAGCGACTCCGCCAACTCGGCCAGGAGCAGCCGCGACAGGCAGTACTCGGTCACGTTGATCGCGCCGTCGGCGTGGATCAGGGCGAACACGGCCGCCAGCAGTGACTCCAGTTCGGCGTCCGGATGCTCCCGCAGCGCCGGGAAGGCCAGCTCGGCCAGCGGCAACCGCAGCTCGGCGGGGAGGGCGCGCAGGTCGTCGGCGGCCCGCAGCGCGCTGTCGGCCAGCTGCTGACCCTGTCGCTGGGCCACCGCGACGTACTGGTGGTTCCGGACCTCCGGCTCGGTGCTGAGCAGCAGACCGAGCAGCAGCGGCACTGCCGCGTGCCGGTCGCGGGCCCGGTCGAGCAGCGGCTCCGGGATCCGGTCGAGGATCGCCGCCGCGTGCGTGTACGCGTTCTCGGTCGGCGCGGCCACCCGGTCCAGCACCTCGCCCGGCGCGACGCGTACCCGCCCGGCGTGCCCGGTCGGCCCCGGCTGCGCCGGGGGGTGCGGCCGGTCAGGGGCGGCGGCGGGTGCCAGACCCATCGCGACGTCCTCCTGGCGGCCCGACGGCGGTGCCGCCGCCCACCGCTGGGACAGCTGCCGCAGCTCGGCCGGGTCGAACGAGGGCTCCAACGCCTTGATCCGGTCGACCAGCGGGGGGTGGGTGGCGAGCCAGGAGGCTCGGGTCGCCTCACCGAAGAGCATGTGCCCGACCTCGTCGCGCTTCGGCGACTTGAGCTCGGACCCGTCGCTCAGCCCGCCGATCTTCTTCAGCGCTCCGGCGATGCCCCGCGTCTGACGGGTGAACTGCACCGCCGAGGCGTCGGCGAGGTACTCCCGCTGGCGGGACACCGACGCCTGGATGAGCCGCCCGGCGAGCACCCCCACGTAGCCCGCCACCAGCAGGGCCAGACCCACCAGCGCCAGCGGGGCGGCGCTGCCGCCGTTGTTGTTGCCGCGTGACCGGCCACCGCCGAGGACCCCGGCGCGGGCCAGCCCACGGCCGATCACGGTCAGGAAGAGGATGCCGAACAGCAGCCCCATCAGCCGGATGTTCAGCCGCATGTCGCCGTTGACGACGTGACTGAACTCGTGGGCGATGACCCCCTGAAGCTCGTCGCGGTTGAGTCGTTGCAACGCGCCCCGGGTCACGGCGACGGCGGCGTCGGACGGGGTCCACCCGGCGGCGAAGGCGTTGATCGCCGTCTCCTCCGGCAGGACGTAGACCTCGGGCACGGGTACGCCGGAGGCCAACGCCATCTCCTCGACGACGTTGCGCAACCGGCGCAGCTCCGGGTCGGTGGTGTTGGCCGGCACCGGCACCCCGCCCAACTCGCGGGCCACCTTCCCGCCGCCGCTGCGCAATGCGAGCGTACGCACCAGGGCGGCCAGCCCGATCGCGACGACGGTGGCGACGGTGACGATCGCGATCAGGCCGACGAGCTGGCCGGGGTCGGCGGTGGTGGCGTTGAAGGCGAACAGTGCCGCGAGGTTCACCACCACCACGATGCCGACCACGGCCAGCACGAACAGCAGTACCAACCGGGTCGACAGCCGGCGTACCTGGCGCTGCCGTTCGAAGAAGTTCATCGCGGCCCGATCAGAACGAGACCTGCGGCGCCTGGCGCTGCTGCGGGTCGTCCGGCTGGAACAGCGCCGCCGGCCCGAACGAGAACATCCCCGCCACCACGCTGGAGGGGAAGACCTCGCGCTTGTTGTTGTAGGCCATCACCGCGTCGTTGTACGCCTGGCGGGCGAAGGCGACCCGGTTCTCGGTGGAGGTCAGCTCCTCCGACAGCTGCATCATGTTCTGGTTGGCCTTGAGGTCCGGGTACGCCTCGGAGAGCGCGAACAGCCGGCCCAGGGTGGCGGTGAGGGCGTTCTCCGCGCCGCTGAGCTGCTGCATCGCCGCCGGGTCGCCGGGCGTCGCCGCGGCGGTGGCCTGTGCGTTGACGGCGGCGTTACGCGCGTTGATCACCGCTTCGAGGGTTTCCCGCTCGTGCTTGAGGTAGCCCTTGGCGGTCTCGACCAGGTTGGGGATGAGGTCGTGCCGCCGGACGAGCTGCACATCGATCTGGGCGAAGGCGTTGCGGTACGCGTTGCGGGCCCGGACCAGACCGTTGTAGATCGACACGCCGAAGGCGAGCACCGCCACGACGATCACCACCAGACACAACAGTCCGATGATCAGTTCCATGGCCGCTCCCTCGGTGTGTGTCGGTAACTTCCGCTGATCATCGTACGGTCGTCGGTCCAGACCCGCTCCTGCTCAGCGCGCTGACCGCTGCGCCTTGACCGCGCTGTCGACCACGTCCCAGAGGGTGATGGCGACGATCACCACGACGGAGATCCGGGCGACGGTGTCGATTCCGCCGTCGCGCAACCAGGCGAACCGGTCGACGAACTCCGGGTTGAGCAGCCGGTCGGTGAGCAGCAGCCAGATCGCCGGCACCGCGAACGCCAGGTTGAGCACGGCGTTGACGACGACCAACGGCCAGGTCCACCGACCGGCGCGGTATTTGGCCAGCTCCAGCCCGATGTTGGCGACCAGCACGAGGATGAACACCGGCAACCAGGACGACCAGAGCGCCGGGTCGAGGATCGGGAGCCGTTCGCCGGCACCGATGACGGTCTGGAAGTGCTGCCACGGCAGGAAGGCGATGAACAGGCACAGGAACACCAGCGAGGCGCAGACGTCGACGAGGGTGGTGCCGCGCTGGACCGGCTCGGCGGGGAGTTGGTCGACGGTCCACTTCGGCATGTTCAACGGGGTGCCGAGCCGTTCGAGCACCGCGAAGACCGCCGTCACCCAGAAGGCGATCTGCACCGCGACGTTGAACGCCGCGCTCACCCCGGCCCCGATGGCACCGGCCGGGTTGTCGGAGATGGTGGCCTGCACCACGCCGACCACCAACCCGACGAGGGCGGGCACGAAGCTGAGCAACAGGATCAGCAGGCGTTGCCAGGCCAGGTAGTAGGCGGGGCCGATGAGTTGGAGTCGACGGTCGGCGTAGCGGGCGGCGAGCTGGGCCGGGTCGCCCAGCTCGGTGAGGACCTCGCGCTCGGCCGTCTCGGCGTCCTGGCCGGTGGACGCCCGCCCTTCGACCATGTCCGCGATGAGGGCGCGCAGTTCGGTGGCGATCTCGTCGCGTCGCGCGGTCGGCACCGAGCGCAGGGTCGCGGCGAGATAGCGGTCGGTCAGGGTGGTTGTCATCGGGGGGCTCCTTCGATCAGGGCGGCCAGGGAGGTCTGCACGGCGGCGAAGTCGTCGAGGAGGAGGCGCAGCACCTGCTCGCCGGACTCACTGGTCCGGTAGAACTTGCGCGGCCGGCTCTCTTCGGTGTTCCACTCGCTGGTCAGCAGCCCCTGGTCCTCAAGTCGGCGCAGCAGGGGGTAGAGGGTGTTGGCGTCGACCGGGAAGCCGTGCCCGGTCAGACGTTGCAGCAGCGCGTAGCCGTAGTCGGGTTGGCGTAGGGCGACCAGGCTCGCCACCACGACCGTGCCCCGGCGTAGCTCCTGAAGGTGGGTCCGGAGGACCTCGTCAACGGCCATGTGTCACACCATACTGTGTGTCGCACAGCATTGTCTATCGCACATCGCTGTCTGACGCCCGACATGGTGTCACCCGATGGGTTTGGCGTCACAAGATGAAACTTTGCGGAGACTGCACGTTTGGTTCTAGGGTTTCGCCGTGACCCTCGACGACACGCAGCTGGGCCGGCGGGACCGCAAGAAGCGGCAGACCCGGGCCGCCCTCGCCACCGCCGCGCTGCGACTGGTCGCCGAACACGGGCTCGACCAGGTGACGGTCGAGGAGATCAGCGAGGCGGCGGACGTCTCCGCCCGGACGTTCTTCAACTACTTCCCGACCAAGGACGACGCCCTGGTGGGCGACCCCGAGGGGGAACGCGAGCGGGTGCTGCGTGCGCTCGCCGCCGTGCCCGTCGAGCAGCCCGCCCTGGAGGCGATGCGGCGGGCGTTCGCCGAACTGGTCGAGGAGATGCAGGGCGACGCCGAGCTGTGGCGGCTGCGGATGGGGGTCGTGGTGCAGCACCCGGTCCTGCTGGCGCGTCTCGTCGCCGGCAACGCCACCACCGAGAAGGCGCTCGTCGCGGCCGTGGCCGAACGCACCGGCCTGCCCGCCGACCATGGGTACCCCGCACTCGTGGTGGCGGTCGCCGGAGCCGCCCTGCGTACCGCGATGGTCCGGTGGGCGACCTGCGGCGCGGCCGGCTCCCTGGCGACGCTGCTCGACGAGGCGTTCGCCGCCGTCGCCGCCGGCCTGCCCGACCCCCGCACCGGCTGACCGGCCGGGGCGCACCCTCGGGCCCGACGAGGCCCGCTCCAACCACCGGCGTGACCGCGCCGGGGCAGCACCATGCGTGAGGAAAGGTCCATGACAGCTACGACTGAGCCGGTCGGCGCGCCCGTGACCGGCGCCGACCGGATGTCCCGCCGGGAGATCCTGCAAGCCCTCTCCGGGCTGATGGTCGGCATGTTCGTCGCGATTCTCGCCTCGACGGTGGTGGCCAACGCGCTGCCCCGCATCATCGCCGACCTCAACGGCACCCAGACCGTCTACACCTGGATCGTCACCACCGAGCTGCTGGCGATGACCGCCACCGTGCCGCTCTGGGGCAAGATGGCCGACCTCTACAGCAAGAAGCTGCTCATCCAGCTCTCCCTCGGCCTGTTCGTGGTCGGCTCGCTGATCGCCGGGCTCACCCCGAACGTCGAGGTGCTCCTGGTCAGCCGGGTCGTCCAGGGGATCGGGGCCGGTGGCATGACCGCCCTGGCGATGATCGTGATGGCCGCGATGATCCCGCCCCGGGAGCTGGGTCGCTACGCCGGCATCTTCGGTGCCGTCTTCGGCGTCGGCACCATCGCCGGCCCGCTCATCGGCGGCGTCCTGGTGGACACCTCCTGGCTGGGCTGGCGCTGGTGCTTCCTGATCGGCGTACCGTTCAGCATCCTGTCCATCGTGCTGCTCCAGCGGACCCTGCACCTGCCGGTCATCCGCCGTGAGGTACGCATCGACTGGCTCGGCGCGGCGTTGATCACCGCTGGGGTCTCCACCCTGCTGATCTGGTCGTCACTGGCCGGCCACAAGTTCGCCTGGGTGTCCGGCTGGACCGCGCTGCTGGTCGCCGGTGGGTTGGCGCTGCTGGTGGCGGCCGTCTGGGTGGAGGCCCGGGTACCCGAACCGATCATCCCGCTGAAGATCTTCCGCAGCCGGACCGTCGCGTTGACCACCGTCGCCAGCATGCTGGTCGGCGTCGCCCTCTTCGGCGGCACGGTGTTCCTGTCCCAGTACTTCCAGACCTCGCTGGGCAAGTCGCCGACGATCGCCGGCCTGATGAGCCTGCCGATGATTCTCGGCCTGCTGGTCTCCTCCACGGTCGCCGGCCAGCTCATCACGAAGTTCGGCCGGTGGAAGGCGTACCTGGTGGCGGGGGCGGCCGTGATGGTCGTCGGGATGCTGCTGCTGTCGACCATCACCGTCGACACCCCACTGCCGCTGCTGTTCAGCTACATGGCACTGCTCGGCATCGGGGTCGGCATGCTCATGCAGAACCTGGTCCTGGCGGCGCAGAACGACGTGCCCGCCCACGAGCTGGGTGCCGCCACCTCCGTGCTGACCTTCTTCCGCAGCATGGGCGGCGCGATCGGCGTGAGCGCCCTCGGCGCGGTGCTGGCCAACCGGGTCACCGGCCTGATGACCGAGCAACTCGGGCCCGCGGCGGGCGTCACCGACGGCGGCACGACCGAGGTACCCGACCTCTCCGCGCTGCCCGAGCCGATCCTGGCGATCGTGCGGGACGCGTACGCCACCGCCACCTCGGAGCTGTTCCTGATCGGCGCGCCGATCGCCTTCCTCGCTCTGGTCGCGGTGCTGTTCATCCGGGAGAAGGCGCTGCACACGGTCAGCGGCGACGAGCGGGCCCGTCAGGAGGCGGCGCTGCCCACCGGGCACTGAGCATCCTGCTCCCGACGAACGCGGGGTGCCCGGGAACGGGCACCCCGCGTCCGCCTGTCCGGTCCGAGTCCGCCAACCGACTGTCGTACGGGGGCCGCGCGGCGTGCTGGAACGCCCGCCGGAGGCAGCGTTAGGGTTAGCCCCGACCGACTCGATCAGCTACCCGGGGGGCCTCCGCATGGGCGATTCGTTCGCGCATCTGCACGTGCACACGGAGTACTCGATGCTCGACGGGGCAGCCCGGCTCAGGGACCTGTTCGCCGAGGTCAAGCGGCAGGGGATGCCGGCGGTGGCGATGACCGACCACGGCAACATGCACGGCGCGAACGACTTCTACAAGCAGGCGATGGCCGCCGGGGTGACCCCGATCCTGGGCATCGAGGCGTACGTGGCGCCGGAGTCACGGTTTCACAAGCAGCGGGTGCGGTGGGGGCGACCGGAGCAGAAGGGCGACGACGTCTCGGGTAGCGGTGGCTACACCCACAAGACGATCTGGGCGCGCAACCGGACCGGTCTGCACAACCTGTTCGCGCTGACCTCGCGCTCGTACACCGAGGGTTACTTCGTCAAGTGGCCACGGATGGACACCGAGCTGCTGGCCGAGTACTCCGAGGGCCTGATGGCCACCACCGGCTGCCCGTCCGGCGAGGTGCAGACCCGGCTGCGGCTCGGCCACGACGCGCAGGCCCTCGAGGCAGCCGCGAAGTACCAGGACATCTTCGGCAAGGAGAACTACTTCCTGGAGTTGATGGACCACGGGCTGGAGATCGAGAAGCGGGTCCGCGACGGCCTGCTGGAGATCGGTCGCAAGCTCAACATCCCGCCGGTGGTCACCAACGACTCGCACTACACGCACGAGTCGCAGGCCGAGGCGCACGATGTGCTGCTGTGCGTGCAGACCGGCAGCAACGTGGCCGACCCGAACCGGTTCAAGTTCGGGGGCAGCGGCTACTACATCAAGTCGGCCGACGAGATGCGCAGTGTGGACAGCTCCGACGCCTGGTTGGAGGGGTGCCGCAACACGCTGCTGGTGGCGGAGCGGGTCGACCCGTCCGGGATGTTCGAGTTCCACAACCTGATGCCACGCTTCCCGGTGCCGGAGGGGGAGACGGAGGAGTCCTGGTTCCGGAAGGAGACCTTCGCCGGGCTGGCCCGCCGGTTCCCGGAGGGCATCCCCGAGGGCCACCTGGTGCAGGCCGAGTACGAGTTGGGCGTCATCATCCAGATGGGCTTCCCGTCGTACTTCCTCGTGGTGGCCGACTTCATCCAGTGGGCCAAGAGCCAGGGCATCGCCGTCGGTCCCGGCCGTGGGTCCGCGGCCGGTTCCCTGGTCGCGTACGCCCTGGGCATCACCGACCTGGATCCGATCCCGCACGGGCTGATCTTCGAACGGTTCCTCAACCCCGAGCGGGTCTCCATGCCGGATGTCGACATCGACTTCGACGAGCGTCGGCGCGGTGAGGTGATCAAGTACGTCACCGACAAGTGGGGCGAGGACAAGGTCGCGCAGATCGCCACGTTCGGCACGATCAAGGCGAAGGCCGCGATCAAGGACTCGGCCCGGGTGCTGGGCTACCCGTACGCGGTCGGCGACCGGATCACCAAGGCCATGCCGCCGGCGGTGATGGGCAAGGACATCCCGCTCACCGGCATCTTCGACCCGAAGCACCCCCGCTACGCCGAGGCCGGCGAGATCCGGGGCCTGTACGAGTCGGACCCCGACGTCCGCAAGGTGATCGACACCGCCAAGGGCATCGAGGGGTTGATCCGGCAGACCGGGGTGCACGCGGCGGGCGTCATCATGTCCGCCGAGCCGATCATCGAGCACATCCCGCTGATGCGCCGCGACGCCGACGGGGCCATCATCACCCAGTTCGACTACCCGACGTGCGAGTCGCTCGGGTTGTTGAAGATGGACTTCCTCGGCCTGCGGAACCTGACGATCATCGACGACGCGCTGAAGAACATCGAGCTGAACCACGGCCGCAAGGTCGACCTGCTCAAGCTGCCGCTGGACGACAAACCGACGTACGAACTGCTCGCCCGAGGTGACACCCTCGGCGTGTTCCAGCTCGACGGCGGGCCGATGCGTTCGCTGCTGCGGCTGATGAAGCCGGACAACTTCGAGGACATCTCCGCCGTCCTGGCGCTGTACCGGCCCGGCCCGATGGGGGCCAACTCGCACACGAACTACGCGCTGCGCAAGAACGGGCTCCAGGAGATCACCCCGATCCACCCGGAGTTGGCCGAGCCGCTGGAGGAGATCCTCGGCCCGACCTACGGCCTGATCGTCTACCAGGAGCAGGTGCAGCGCGCCGCCCAGGTGCTCGCCGGGTACAGCCTCGGCAAGGCCGACCTGCTGCGCCGGGCGATGGGCAAGAAGAAGAAGGAGGTCCTCGACAAGGAGTTCATCCCGTTCCGCGACGGGATGCGCAACAACGGCTACTCCGACGAGGCCATCCAAACCCTGTGGGACATCCTCGTCCCGTTCGCCGACTACGCGTTCAACAAGGCGCACACCGCCGGTTACGGGCTGGTGTCGTACTGGACCGGCTACCTGAAGGCCAACTACCCGGCCGAGTACATGGCGGCGTTGCTGACCTCCGTCGGCGACGACAAGGACAAGATGGCCATGTACCTGTCGGAGTGCCGCCGGATGGGCATCCAGGTGCTGCCGCCGGACGTGAACACCTCGGCCGGCCCGTTCACCCCGGTCGGGCGGGAGATCCGCTTCGGGCTCGGCGCGATCCGCAACGTCGGCGCGAACGTGGTGGCCTCGATCATGCGCTGCCGCGAGGAGAAGGGCGAGTACACCGACTTCTACGACTTCCTGTCCAAGGTGGACGCGGTGGTCTGCAACAAGAAGACCATCGAATCCTTGATCAAGGCGGGGGCGTTCGACTCGCTCAAGCACCCCCGCAAGGGCCTGCTCGCCGTGCACGCCGACGCCATCGACGCGTACGCGGACGTCAAGCGCAAGGAGGCCGTCGGGCAGTACGACCTGTTCGGCGCGGGTTTCGGCGACACCGAGGTGGCGACGAACACCACGGTCATGCCGACCATCGCCGAGGGGGAGTGGGACAAGCGCGACAAGCTCGCCTTCGAACGCGAGATGCTCGGCCTGTACGTCTCCGACCACCCGTTGTTCGGTCTGGAACACGTCCTCGGCGCGGCGGCCGACACCACCATCGCGGCGCTGTCGGAGGAGGGCACCGTGCCCGACGGTGCGGTGGTCACCCTCGCCGGCATCCTCTCCGGCGTGCAGCGACGGGTCACCAAGCAGGGTCGGGCGTGGGCCTCGGCGACCCTGGAGGACCTCGCCGGTGGCGTGGAGACGCTGTTCTTCCCGAACACCTACGAGGTGATCGGACAGTACATCGCCGAGGACGCGATCGTGGTGGTCAAGGGCCGGGTCGACCGACGCGACGACACCCCGCGCATCATGGCCATGGACATGTCCCTGCCGGACATCAGCACCACCAGCGCGAACAAGCCGGTCACCCTGACCATCCCGGTGACCCGCTGCACCCCGCCGCTGGTGGAACGGCTCAAGGAGACCCTGGTGCTGCATCCCGGCGACGCGGAGGTGCACGTCAAACTGCTCAACGGCACCCGGAGCACCACCCTGCGACTGGGGCCGGTACGCGTCGCCGCCACCACCGCCCTGATGGCCGACCTGAAAAGC
The DNA here is from genome assembly GCF_049844495.1 of Micromonospora sp. DT48. NCBI lineage: Bacteria > Bacillati > Actinomycetota > Actinomycetes > Micromonosporales > Micromonosporaceae > Micromonospora > Micromonospora sp. DT48. The sequence continues at coordinate 148,562 of NZ_JBNCLE010000012.1, forward strand.
GTCCTGGGCCCCGCCAACGTGAACTAGCCCGGGCGGGCCGGGGGCCACCGGGGCGGGATTGGTGCTTAGGGCCGACCGACGCGGCGGTTAGCGTCGGGGCGTGGAACTGGAGCAGGCACAGAAGTTGTGGCAACCGCAGCCGGGCTGGCTGAACACCGCCAGCTACGGGTTGCCACCCGACCCGGCGTGGGAGGCGTTGCAGGACGCGCTGGCCGCATGGCGGATGGGTCGGGGCTCGTGGGAGAGCTGGGGAGCGGAGACCGACAGGTGCCGCAGGGCGTTCGCGCGCCTGGTCGCGGTACCGGTGGCCGACGTCGCGGTCGGTGCCACCGTCTCACAGCTGCTCGCGCCGGTCGCCGCCGCGCTGCCCACCGGCGCCCGGGTGCTGGTGCCCGAGGTCGAGTTCACCTCCAACCTGTTTCCCTGGCTCGTCCAGGTCGAGCGGGGCGTCGAGGTACGCACCGTCGCGTTGGAGGAGTTGGCCGCCTCGGTCGACGCCGACACCGACCTGGTGGCGTTCAGCCTGGTGCAGTCGGCGGACGGCACCATCGCCGCGTACGACGAGATCGTCACGGCGGCCCGGGCCCACGGCGCGCTCGTCGCGGTCGACGCCACCCAGGCGTGCGGTTGGCTGCCGTTCGACGCGACCCGCGCGGACGTCGTGGTGGCCGGCGGATACAAGTGGCTGATGGGCCCCCGGGGCACCGCCTACGCCTACCTGGCTCCCGAGCTGCGGGACCGGCTGCGACCCGACGCCGCCGGCTGGTACGCGGGCCGCGATCCGCACGCCTCGTACTACGGGCCGCCGCTGCGGCTGGCCGACGACGCCCGCCGGTTCGACCTCTCACCGGCCTGGTTCAGCTGGGTGGGCGCGGCTCCCGCGCTGGAACTGCTGCTGGAGATCGGGGTCGCGCAGGTGCGGGCGTACGACGTGGCGCTGGCCAACCGGTTCCTCGCCGGGCTCGGCCAGCCGCCCGGGGACAGCGCGATCGTCACCGTCGAGGTACCCGGCGCGCAGGAGAAGCTGGAACGCGCCGGGGTACGCGCCGCGGTGCGGGCCGGCCGGGTCCGCGCCGCGTTCCACCTCTACTCCACCACCGAGGACGTCGACCTGGCCCTCGACGCCCTCACCTCCTGACCGCGTCGTCCGCACCGCACCGGACGGCTCGCCGGTGTGCGGCCGCCGCCCGCCGCCCGCCCTCATCCCCTGACCGGTGAGGGCGGGCGGCTCACTTCCCGGTGATGATGCCCGGGTTGATGCACAGGCCGGGGGAGCTGCCGTGCTTGTCCGCGATCTCCAGGCAGCGGGTCACCTTGTCCACCTTCGCGTTGGTCTCGGTGACCTCCTTCTGGATCTCGGCGTTGAGGCGGTCCTGTTCGAGGTTGCGGGTCTGGGCGAGCTTGTCCTGGAACGCCTTGATGTTGCTCTCGGTCTTGTCGTCGTGGTTGACCCGGGTGATGGTGACCGACAGGATCTCCACGTCGTCGGCCAGCCGCTCCTCGGCGTTGGCCTTGATGCTGGCGGCGAAGGGCTTCAGGTCGACGTTCAGGTTGCCGGTCTTCGCGTCGATGCGCTCCAACGGGTTGTAGGCGGTGAAGGCGTCGTTCACTGCGCTGTCGAGCTGGACGCCGACCCGCTGCCCCCGAAAGCTCTGGAAGTCACCCTTGTAGTCCATGAACTGCTTCGGGGCGTTCTCGGGCTGGACCTGCCACTCGACGAGCACCTCCACGCACGCGTCGGCCAGCGTGCCGGTACGCACCCGGACGCACTGGTCGTTGCCGATGTGGTCGTACTTCTGCCGTCCGGCGTCCCACTCGCCGACCCGCTGCCACGGGGCGACCCACTTCAGGCCGGAGCCGGTGACCTCACCGGTCGGCTTGCCGAAGCTGGTGACGATGCCGACCGAGCGGATCGGCACCGAGTGGGCGCTCGACGCGACGGCGAAGACCGCCGTCGCGGCCAGGGCACCGACCGCCGTCAGCACCCCGAGCTGCCGTACCTGACGTTGCGAGCTGAGCAGGGTGACGGCGACAGCGATGATCGCGGTGGCGGCGGCGACGATCGCCAGGATGAAGCCGAAGGACATGACGGGACCTTTCCGGGGTGACAACCTGCTGAGTTGATCATCAACTTAGCCGCCCGGGTCAAGCCCTTGACCAGCGGCGGGGCCCGGCCGGCAGGTCGAGGCGCCCGTCAGGGGCTGGCGGCGAGCAGGATGAAGGCGGCGAACAGCACAAGGTGCACACCGCCCTGGAGCAGGGTGGCGCGACCGGGCACGACGGTCAGCACGCCGGTGACGACGGTCAACGCGAGCAGCGTCATCTCGGTGCCGCCGAGACCGAGCAGGAGCGGCCCGTCGAGCCAGATCGAGGCGATCGCGATGGCGGGGATGGTCAGACCGATGCTGGCCATCGCGGAGCCCAGCGCGAGGTTGAGGCTGATCTGGACCCGGTCCCGGCGGGCGGCACGGGCGGCGGCCAGGGTCTCCGGCAACAGCACCAGCAACGCGATGATGACACCGACGAAGGCCGGGGGCAGGTTCACCGCCGCGACGCCGGCCTCGATGGCCGGCGAGACGGACTTGGCGTCACCGACGACGGCCACCAGGGCGACCAGGAGCAGCACGAGGCTGGTCAGGGCCTGCCGGGTCGACGGCGGATCGGCGTGCACCTCCTCCGGCAGCGTCTGCCCGTGGCGGCCGACCGGGAGGAAGTAGTCCCGGTGCCGACCCGTCTGCACCATCACGAACAGGGCGTACAGGGCGAGCGAGACCACCGCCGCGAAGGTGAGCTGAGCGGGGTTGAACTCGGGGCCGGTGCGGCCGATGGTGAAGGTCGGCACGACCAGGCTGAGCGTGGAGAGGGTGGCGACGGTGGCGAGCGCGCTGCCGGTGCCCTCGGGGTTGAACACCGCCAACCGGCGGCGCAGGGCCCCGATGAGCAGGCTCAGACCGAGGATGCCGTTGCAGGTGATCATCACGGCGGCGAAGACGGTGTCGCGGGCCAGGGAGGCCGTCTTCTCCCCGCCACTGATCATCAGCGTCACGATCAGGGCCACCTCGATGACGGTGACCGCGACGGCCAGCACCAGCGACCCGTACGGCTCGCCGACCTTGTGCGCGACCACCTCGGCGTGGTGCACGGCGGCCAGCACCGCACCGGCGAGGAACGCCCCGACCACGATCACCATCACGCCGACGAGCTGCTGGTTCCAGGTCACCGCCAGCACCAGCAGGGCGGCGATCGGCACGGAGACGGTCCAGCCGGTCAGGGAACGGAGCAGCGCGAGCACGACCTTCATCCTGCCGAGCGACCACGCGGCGGGGACGGCGAACCGTCGAGGTCGTCAGCCGGGCGTACGCAGACGGTGCAACCGCAGGGCCAGTTGCACCTCCAGGGCCCGGTCGGGCTGCTGCCAGTCGGCACCGAGCAACTGACCGACCCGTTCCAGGCGCTGGGTCACCGTGTTGACGTGCACGTGCAGCTGCTCGGCGGCCCGGGCCAGGCTGCCACCCACCCCGAAGTACGCCTCCAGCGTCCGCACCAGCGCGGTACCGCGCCGGGCGTCATAGTCGATCACCGGCCCGATGGTGGCGGTGAGGAACCGGCTCACGTCGGCGTCGCCGCCGCCGTCGACGGCCCCCAGCAGCAGCCCGACGAAACCCAGCTCGGCGCTGCTCGCCCCCTGCCCGGCCCGGCCCAGCGCCCCGAGCGCGGTCAGGCAGCGGTCCGCCTCCCGGAAGGCGGTGCCCAGCGACGCGGGGTCGGTGAACGGCCCGCTCGCCCCGGCGGTCACCGGTCGGCCGGTGATCCTCGACAGGTCACGGGCCACCGCTCGGGCGCTGTCACCCGCGTGGTGACCGGGCAGCATCAGCGCCACCCGGCCGTCGCGCGCGGCGGCCAGCCCACCCCGGGTCGAGGCGTACGTGGTGGCCCAGGAGAGCACCCGCTGCCGGGCGGAGCCGGTCGCCGCGATGGCGTCGTCGCCGACGGCCACCAGCACGTGCGGTGCGTCCAGGTCCACGCCCAGCCGACGGGCCCGGCTACGCAGCGCGTCGGGGTCGCGCAGCGGCCGGGCGATCAGGTCGTCGAGCAACTCGCCCCGGACCCGTCCCTCCGCCTCGGCGACGGTACGCCGGAACAGCAGCAGCAGGGCGGTCACCAGCGCCGCCCGCTCCAGGATGCGCTGGTCGGCGTCGTCCGGTTCGCCCTCGGGGCGCAGCACCAGCACACCGAGGTTCTCCGTGCCGGCTACCACGGCGGCGTACCACAACGCTCCCCGGCGTACGCTGCGTCCCTCGGTCCGCGACGCCGCGACCGCCTCGACGATCTCCGCTCGCTCAGGCTCGTCGATCTCACCGACCTGGGCCAGCCGCCGTCCCTCGGCGTCGAGCACCAACAGCACCCCACCGAGCACGTCGGTGACCGCCGCGGCCACGTCCTCCACGCCGCCGCCGCGCAGCACCAGCGCCGTCATCCGGTCGTGGGCCGCGGCGGCCCGCTCCACGGAACTGCTGTGCGCGCGGATGGTGGTGTTCGCCGAGGAGAGTTCCTCCAGTGCCGCGCGGGTCTCGGCCAACAGCCGGGCGGTGTCGATCGCCACTGCGGCGTGAGCGGCCAACGAGAGCAGCAGCGCCACCTCCTCGCGGGCGAACGGCCGGGCCGTCCGGTTGGCCGCGTAGAGCACCCCGATGCTGGTCGAGCCGAGGCGCAGCGGCACTCCGAGGATGGCCACCAGCCCTTCCTCGCCCACCCCGGCGTCGATCTCCCGGGTGTGGTGGAACCGCTCGTCCTCCGGATAGTTCGCGGTGACGTAGGGAGCGCCGGACTGGGCCACCAGACCGCCGAGCCCGGCACCCATGGGCAGCCGCAGCCGCTGGAACCGGGCGGAGACCGACCCGTCGGTCACCCGCATGTAGGTGTCGCCGCGCTCGGCGTCGTTGAGGGTCATGTAGGCGACGTCCGCGCCGAGCAGGTGCCGGGCCCGGTGCACGATCGCCCGCAGCACCTCGTCCAGGTCACGCAGCCCGGCCAGGTCGCTGACCGTGTCGTACAGGCCGGAGAGTTCGCTCTCCCGGCGGCGACGGCGTTCCAGCAGCGCCCGGACCCGCAGCGCCACCGTCTTGGCCCGCTCCAACTCGGCGATGCGTTCGGGCGGCAGCCCGGCCGAGCGGGCGGCGACCAGCGGTCCCTCGAATTCGACCGCGGCTGCCTCCCGGGCGAGCAGTTCGAGGAACTCCACCGGCGACGACATGACCGACATTCTGCGGGTGACCTCCGCTAATTCGCCGTCCAGCCCCCGTCGAGCGCGATCGAGGCGCCGGTGAGGAAGCTCGCCGGGGGTGAGCAGAGGTAGGCCAGCAGCTCCGCCACCTCCTCCGGTTCGATCAGCCGCTTGACCGCCGCGCGGGCCAACATGACCTTCTCGATCACCTCGGACTCGGGGATGCCGTGGGCGGCCGACTGGTCGGCGATCTGGCTCTCCACCAGCGCGGTCCGCACGTACGCCGGGTTGATGCAGTTGGCGGTCACCCCGCAGGCCGCGCCCTCCAGCGCCACCACCTTCGACAGCCCTTCCAGCGCGTGCTTCGCCGAGACGTACGCCGCCTTGTACGCCGAGGCACGCAGCCCGTGCACCGAGGAGATGTTCACGATCCGGCCCCAGCCGCGTGCGTACATGTGCGGCAGCGCCCGCCGGATCAGCAGGAACGGCGCCTCCACCATCACCCGCTGGAGGTACTCGAAGCGCTCGACCGGGAACTCGTGCAGCGGTGCCACGTGTTGCAGACCGGCGTTGTTGACGACGATGTCGACGTCGGCGTCGAGGGCGTCCACCGCCGCCGGGTCGGACAGATCCACCCCCTCGGCCCGGCCGCCGATCTCGGCTGCCACCACCGTGGCCGCCTCGACGTCACGGTCGACCACCACGACGCTGGCGCCGGCCGCCGCCAGCCGCCGGGCGCAGGCCCGGCCGATGCCGCCGCCGCCCCCCGTCACCAGGGCGGTACGACCGGTCAGGTCGACGTTCACGACGTGGGGGACCGCCACGGGTTCTGCCGTCATGGCGCATGAAGTTACGAGGTGTGTGCTCGGGCGCACATGGGGTTGTGACACATACTCCCGGGGCACACTGTGGCCGCCTCCTACACTGCCGCCGCGGCTGCCAGATCGGGCGTGTCCCGGGGCGCGGCGCGGCGACGGCATCGGTAGGGTGTCGAACACACGTACTGCCCCGGCGGCTGGAGGGAGGCGGCGTGCGGGTGCTCGGCGTCGACCCGGGGCTGACCCGGTGTGGAGTCGGCGTGGTGGAGGGGGTGCCCGGCCGGCCCTGCACGCTGATCGCCTACTACGTGGTCTACACCGACCCGGCCGACGAGTTGCCCACCCGCCTGCTGCACCTGGACCGCTCGTTGACCGACCTGGTCGTCGAGCACCGGCCGGACAGCGTGGCGGTGGAGCGGGTGTTCAGCCAGCACAACGTGCGTACGGTGATGGGCACCGCCCAGGCCAGTGGGATCGCCGTGCTCGCCGGGGCGCGTGCCGGGCTGCCGGTGCAGACGTACACCCCGAGCGAGGTGAAGGCGGCGGTGACCGGCTCCGGCCAGGCCGACAAGGCGCAGATGACCGCGATGGTCACCCGGCTGCTGCGGCTGGCCGAGCCGCCCCGTCCGGCGGACGCCGCGGACGCCCTCGCGCTGGCCATCTGTCACGTGTGGCGCGGTGGCACCCGGTCGAAACTGGCCGCCGCGGCGGACCGGGCGAGACGAGGAGGAGCGAGATGATCGCCAGTGTGCGTGGCGTGGTGGCCGCCACCGGCCCGGATCACGCGGTGATCGAGGTCGGTGGGGTCGGCCTGGCCGTGCAGTGCGCCCCCGGTACCCTCGCCGACCTGCGGGTCGGTCAGCCGGCCCGGCTGGCGACCAGCCTGGTCGTCCGGGAGGACTCGCTCACCCTCTACGGCTTCGCCGACGACGACGCCAAGGCGCTGTTCGAGTTGTTGCAGACCGCCAGCGGGGTCGGCCCGCGACTGGCCCAGGCGGTGCTCGCCGTGCACACCCCGGACGCGGTCCGCAAGGCCATCGCCAACGCCGACACGGCGGCGCTGACCCGGGTGCCCGGCATCGGCAAGAAGGGCGCCGAGCGGCTGGTGCTGGAACTGCGCGACCGGATCGGCCCGGTGCCGGTGGGCGCCGACGGCGCGGCCGGGGTGACCGGTGGGGCCTGGCCCGAGCAGGTCCGTCAGGCGTTGATCGGGCTCGGCTGGACGGCCGGTCAGGCCGACCAGGCCGTCGCCGCCGTCGCCGAGACCGTCGACGGTCCCACCCCGCCGGTGCCGGTGCTGCTGAAGCAGGCCATCCGACTGCTGGGTCGCACCCGATGAGCGCGCGGGTCCAGCCGGGTCCGCGAGCCCCGAGGTCGCGAATGAAGGACCCCCGATGACCGGCCCCGACGGCGGACTCGTCTCGGCGTACGTCAACGACGCGGAACGGGACGCCGAGGCCAGCGTCCGGCCGAAGCGGCTGGACGAGTTCATCGCCCAGCACCGGGTCCGCGACCAGCTCGACCTGCTGCTCCAGGGCGCGATGCGGCGCGGCTCCCCGCCCGACCACATCCTGCTGTCCGGGCCGCCCGGCCTGGGGAAGACCACCCTGGCCAACATCGTCGCCGCGGAGTTGGGCACCGGCATCCGGGTGACCAGCGGGCCGGCGATCGAACGCTCCGGGGACCTGGCGGCGATCCTGACCAGCCTGGCCGAGGGGGACGTGCTCTTCATCGACGAGATCCACCGGATCGCCAAGCCGGCGGAGGAGCTGCTCTACAGCGCGATGGAGGACTTCCGGGTCGACGTGGTGGTCGGCAAGGGGCCGGGCGCCACCGCCATCCCGCTCGACGTGGAGCCGTTCACCCTGGTCGGCGCGACCACCCGGTCGGGCCTGCTCACCGGCCCGATGCGGGACCGGTTCGGCTTCGTGGCGCACCTGGACTTCTACTCGCCGGCCGACCTGGAGGTGCTGCTGCACCGCTCGGCGCGCATCCTCGGTGTGCCGATCACCGAGGACGGGGCGGCGGAGATCGCCGGTCGATCCCGGGGCACGCCACGCATCGCCAACCGGCTGCTGCGTCGGGTGCGGGACTTCGCCGAGGTACGCGCCGACGGTGTGGTCACCGTCGAGACGGCCCGCTCCGCGTTGACCGTGTACGACGTCGACGCCCTCGGGCTGGACCGGCTCGACCGGGCGGTGCTGACCGCCCTGGTGGATTCGTTCAAGGGCGGTCCGGTCGGCCTGTCGACGCTGGCCGTGGCGGTCGGGGAGCAGCCGGACACGGTCGAGGAGGTCTGCGAGCCGTTCCTGGTGCGGGCCGGGCTGTTGGCGCGTACGCCCCGGGGGCGGGTGGCCACCGAGGCCGCCTGGCGCCATCTTGGCCGTACACCGCCAAATGGTACATTTGGTCCAGAAGCCCCTCCCGCGCCCGATCTGTTCTCGGTGGACATCGGCGAGCCGTGATCTGTTCGTGATCCGGGCGACGTTCGGCGTTCCCAGACAGAGCGACTAGACTCGCCGCGGTCTGTACAGGACGTGCAAATCCGCCTCCGTTCCGGCGCCAACGCGCCGGTCCGGCGGCCAATGGGAAGGTCGACAACCGTGCACTACGCAGCAGAAGGCGGCGGAGCGGGAGGCTTCACGCCGATCCTCATGATCGCTCTGCTCTTCGGCGTCATGTATTTCATGATGATCCGTCCGCAGCAGAAGCGCCGCCGCGAGGCCGAATCGATGCAGGCCAACCTCTCCCCGGGCGACGAGGTGGTCACCATCGGCGGGCTCTACGGCACGGTCACCGGCATCGAGGACGACAGCGTCCTGCTGGAGGTCGCTCCAGGAGTGCAGACCCGCTACGCCCGACCGGCGATCGCCCGGGTGGTCACCCCGGCGGAGCGCCCGGCCGAGGCGGCGGCCGAGGAAACCGACTCGGTCAAGGACTGACGTCGAGTCCCGTCCGGGTGCCGGTTTCCCGGTGACTCGGACGGGGCACCCGCCCGCGTCCCCGGGTGGGTGTCACTCTCGAACTGCGCATTGAGACAATTGGATATCATGCCGACGCCGGGCGTCGGCGCGTCCGCCCGTACCCGGTCCACGCGTCCGCGCCGACCAGCCGAGGCGGCGGCACCAGCCCGGAAGCCGTCGGAAGGCAGGCCGTCGGCCCGGGATTCCGGCCGACCCGCCGCCGCACCCGCGGCGGCGTGACCACAGGGAGACAGGACAGCCGTGGCACCACCTCAGGGACAGATGCGCCCGGGACGGCAGTTGGCCGTGCTCGGGGCCATCTTCGTCGTCCTCTATCTTTTGGTGTTCTTCTCAGGCGGTGCCAGCGGTGGCTGGAAGGATCGGCTGGAACCTCGCCTCGGTCTTGACCTGGTCGGTGGCACCCGGCTGACGCTGGAAGCGACCAACACCCTGGACGGCCGGGCTCCGACGGCCGACAACCTGGAACGCGCCCGCCAGATCATCGAGAACCGGGTCAACGCCTACGGCGTGGCCGAGGCCGAGGTGGTCACCGAGGGCGACCGCAACATCGTCATCTCCCTCCCCGGCGAGAACCGCGAGCTCAACGAGGTCGGTAACGCAGCCGAGCTGCGCTTCCGCAAGGTGCTGAAGATCGTCGACGGCAGCGGGTCGATCCCGTCGCCGGCGCCGAGCGAGAGCCCGGAGGCGACCCCGTCGGGTACGGCGAGCCCGGAGGCCACGCCGTCCGGCTCCACCAGCCCCACGCCCGACACCGACGCCACCGCGTCGCCGTCGGCCGGCGGCCAGGGTGGTGGCGCGCCGACGCCGCCGCCGTCGGAGTCGCCGACCCCGTCGCCCACGGCGAGCGAAGAGGTGCCGCAGAGCATCGAGGAGCTGCGCCGCGCCGTCGAGCAGAAGGTCGGTGCCGAGGCGTGGGCCGCCGCGAGCGGGTTGCAGGCACCGGCCGACCTGAGCGCCGACCCGTCGCTGGCCGAGAAGCTCAAGCCGTTCGGTGAGCTGAGTGGCCGCGAGGTCGCGGTGCTGCCGGCGCAGATGCAGTTCAACGTGCCGACGATCAGCTGTGTGCAGCTCGACGACCGGCCCCCGGCGTCCATCTCCGACCCGGAGCAGCAGGTCGTCGCCTGCGAGGGCGGCTACGCGAAGAACCTGCTGGACGTGGCCAAGGTGCTCGGCACCGACGTCTCCGACGCCAACGCGGTGCGCGACCAGACCAGCCAGTGGGTGGTCAGCCTGAACTTCACCAGCTCCGGGCAGCAGAAGTGGACCGCGCTGACCCGCGAGGCGTTCAACAACGAGGGCCAGGCTTGCGACGCGTCCGCGCTCGGCGACGAGGGCAAGTGCCGGGTCGCCGTGGTGCTGGACAACGTGATCATCTCCTCGCCGCAGATCCAGGGCGTGCTGACCGGCAACTCCCAGATCACCGGTAACTTCACCAACGCGGAGGCCAGCGAGCTGGCCGGCTACCTGAGCTACGGCGCCCTGCCGGTCACCTTCGAGGCGCAGGAGCAGCAGAACGTCACCGCCACCCTGGGCGCCAGCCACCTGCGGGCCGGTCTGCTCGCGGCCGGCATCGGCATGCTGCTGGTCATCATCTACTCGTTCTTCTACTACCGGCTGCTCGGCTCGGTGATCTTCCTGAGCCTGATCCTCTCGGCGCTGCTGCTCTTCGGCGCGCTGGTGGTGCTCGGCCGGCAGATCGGCTTCACGCTCACCCTCGCCGGTATCGCCGGCATCATCGTCTCGCTAGGTGTGGCGGCCGACTCGTTCGTCATCTACTTCGAACGACTCAAGGACGAGATCCGAGAGGGACGCAGCCCGCGCAGCGCGGTACCTCGGGCCTGGGTCCGGGCCCGCCGGACGATCATCTCCGCCAACGCGATCACCATCATGTCGGCGGTGGTGCTCTACATCGTCTCGGTCGGCACGGTGAAGGGCTTCGCCTTCGCCCTGGGCCTGGCGACGGTGCTGGACCTGCTCGTGGTCTTCCTGTTCCGGCATCCGATCATGACGATGTTCGCCCGAACCAAGGCGTTCCTGTCCCCACGGGTCAGCGGCCTGGGCCGGGCACTGCCGGCCCGGTCGGAGCAGGCCCAGCCCCGCAACCAGCGTGTCAAGGAGGCCTGAGATGGCTGAGACTGGTCTGGCAGCCCGCCTCTACCGAGGTGAGGCCGGCCTCGACATCGTCGGCCGCCGCAAGGTGTGGTTCACCATCGCCGCCGTGCTGGTGACACTCGCGCTCGGCAGCGTCATCTTCCGGGGCTTCAGCCTCGGTATCGAGTTCGCCGGTGGCAACTCGTTCCAGGTCCCGACCAGCGTCGGCACCCTGGAGCAGGCGGAGCAGCGCGCCGGTGAGGTGTTGGCCAACGCGGTCGAGGGTGGCCGGGTGGTCACCGCGCAGCAGGTCGGCGGGGGTGGCGGCGAGTTCTACGAGCTGCGTACCACCGAACTCGACTCCGAGCAGGCCGAGGCGGTGCGGCTCGAGCTGGGGCAGGCGTTCAACATCGACCCGTCCGAGATCGCCAGCAACCGGGTCAGCGAGGCGTGGGGTAGCCAGGTGACCAACCGGGCCTTGCTCGGTCTGGTGATCTTCCTCGCGCTGGTGACGGTCTATCTGGTGCTGCGCTTCGAGTGGCAGATGGCGGTGGCAGCGGTCTTCTCGCTGGTGATGAACCTGGTGCTCACCGCCGGCCTCTACTCGATCGTCGGATTCGAGGTGACCCCGTCGACGATCATCGGATTCCTCACCATCCTGGGCTTCGCCCTCTACGACGTGGTGGTGGTCTTCGACAAGGTGCAGGAGAACACCAGAGGGATCACCGCGAACAACAACCAGACGTACGGCGAGGCCGCCAACCTGGCGGTCAACCAGAGCCTGATGCGGTCGATCAACACCTCGGTGGTCGCGCTGCTCCCGGTCGGCGGCATCCTGTTCATCGGTGCCGGCCTGCTCGGCGCGGGCACCCTGAAGGACCTCGGCCTGGTGCTGTTCGTCGGTATGGCGATGGCCTTCATCACCTCGATCACGCTGGCCACCCCGCTGCTGGTGGTGCTCAAGAACCGGGAGCCACGGATCCAGTCGCACAACAAGCGGGTGCAGGCCCGGCGGGCCACGGTCAACCGGGGCGAGACCCCGGCCAAGGGCGGCGCCGCAGCCCGCCCGGCCGAGCGCGAGGAGGAGCCGGTCGCCGCAGAGGCCGGTGCCCTCGCCGGTGCCGCCGCGCCGAAGGTGGGCGCACGTCCGGCGGGCAAGCGCTCCGGCGGGGCCCGGGGCGGGCGTCCCGGCGGCAACCGTCCGGGCGGCGGAAAACGCCGCTGAGGACGCCGGGGAGCCACCCGGTAGTCAACCGTGCCGGCGGCGTCCTGCATGCTGTGCGAGCAGTGTGCGGGACGCCGCCGTCGTGTGGAAGGGAAGCGGAACTGCCGTGACGGAGACCCACAGCGCCGAGGTGCGTGGAGACAGCGGGCTGGAGGTGGCCCGGCTGGTCGCCAGCCGGGTGCTCGACGTGCCCGACTTCCCCAAGCCCGGCGTCATGTTCAAGGACCTGATGCCGTTGTTCGCCGACGGTGACGCCTTCCGGGACGTCATCGACGGGATCGTCGCGTACCACGGACGGGAGTCCTTCGACACCGTGGTCGGTATCGAGGCGCGGGGGTTCGTGGTCGCCGCCGCGATCGCGTACGCGACGGGAGTCGGTGTGGTGCCGGTGCGTAAGGCGGGCAAGCTGCCCCGACCCGCCTACGCCGCCTCCTACGAGCTGGAGTACGGCGAGGCCACGCTCGAGGTGCACCAGGACGCCTTCACGGCGGGCCACCGGGTGCTGGTGGTCGACGACGTGCTCGCCACCGGTGGCACCGCGGCGGCGACGCTGGATCTGGTGGAGCGGGCGGGCGGCACGGTGGCCGGGTTCACCGTGCTGCTGGAGCTGTCCTTCCTCGGCGGCCGTGACCGACTGGCCCCGCGTCCCGTGCATGCCCTGTTGACCGTTTGAGTCGACGGCGGCGCCGGACGGGTCCGGCATGGTCCGTCCGGTGGAGCGGCGCGGTACCCCCGGTGGGGGTAGCATTGCCCATTGCTGACCGGGCGGTGACCCGTCTGTGCGGCGCTAGACCAGACCGGCCGGCGCACGGTCGGTTCGTTCCGGCGAGCGGTGAGGAGGCCGGTGTCCCACGAGGTCGTTCCTCCGGTGGAGGGCACGGTGCACCCGACAGGTGACGCGGAGGGCTCGTTGACCGGCCGCAACGGCGCCGCACCGGTGCCGGGTGGCGATTCCGGCACGGCGCAGCCGACCGGTGAGAGTTCCCGTCCGGCGGTCGGTGCCGGCGATGCTGTTGACCTCTCGGCGGCCGGTGGTTTCGCCCTGTCCCACGCGCCCACCGGGCGGCGGGTCCGGGCACGGCTCGCCAGGTTCAATGCCCCATGGCAGTCGTCGCAGGTCAGCGAGGTGCTGGAGCCGCTGATCGCATCACACCGGGAGAATCACCCCAAGGCCGACGCACGGCTGTTGCAGCGGGCATTCGACACGGCGGCTCGCTGGCACTCCGGTCAGTACCGCAAGTCCGGCGACCCGTACATCACCCACCCGCTCGCGGTGGCGACCATCCTGGCGAACCTGGGCATGGACACCACCACCCTGGTCGCCGCGCTGCTGCACGACACCATCGAGGACACGGAGTACTCCCTCGACCAGATGCGCTCCGACTTCGGTGGCGAGGTCGCCCTGCTGGTCGACGGCGTCACCAAGCTGGACAAGGTCAAGCTCGGTGACGCGGCGAAGGCCGAGACCATCCGCAAGATGGTCGTCGCCATGGCCAAGGACCCGCGCGTGCTGGTGATCAAGCTGGCCGACCGGCTGCACAACATGCGTACGCTGACCTTCCTGCCGCGACCGAAGCAGGAGCAGAAGGCGAAGGAGACGCTGGAGATCCTCGCCCCCCTGGCGCACCGGCTCGGTATGAACACCATCAAGTGGGAGCTGGAGGATCTGGCGTTCGGGACGTTGTTCCCGAAGCGGTTCGAGGAGATCAACCGGCTGATCGGGGAACACCAGCCGCAGCGGGAGGCGTTGCTGCGGCAGGTGACCCAGAAGGTGCAGACCGACCTGAAGGCCGCCAAGATCAAGGCGGAGACCACCGGGCGGCCGAAGCACCTGTACTCGATCTACCAGAAGATGATCGTGCGGGGGCGGGACTTCAACGACATCTACGACCTGGTGGGTGTGCGGATCCTGGTCGACACGGTGCGGGACTGCTACGCGGCGCTGGGGGTGATCCACGCGAACTGGCAGCCGGTGCCGGGCCGGTTCAAGGACTACATCGCCATGCCGAAGTTCAACATGTACCAGTCGCTGCACACCACGGTGATCGGTCCGACCGGCAAGCCGGTGGAGATGCAGATCCGCACGTACGCGATGCACCGTACGGCGGAGTTCGGCATCGCGGCGCACTGGAAGTACAAGGAGCACAAGGGCACCCAGATCGTCGGCCCACCGGCGCACATCGACGAGATGACCTGGCTGCGGCAGCTGCTGGACTGGCAGCGGGAGGCGGCCGACCCGAGCGAGTTCCTGGACGCGCTGCGGTTCGACCTGTCCAGCCAGGAGGTCTACGTCTTCACCCCGAAGGGCGACGTGATCCCGTTGCCGACCGGGTCGACGCCGGTGGACTTCGCGTACGCGGTGCACACCGAGGTCGGGCACAAGTGCATCGGCGCGCGGGTCAACGGCAAGCTGGTGCCGCTGGAGTCGACGCTGTCCAACGGCGACGTGATCGAGATCTTCACCTCGAAGTCCGACACCGCCGGCCCGACGCAGGACTGGCTGGGCTTCGTGAAGAGCCCCCGGGCGCGGACGAAGATCCGGCAGTACTTCAACAAGGAGCGTCGCGAGGAGGCGATAGAGGAGGGCAAGGACGCGATCGTCAAGGCGATGCGCAAGCAGGGCATGCCGTTGCAGCGGATGCTCACCTCCGACAACCTGATGGCGATCGCCCGGGATCTGCACCTGCCCGACGTGGCGTCGCTGTACGCGGCGGTCGGTGACAGTCAGGTCTCCGCCCAGTCGGTCGTGCAGAAGCTGATGGCCTCCTACGGCGGTGAGGAGGGCGCGGCCGAGGACATCGCCGAGACCGCCGTGGCCACCCGCCCGCCGCGCAGCCGCTCCTCCAGCCACGATCCGGGTGTGGTCGTACGCGGGGTCAGCGACGTGTGGATCAAGCTGGCCCGCTGCTGCACCCCGGTCCCACCGGATACGGTGTTCGGGTTCGTCACCCGCTCCGGCGGGGTGAGCGTGCACCGCGACGACTGCGCCAACGCCGAGGACCTGCGCGCCCAGGGCGAACGGGTGGTCGAGGTGAACTGGAAACTCACCTCCGCCTCGACCTTCCTGGTGGCCATCCAGGTGGAGGCGCTCGACCGGCACAAGCTGCTCGCCGACGTCACCCGGGTGCTCTCCGAGGAACGGGTCAACATCCTCTCCGCCACCGTCACCACCACCCGGGACCGGGTGGCGGTGAGCCGGTTCAGTTTCGAGATGGCCGACCCGAAGCACCTGGGGCACCTGCTCGCCGCCGTACGCAAGGTCGACGGCGTCTTCGACGCCTACCGCGTCACCTCCGGCGCCTGACCCCACCCACCCGGTACCAAAAGACTCGGGTCCCGATCCAACCGGATCGGGACCCGAATTCTCTGCTCAGAGGCGCAGTGCTCAGGCGTCGGCCATGGTGAGGTCGGTGATGATGACCTCCTTCTTGGGGTGACCGCCGCCGGCCTGCTGGGCGAACGCGCCGTCGTCACCGGCCGCCGCGACGTCCCGGACGATGTCCATGCCGTCGGTGATGGTGCCCAGGACGGTGTAGTTCGGGTCCAACGGCGAGTCGCCGTACACGATGAAGAACTGGCTGCCGCTGCTGGACGGCGCGCCGGAGTTGGCCATGGCGATGACGCCCTCCGGGTACGGCGGGCGCTTGTCGGCCGGCAGGTTCTCCTCCACCATCCGGTAGCTCGGGCCGCCGGTGCCGTCGGTCTCGCGCCAGCCCTCGCCGGTGGCGCTCGGATCGCCGCACTGGAGCACCTTGATGCCCTCGGTCACCAGGCGGTGGCACTTGGTGTTGTCGAAGAAGTCCTTCTCGGCCAGGTGAATGAAGCTGCCCGCCGTGCACGGCACCGCCGCCCGGTCGATCCGGGCGGTGATCGGGCCGAGGTTCGTGGTGATCGTCATGGTCTGGACGCCCACCTTGCTCTGCTGGGTGGGCGGCAGCCCGACGTCCTTGATCTGCGGGGTGCGCTCGCCCTCGGGTACCTCGATCCAGTCGCACTGCACAGAAGTCGCGTCCTGGGCCGCGTTGTCGGTGCCGCTGTCGTCGCCGAGCATGTTGCTGGCCAGCCAGGCCGTGCCGGCGACCACCAGCAGCAGGACCACGCCGGCCCCGACGACCGCCTGGGTCTGGCGGCGCTTACGGGCCCGGGCGGCCCGCTCGGCCATCTCCTTCTCGAGCCGGGCGCGGGCCGCCGCGCGCTGCCGCTCTCTGGTGGACGTCACGCCTCGATCCTCCTGGACTGTATGTGGATGCCGCTGCGGTGGGGTGGACCCTGCTCGCCGACGCTCAGCCGGCGTTGGCGCTGGCCTCGGGCGCGCCGGACGCGTCCGGACTCGGTGTGCCCGAGGAAGCCGGATCGGCGCTCGACGCCGGGTCCAGCACGGGCTCGCCGACGGTCAGGCTCTGAATGACCACGTCGTCGTTCTCCGGCTTGACCTTCTCCCCGGCCCCATTGTCCACCGTCGGCAGGGCACCGATCTTCTCGACGACGTCGAGCCCCTCGGTGACCCGGCCGATGATCGGGAACTGCGGCTCGGTGGTGGTGAAGTCCTTGAAGAAGATCAGGAACTGGCTGCCGTTGGCGCCGGGCGGGTTCGAGATCATCGCGACCGTGCCCTTGGGGTACGTCGGCGGCTCGTCCGGTGACGGGCTCGCGTCCGGCGAGGGGCTCGTCTCCGGCGCGGGCGGCACGTTCTCGCTGTAGAACGAGTAGGTCGGCCCGCCCAGCCCGGTGCCGCTGGGATCGCCGCACCGCACCGCGCCGTCGGCGGTGATCTCATGGCACTTGGTGTTGTCGTAGAACGACTGGCTCGCCAGGTGGGCGATGCTCGCCGCGGCGCACGGGGCGCTCGCGAGATCCAGCTCCACGGAGATCGGCGCGCCCTGGTTGGTGGTGATCGTCATCGGGCGGGTGCCGGTGACCGGCAGATCGGTGGTCGGGGGCTCGCCCACGTCCTTGAGGTTGCTGTTGCCCTCGGCGTTCTGCGGGGTCCAGAGGCAGACCTCGTTGTTGCTCGCGGTGTCGTCGACCGGCTCGCTGTCGAACGCGCCGAGAGCCCACGCTGTGCCGACGACCACCAGCACGAGGATCAGGGCGCTGCCGACACCGGCCTGGATCCGTCGGCGACGCCTGAGAGCAGCCGCTCGGCGGGCCATCTGCCGGTCGAGCTTGGCCCGCGCCAGTTTGCGCTGCCGGTCCCTGCTGGAAGCCACCCGTGCTCCCCTTTCCTCTACCCTGGTCCTGACCCGGTGTCGTGTACCTGTCGGGCGGCAGGTGCGCCACGCCACACGCCCGCCAGAGTGTACGGGTACCGGCTGGGAAAGTGGTGTACGAGGTCGGTGCCCAATTTCATCGGGATCCGTCAGTGCCTCACCCGGTGCTGGCGCGTTGGGTGGTCCGGAGTGTGACGCCGGTAGGCTGCCCGGTGAGGACGACTCGACGGAAAGGGAGCAGACGTGCTCGTTACCGGCTTTCCCGCGGATGCCTTCGGCACCAACTGCTACGTGGTTGCCACCGGGCCGGGGGAACAGTGCGTGGTGGTCGACCCCGGCATCGGGGTGATCGACCAGCTCGACGCGCTGCTCGCCGAGCATCGTCTGCACCCGGCCGCGGTGCTGCTGACCCACGGCCACCTCGACCACACGTTCTCCGTGGCGCCGGTCTGCGGGGCGCGGGGGATCACCGCGTACGTGCATCCCGCCGACCGGGAGCTGCTGGCGGACCCGACGAAGGCGCTGTCGATGGACCTGACGCAGCTCTTCGGTGGGCGGCTGTCCTACGCCGAGCCGGAGGACGTGGCCGAGCTGACCGACGGTACGACGCTCACCCTCGCCGGGTTGGAGATCACCGTCGACCACGCGCCAGGCCATACCGGCGGGTCGGTGCTCTTCCGGCTGCCCGCTACCGACTCGTCCATGGAGGCGGAGCAGATCTGCCTCTCCGGTGACGTGCTCTTCGCGGGCTCGATCGGCCGCACCGACCTGCCGGGCGGCAGCATGCCGATGATGCTCACCAGCCTGCGGGACAAGATCCTTCCGCTGGCCGACGACACCATCGTGCTGCCCGGCCACGGCCCCGCGACCACCATCGGCCGCGAGCGCGCCACCAACCCGTACCTCGCCGAGGTGGCGGGGACGGGCGGTGCGCGACCGGCGGCACCCACCCGCGGCCTCTAGACCTCACCGCGCCCCGCGCGGGATCGCCCCGAAAACCCTGCCGCGCGGCGCGCGGCTGCCGAGGAGTACGTCATGAGCAAGCCCACGCCCATCTCCGGGTTCCCGGAGTGGACGCCCGCCCAGCGGATGATCGAGCAGTTCGTCCTCGACCGGATCCGGGCCACCTTCGAGCTGTACGGCTTCGCACCGCTGGAGACCCGGGCCGTCGAGCCGTTGGACCAGTTGCTGCGCAAGGGGGAGACCTCCAAGGAGGTCTACGTGATCCGGCGTCTGCACGGCGACCCGGACGGCCCGGCCGGCGACGACACCCTGGGCCTGCACTTCGACCTGACCGTGCCGTTCGCCCGGTATGTGCTGGAGAACGCCGGCAAGTTGGCCTTCCCGTTCCGCCGCTACCAGATCCAGAAGGTGTGGCGCGGCGAGCGGCCCCAGGAGGGGCGGTACCGCGAGTTCCTCCAGGCCGACATCGACATCGTCGACCGGGACACCCTCGCGGCGCACCACGAGGCGGAGATGCCGCTGGTGATCGGGGACGCGCTGCGTTCGCTGCCGATCCCGCCGGTACGCATCCAGGTCAACAACCGCAAGATCTGTGAGGGCTTCTACCGGGGCATCGGGCTGACCGACCCGGAGGCGGCGCTGCGGGCGGTCGACAAGCTCGACAAGATCGGCCCGGCCGGGGTGTCGGAGCTGCTGGCGACCACGGCCGGGGCGAGCGAGGCGCAGGCCAAAGCGTGCCTGGCGCTGGCGGAGATCTCCTCGACGGACGCCTCCTTCGCCGACGCGGTGCGGGCGCTCGGGGTGAGCCACCCGTTGCTCGACGAGGGGGTCGAGGAGCTGGTCCGGGTGGTGGAGACCGCCGCGTCGCACTCGCCCGGTCTCTGCGTGGCGGACCTGCGCATCGCCCGTGGCCTGGACTACTACACCGGCACCGTGTACGAGACGCAGCTGGTCGGGTACGAGCGGTTCGGCTCGATCTGTTCCGGCGGCCGGTACGACAACCTGGCCAGCGCCGGCAACGTCAGCTTCCCCGGGGTCGGCATCTCGATCGGGGTGACCCGGCTGTTGGGGCTGCTCTTCGGCGCGGGCAAGCTGTCGGTGTCGCGGGAGGTGCCGACCTGTGTGCTGGTCGCGGTGGCCAACGAGGACCTGCGACCGGCCAGCAACTCCGTCGCCGAGGCGCTGCGGTCCCGGGGCATCCCGACCGAGGTGTCACCGAGCGCGGCCAAGTTCGGCAAGCAGATTCGGTACGCGCAGCGGCGCGGCATCCCGTACGTCTGGTTCCCGGGCGTGGACGGCGCGCCCGACGAGGTCAAGGACATCCGTTCCGGTGAGCAGGTGCCCGCCGCCCAGGGCGAGTGGACCCCGCCTCGGGAGGACCTCAAGCCCCTGGTGAGCTGAGCTTGGTTCCCCGCGATCTCGCACGTCGTCGGCCGCCGTCCGGACAGCGGTGCGGTGACGAGGCGCGAGATCGCGGGGTGGCCGAGTCGGCCTACCAGGCGAAGCCGGCGGCGTAGGAGACGCTGGCCAGGGCCTGCTGGCCGCTGGTGTTGGGGTGGAAGTAGTCCCAGCCGGAGAGCTGGCCGAGGGTGAACGGGTAGCCGAAGACCGCGTTGCCGTCGTACCGGCAGTTCGACCCGTACGCGGCGCAGGCCGCGGCGAGCTGGCTGTTGAAGTCGATCACCCGCTGCCGGACCCGGTTGCGCCGGTCGACGTCGGCCTGGGCGGTGGAGGTCGGGTTGGCCAGCAGGGACTGGCAGATGCCAAAGAGCGACCAGGCGGTACGCGCGCTGCTGCTGCCCTTGCCGACCGACCAGAGCCGGTGCACGTCCGGGATGCTGATCACGAAGACCTTGGCGTTCGGCAGGCCCGTCCGCAGCCGGTTCAACGCGGAGTCGATGTTGGCCCGGAAGGTGGCCGGCGAGGTCATCGTCGACTCGGAGCTGGTGCAGGCGTCGTTCGCGCCGATCAGGATCGTCACGTAGCCGACGCCCTGGCTGATCGCGGTGCCGGCCTGGCCGTACAGGTCGGCTGATTTCGCGCCGGTGCGGCCGGCGTTGTGGTTGCGTCCGTTGATGGCCGGTTCGAGCCGGCGGACGCGGAGGTAGTGACTGTCCACTGCGGAATCGCTACCGGTGCTGAACGAGCGGCTGGTGCAGTCGACGTACCACCCGCAGGCGTTGAAGCCACGGGTGATGGAGTCGCCGAGGCTGGCCATCGAGGTGGGTGCCGGGCCGGGGTTGGCCGTGGCGGGACTGGTGGCGAGCAGGACGAGGGCGATGACGCCGGCGAGGGTGGCCAGCGTACGTCGGACGAGGGGCATGGTGGCCTCCGGTTCACGGGTGCCGGACAGCGGCGGTTACCGGAGCGTATAGATGACTTTCTGTGTCCACAATGTTGCGTCGGGGTTACATGCGGCCGGTGGGTGAATTCGGGCAAACGGGGGTCTTGTTTAGGATCTTAAATATGTGAATACTTTCCATCGCTTGGCCATTTCCCCAGGTGGCCGAGTTGCCCCCGCCCCTGTCGGCATGACAGGGCCCTCAACCCCCAAACGGGAGGCTGTTACATGCGACCCACAAGGTCAATGCTGCGTCGCGTCGTCACCGTCGCCGCGGCCGGAACCCTGGCCGGCGGCCTGTTGGCCGGCGTGCCCGCCCAGGCGGCACCTGGATCCGCCTCGCCCGATGCCGCCGCCGCTCTTGCCGAGCGCCTCGGCGACCGCGCCGCCGGCACCTACGCCGACGCCACCGGCAAGATGGTCGTCGCCGTGACCGACGCCGTCGCCGCCCGCCAGGTGGCTTCCGCCGGCGCCACCCCCAAGGTCGTCAAGCGCGGCGCCGCGGAGCTGAACCGCGCCACCGCCGAGCTGGACCGTTCCGCCGCCATCCCCGGCACCGCGTGGTGGGTCGACCCGGCCACCAACCAGGTGGTCGTCTCCGTGGACAGCACGGTCACCGGGGCCAAGCTGGAGCGGGTCAAGGCCGCTGCCGCGCGCACCAACGGCGCGGTGCGCATCGAGGCCGAGGCCGGGGTGCTGAGCACCCGCATCTCGGGCGGCCAGGCCATCTACGCCCAGGGCGGTGGACGCTGCTCGCTCGGCTTCAACGTCCGGGCCGGCAGCACCTACTACTTCGTCACCGCCGGGCACTGCACCAGGATCGCCGCGAACTGGTACAGCAACTCGGGTCAGACCTCGCTGCTCGGCACCCGCGCCGGCAGCGTCTTCCCGGGCAGCGACTACGGCATCGTGCGGTACAGCAACCAGAGCACCGTGCAGCCGGGCAACGTCTACCTCTACAACGGCAGCTACCGCGACATCACCGGGGCCGCCAACGCCTACGTCGGGCAGTCGGCGCAGCGCTCCGGCAGCACGACCGGTGTCCGCAGCGGCTCGGTGACCGCGCTCAACGCCACGGTCAACTACGCCGAGGGCCAGGTCCGTGGGCTGATCCGCACCAACATCTGCGCCCAGCCCGGTGACAGCGGGGGCTCGCTGTTCAGCGGCGGCACCGCGCTCGGCCTGACCTCGGGCGGCAGCGGCAACTGCTCCATCGGTGGCACCACCTTCTTCCAGCCGATCATGCCGGTGCTGAGCCGCTACGGCGTCAGCGTCTACTGATTTCTGCGTAGGGGAGCACGTCCACTCCCAGCGGGCCGCCGGATTCCTCCTCCGGCGGCCCGCACTCGTCGTGCCCGCCGTCGAAGCCATCACGTACGGTCACCCCATGGTCGTACGATTTCTGGCGCAGCTCCGCCCGCTGGTCGTCGTGGGTGGACAGCTGTCCACGTGGCTGCTGCTCGTCGTGGACGCGCGTCGCGAGTGGAGCCCGTACTGGTTCGTCGGGCTGCTCCTGCTGCTCGGCGCGCTCGCGGCGATACCAGCGGCAGAGGTCGGCGAGCCGGCATTCCGGCCGGTCGCCCTGGTCACCTACACCATCGGGGCCGGCATCGTCGCGCTGGCCCTGTATGACACGGCGGACAAGCGGGCTCTGTGGGCGTACGCCCTGACCGCCCTCGGCGTGGTGGCCCTGCCGACGAGTCGGCCGACGATCGGTCGGGCGACCGTGACCGGTGTCGCGGTGGCCCTCCTGCTCACTATCGGCGTGTCGGCCCCGGCCCTGGCCTGAAGTGGTGGGTCGCCCGAGGTGACGGTGTGCGTCTCGTCGGAGGAGGCCGTCGACGAGCTGGTGCGCGAGGGCCCCCGCTTCGATCCCCGGCACGCGATCGCCGGCTTCGGACTGACCGAGTCGGATCCGCCCTGCGTCGAGGTGCTCCTGGATCCCGGTGCCACCGCTGGCGACGCCGACGACATCGCCCGCCGCTACTTCGAGGATCCGAGGGTGGTGTCCGCGAGCCGAACCCGCTGACCGACGTCCGGGCACGAGGTGGGGCAGCTCGCCCGTCCTGCCCAACCGCTGCCGCCAACTTCAGCCCGGGGCGGGTGTAAGGAAGGGCCCCTTCCTCTACCGCAGGCGTTAACAAGGGGCCCTTCCTTACACCCAGGGAAGGGGGAGGGGCAGAATGCGGGGGCAGAGACATTGAGCAGACGAGGGAGACGCACGTCGTGATCCGTACCCATGACGCCGGAAGCCTGCGCGCGACGGACGCCGGCACGACGGTGACGCTGGCCGGCTGGGTGGCCCGCCGACGTGACCACGGCGGTGTCATCTTCGTCGACCTGCGCGACGGCACCGGCGTGGTGCAGGTGGTCCTCCGCGAGGAGGACGCGCACGCGCTGCGTAACGAGTACTGCGTCAAGGTGGTCGGTGAGGTCACCCGGCGGCCCGAGGGCAACGAGAACCCGGAGCTGCCCACCGGCGAGATCGAGGTGACCGCAGCGGAGCTGGAGGTGCTCTCCGAGGCCGCGCCGCTGCCGCTGCCGGTGGACGACCAGGTCGTGGCCGGGGACGACGTCCGGCTCAAGTACCGCTACCTCGACCTGCGTCGCGGCGGTCCGGCCCGCGCCATGCGGCTGCGGTCGCGGGCCAACCAGCTCGCCCGCTCGGTGCTGCACGAGCGGGACTTCCTGGAGATCGAGACGCCGACGCTGACCCGGTCCACGCCGGAGGGCGCCCGCGACTTCCTGGTCCCGGTGCGCCTGCAACCCGGCAGCTGGTACGCGCTGCCGCAGTCGCCGCAGCTGTTCAAGCAGCTGCTGATGGTCGGCGGCATGGAGCGCTACTACCAGATCGCCCGCTGCTACCGCGATGAGGACTTCCGCGCCGACCGGCAGCCGGAGTTCACCCAGCTCGACATCGAGATGTCCTTCGTCACCGAGGACGACGTGATCGACCTCGGTGAGGCGATCGTCGCCGCGCTCTGGTCGGAGCTGGCCGACCACGAGATCCCCCGGCCCATCCCACGGATCACCTGGCACGACGCCATGGCCCGGTACGGCTCGGACAAGCCGGACCTGCGCTACGGCGTGGAGCTGACCGAGCTGACCGACTACCTGCGCGGCACCCAGTTCCGGGTCTTCGCCGGCGCGATCGACGCGGGCGGGTACGTCGGCGCGGTGGTCATGCCCGGTGGGGCGACCCAGACCCGCAAGGAGCTGGACGGCTGGCAGGACTGGGCCAAGGCGCGCGGGGCCCGGGGCCTGGCGTACGTGGTGCTCGACGCCGAGACCGGCGAGGCGCGCGGACCGGTGGCGAAGAACCTGTCGGCCGAGCACCTGGCCGGGCTGGCCGACGCGGTCGGTGCCAAGCCGGGCGACGCGATCTTCTTCGCCGCCGCCGCCGAGGCGCGCGAGGCGCAGGAGCTGCTCGGCGCGGCCCGGGTGGAGATCGCGCGGCGGGCCGGCCTGATCGACGAGAGCGCCTGGGCGTTCTGCTGGGTGGTCGACGCGCCGATGTTCGAGAAGACCGAGGAGGGTGGATGGACGGCGGTGCACCACCCGTTCACCTCGCCGAACTCGGAGTGGGTCGACCGGTTCGAGGAGGCGCCGGACCGGGCCCTGGCCTACGCGTACGACATCGTCTGCAACGGCAACGAGATCGGCGGCGGCTCGATCCGTATCCACCGCCGCGACGTGCAGCAGCGCGTGTTCGACCTGCTCGGCATCACGCCGGAGGAGGCGCAGGACAAGTTCGGCTTCCTGCTGGAGGCGTTCAGCTACGGTCCGCCCCCGCACGGCGGCATCGCGTTCGGCTGGGACCGGGTCTGCATGCTGCTCGCCGGCGCCGACTCGATCCGCGAGGTGATCGCCTTCCCGAAGACCCGGGGCGGCTTCGACCCCCTGACCGGCGCGCCCACCCCGATCACCGCCCAGCAGCGCGCCGAAGCCGGCATCGACGCCAAGCCCAAGCCGCAGCCGTCGCCCGCCCACCTCGGCACCGCCGGCCCCGCCGCCCCCGTATCCGACCCCACCTAACAGCCCCCACCCCCACCCCGCCCGGGTTGATCAAGAAGTTTGCGTCATGATCTGAGCGTTTCGGCGACCAAAACGTCTTGATCGACGCGTACGGGAGCGGGTGGTGTGGTGCGGGTCCTGGTGGTGGGGGGCAGCGGGTTTCTGGGGCGGGAGGTCTGCCGGCAAGGAGTCGCCGCCGGGTGGTCGGTGGTGGGCACGTGCCACTCCGGCGAGGTCGGGGTGCCTGGTGTCGAGGTGCACCGGCTGGATGTGACCGATCGGAGCGCGGTGGTCGCGCTGGTCACGGCGGTACGGCCGGACGCCGTGGTCTCCACCCCCTACCGGTACGGCGACTGGGTGGTCACCGCCGACGGGGCGGCGCATGTGGCGTACGCGGCTGCCCGGGTGGCGGCGCGGCTGGTGCACATCTCCAGTGACGCGCTGCATGCCGGGCGACCGCAGCCGTACGCCGACGACGATCCGCCGACCCCGATCTTCGCGTACGGTGCCGCGAAGGCGGCGGCGGAGACGGCGGTGCGAGCTGTCGACCCGGGCGCCGTGCTGGTGCGGACCTCGCTGATCCTGGGTGCGGGGAGCAAGCAGATCCAGCTCTGCCGGGACGCCCTGGCCGGTCGCGCGACCCTGTTCACCGACGAGTTGCGGTGCCCGATCGACGTCGGCGACCTCGCCGCCGCCGTACGGGAACTGGTGGACAGCGATGTCGCCGGCCCGCTGAACGTGGCCGGTCCGGAGGCGGTCAGCCGGGCGGAGTTGGGCCTGCTGGTGGCCCGCAGCGAGGGGATCGACCCGGTCGGCCTGAAGACCACCACCGGGGCCGCCGCCGGTGTGGTGCGCCCCACCGAGGTACGCCTCGACTCCTCCCGCGCCACCACCCTCCTCCGCACCCCGATCCGACCCGTCTCCACCCTCCTCCCACCCCCACCCCTCCTCCCATCCCTCGGGTTGATCAAGAAGTTTTCGCCATGAATTGAGCCTCTCGGTGACCAAAACTTCTTGATCAACGCGTACAGGGGGGAGGGAGGTGGGGTGGGGTTGTGCAGAGGAAGTGTGCATAAGTATTGTGCATTCATGGGAGATGGTGAGGAGCGGGCGGGCGGGCGGCAGGTCTGGCTTGATCGTCGGCAGGTGCGGGTGCTGGCGCATCCGTTGCGGACGCGGCTGCTCGGCGCGTTGCGGGTGAGGGGTCCGGCCACCGCGACCGTGCTGGCCGAACTACTCGACACGAACACCGGAGCGACCAGCTACCACCTGCGCCAGTTGGCGGAGGTGGGTCTGGTGGTGGAGGAACCGGGCCGGGGGACTGGACGGCAGCGTTGGTGGCGGGCCGCCCACGACGTGACCAGCTGGGAGAACACCGACTTCGACGACGACCCGGACGCGCGGGCCGCGATCGAGTGGATACAGGCCGAGCAGGTACGCCACTTCGTCGAGCACGCCGAGCGGTGGTTCGCCGCCCGCGCCGAGTGGTCGCCACAGTGGCGCGACGCGTTCGGCATGAGTGACGCGCTCCTGACCATCCCGGCGGGCCGACTGAAGGAACTCCAGCACGAGATGTGGCGCGTGGTGGAGCGCTACCGGGCCGAGGCCGATCCGCAGGAGCCCGGTGCCGAGCAGGTGCAAATCTTCCTCGCCTCCCTGCCGCTGCTGCTCGGGAGGAAGCCGTGAGTGAGCTGTCCGTACGCCAGATCCAGCGTCGCTTCCTGATCCTGCACGGTCTGCGATGGCTGCCGACCGGCCTGCTCATCCCGGTGTTCATCCTGCTCATGCGGGAACGGGGCCTGACCCTGACCCAGATCGGCCTGGCCGTGGCCGCGCAGGGCGTGGTGGTGCTTGCCCTGGAGTTGCCGACCGGCGGGTTCGCCGACGCCCTGGGTCGCAAACCGGTGCTGGTGGTGGCGAACGCGGTCGGCCTGGTGTCGGTGGGTCTGCTGGTGGTCGCCGACTCGTTGGCCCTGCTGGCCGCGGTCTGGGCGCTTCAGGGTGTGTTCCGCGCCCTGGACAGCGGCCCCCTCGAATCGTGGTACGTGGACGCCACCCTCGCCGTCGACCCGGACGCCGCGTACGAGAAGGGGCTGGGCCATGGTGGCACCGTGCTCGGCCTGAGCATCGCGGCCGGTGCCCTGCTCAGCGGTGGCCTGGTCGCGCTCGGTCCGCTGGGCCCGGTCAGTGCCTTGACCACGCCGGTGCTGGCGGCCTTCGTGCTGCAGGGGATCGCGTTGGCGGCACTGCTGATCCTGCTGGAGGAACGGCGACCGGCGAGCGGCCCCGGTGCCCTGCGGGCCTCGGTCCGCTCCGCTCCCCGCATGGTCGGCGAGGCCGTCGGCCTGCTGCGGCGCTCCCGGGTGCTGCTCGCGCTGGTCGCGGTCGAGCTGTTCTGGGGATTCGGGATGACCACCTTCGAAGGGCTGCTGCCGATCCGGCTGGGCGAGGTGGTGGGCGACGCCGACCGGGCCGCCGCCCTGCTCGGCCCGGCCAGCACCGTGGCGTGGCTCGCCTCGGCCGGTGGTGCCGCGCTGACCCCACTGCTCATCCGCTGGGTCGGCGCGGCACCGGGTGCCGCCCTGTTGCGCGTCGTGCAGGGGGCGACGGTGGTCGGGATGGCCCTGCTGGCCGGCCCGGTCGGGGTGTTGATCGCCTTCTTCGCCTGTCACGCCGTGCACGGCGCGTCGAACCCGCTGCACATGGGGCTGCTGCACCGCCAGGTCGACGGCCCGTACCGGACCAGTGTGATCTCGGTGAACTCGATGGTGGCCATGCCGGCCGGCGCGCTCGGCGGTGTGCTGCTCGGCGTCATCGGCGACCGGGCGGGGGTGAGCACGGCGATGCTGGTCGGCGCGCTCGCGCTGGCGGTCGCCGCGCCGCTCTACCTGCCCGCCTGGCGGGCGGGCCGGGCCGCCGACTCGGCGGCCACGGGCCAGGCGGCGGCAACCGAGATGGCGCGCTGAGCGGGGGCATCCTCCACTGGAGATTGGCGAGCCGACCGATCGGGTACATCCCGCGCGACCTACTGGAACCCCCACCGGAGGAACGTCATGCTCGCCATCGCCGCAGCCATCGTCTTCGGCTTCGCCCTGTTGCTCGACCTGCTGGACACCAAACTCGGCGCCCCGGACCTGTTCAACTGGAACACCCTGGTGCTGATCGGCCTGCTGCTGCTCTCCCTCTACCTGGCCGGCGTCGGCCGTGGCCCGGGCGGCGGGGGCGGTCGCTGGTACCGGGGCCGTCGGCCGGGCCGAGGCTGACCGGAAACGACCATCCGGGCTCGGTCGGCGGCGCGATTCCGGCGTTGCCGACCGAGCCCGGTACTGTTCTCGTGATGGAGACCGACGCCCTGTTCACCCTCGGTGAACCCGCCGCAGCACCCGGTGCGCAGGCGGGTTCCAGCGGTGTCGGCGGCTTCACCCCGGCGGGTCCGGACGCGCCGCTGCCGGTCCGCATGCGCCCGGCCGATCTGGACGAGTTGGTCGGTCAGGAACACCTGCTCAGCCCGGGTGCGCCGCTGCGGCAACTGGTGGCCGGCAGCGCACCGATGTCGGTCATCCTCTGGGGGCCGCCGGGCAGCGGCAAGACCACCATCGCCCACCTGGTCGCCGCCGCCACGGACCGACGGTTCGTGGCCATGTCGGCGCTGACCGCCGGGGTCAAGGACGTCCGCGCGGTGATCGACACGGCCCGACGGCAGCGGCGCTCGGGTGGCCCGCCGACGGTGCTCTTCATCGACGAGGTGCACAGGTTCAGCAAGACCCAGCAGGACTCGCTGCTGGCCGCCGTGGAGGACCGGACGGTCACGCTGCTGGCGGCCACCACCGAGAATCCGTACTTCTCGGTCATCTCCCCGCTGCTCTCCCGCTGTGTGCTGCTCACGCTGCGCCCCCTCGACGACGATGCGGTGCGCGGGCTGCTGCGCCGGGCGCTGGTCGACGAGCGGGGGTTGGCCGGGGCGCTCACCCTCGCGCCGGAGGCGGAGGAGCATCTGGTCCGGCTGGCCGGTGGGGACGTCCGCAAGGCGCTGACGGCGCTGGAGGCGGCAGCCGCCTCGACGACTGCGCTGGGCCGGGATCTGATCGACCTGGCCACCGCCGAACGCGCGGTGGACACCGCGGCCGTCCGCTACGACCGGGCCGGGGACGCCCACTACGACGTCACCAGCGCCTTCATCAAGAGCATGCGCGGTTCCGACGTGGACGCCGCGCTGCACTGGCTGGCCCGGATGCTGGTCGCCGGGGAGGACGCCCGGTTCATCGCCCGGCGGTTGGTCATCTTCGCCAGCGAGGACGTCGGCATGGCCGATCCGGGTGCGCTCGGTGTGGCGACGGCGGCGGCGCACGCGGTGGAGTACGTCGGCCTGCCCGAGGCGCAGCTCAATCTCGCCCAGGCCGTGATCCACCTGGCCACCGCGCCCAAGTCCAACTCGGCGACCACCGCCATCGGGGCGGCGATCGCCGACGTGCGGGCCGGTCGGGGCGGGCCGGTGCCCCGGGGGCTGCGCGACGCCCACTACTCCGGTGCCCGGGGTCTGGGGCACGGCATCGGTTACCGCTACCCGCACGACGACCAGCGGGGCGTGGTCACCCAGCAGTACGTGCCCGACGACCTGGTCGGCACCGACTACTACCGGCCGAGTCAGCACGGCGCGGAACGATCGGTGGCCGGCCGGCTGCCGTTGCTGCGCCGGATCGTCCGAGGGCTGCCCACCCCTGCCCGTCCGGACGAGCCGGCACCGGGCGGGCGGCCGCAGACATCGAGGTCGTCCGGGGGGGACGACGGCGATCGCCGTACGGTCACGGACGCCCAGGTGGCCGAAGAGGTCGGCGCGAGCGCCGACGGGAGGGGTCAACAGTGAAATCGTCGGACCGACCGGACGAGGGGCCGGACGCGCGACGCGGCAAGAGTCGGCGCTGGGGTCGGGGCAAGGCCGAGCCCGCCCCGGAGGAGCCGACCGGCGGCGAGGATTTCGGCTGGATCGACGACCTGCGTTCAGCCAAGCGGCAGCGCGGCGAGTTGGGCCCCGACGGCATTGCGGTCGAGCCGCCCGCCGGAGCACGGAGCGCCCCGGCACGCCCCGGCCAGGAGCCACCGGTGCGGCCCGGCGGAGTCCACCAACCCGGCCCGGAGGGGTCGGTGGCCGTACCCGGTCGCGGGCCGGCCGAGCCGCCACGGGCACGTCCGGTCGACGGTCCCTGGCCGGGCGCCCCGGCTGCCCGACCGCCTGCCGGCGGGGACCGGCCGTCGCCGCCACCGTTCGCCGCCCCACCGGCGACCACCGGCCGACACGAGCCCGGCGCACCGAACACCCCGCCGCCCGGTTGGGCACCGCAGCCCGGTGTCGCCGGACCGGCTGCCCGGCGACCGCAGCCCGGTGATCCGGTGCCGGGTGGTCCCGGACCGGTTCCGGAGGCCAACCCGGTGTCGGGCGCACCGGTCGGTCCGGGTCGCCCGCCGGTGTCGGGCCCGCCCGCCGGTCCCGTGTCGGGGCCGCCCGGGCGTCGGCTGCCCGGTGCCCGGCCGAACGCCGCGCCCGCCGGTCCTCGTCGCCTCCCGGGAGCCGAACCCACCCACGCATCGGAGCCGGTCACCGGTGGGCTTGCGCCGAACCACGCCGACCCTGGTGTTGCCGATGGTCGGACCGGACGGTTCGCCGGGCCGGGCCGACCACGTGTGGCCGATGCCCCGGCGGGGCCGCCCGCACCCGGTGTCCCCGATCCGACGCCTCCGCGAGGGGCCCGACGCGTCGCTGCGGATCCGGTCGGTCCGCGGGCTCCCGAGCACTCCGGACCAGCCGTACCTCCCGGTTCGGTGACCCCAGGCATGACGCCTGCCGCCGGTCGACCGGCCGGGCCCCCGGCGGGGGGGCCACGGGGCGGTCGTCGGCGGGCCGCCGAGCCGGAGCGGCCCGTGGTGCCGCTGTCCGGCAACGCGCCACCGATTCCCGGCGTGCCCGCCGGCCAGCCGCCGACCGGGCCCGCTCGTACCGCACCCACCGGGCGCAGTGAACCCGGCGTACCGACGGCGGTGGACCGGGACCGCCGGGGCGCGCCCACGCCCTCCGGTGTGGACGCGGCGGCGAGCCGTCGGGCGGTAACCGCGCCGCAGCCGCCGTTCGACCGTCGGCCGGTGGACGGGCCGGTCGAGCCGCCGCGGGGACGCCGCGCGGCCGATGCCGCCGACGCGCCAGGTCGACGCCCGGACGAGGAGCCGTCCGGACGGCACGCGGTGGCGGGCGCCGGCAGCGAGACGCCTGCCGCCGGTCGACCGGGTGAGGGCCGGGCCGGACGGCCGGAGCGGCCGTCGGACTGGCTCCGGCAGGCCGGGCGAGCACACCACACAGACCCGGCGTTGCCCACGATCAGCAAGCGACCGGTGCCACCCGGTCGGGTGGTCGGCACCCCCACCGGGGGTACGCCGACCGTCGGCGACCGTCGGGGCGTGGACGCCGGGGGACCGCCCCGCCGTCCCGTGGCGGGCGGTGCGCCGACCGACGGACGCGGTGTCGAGCCGGGACCGGAACGTGCCGCCCCCGACCGCCGCGCCGACGGACCACTCACCGGCCGTGGCCGTCCTGCTCCCGTGAGCGGTCCCGTTCCCGGGCCCGACGGATCACCGACCGGCCGTGGTCGTCCTGCTCCGGGTGGCCCTGTTTCCGGGGCCGACGGACCCGGACGTGGTCGTCCCCCTTCCGGGGGCGGCCCCGTTCCCGGGGGCGACGGATCCGAGCCGGGTGGGCGGGCCGGTGCGCCGCCACGGATCGGCGGCGCGGGCCCGGTCGTTCGACCCGACGGCCCAGCCGGTGGCCCGCCACGTGGTGCGGTGCGCCCCGACGGTCCGCCTGCCGGTGCGCCGCGTGGTGCGGCGCGAACCGATGGGTCGCCTGCCGGGCCGCCGCGTGCCGCGGTGCGTCCCGACGGGATTCGCACCCGTCCGGGCGGGCCGCCGCCGGGACCGGCCCGGGGCGCGGCCCGGCCCGACGCCGGGGCACCCGACGGCGTCGACCCCGGTCGAGCCGTCGGCACCGGACCAGTCGGTTCGCCGGTCACGGCTCGGGCGGGCGCCCCGGTGCGACCGGAGGACCGGGGGACCGGCCGGGCGACCCCGCCGCATCGGAACCCGGCGGGCCCCGAACCCTCCGGTGCGTCGCCGATGCCCCCGACGCGGGTCGGCGAGGCCCCGGCGGTGGCTCGCGCCGCGGCTGCCGTGGCGCCGGTCGACCCGGCCGCGCCTCGACCCGGGGCGGAGCCGATGGTTCACCGCGCCGACGCCGCGGACCACCCCGACGTCGACCGGTCCGAGAGCGACCAGGTCGGTGACGGCGAGGCGCGTCGGCCGACGGCGGGCAACACGCGGGCGCGTACCGCCGTGCTGGTGCTGGCCAGTGTGCTCCTGCTCGGCGTGCTCCCAGCGTTCTTCGGTGTGCAGACCATGAACCGGGACCCGGTCTTCGCCTCGCTGGACAAACTGGACGTGCCGTCCTGGGCGTCGGTCGAACCGGTCGACGACGTCAGCGGCAGCCAGTGGTGCCTGCTCGACTGCCGACTGCGGGAACGCACCGCCACCTCGGACCGCCCGCCGGACGAGACCGCCCAGGCGTACGAGGCGGCGTTGACCGGTGACGGTTGGCAGCGGTGGACGCCCAACTACTGCCCGGAGCAGGAGGAGAAGGGCAGCTACACCTGCTGGCGGCGCGACGAACTCACCCTCGACCTGTGGGTACGCGAACGGACCTGCGTGCCACCGCCGGTCGACGGTGAACCCGCCGTGGTGCCGGTCCCCGACCCGTCCACGGCGGCCGAGGAATGCCCCGGATCGTTGGTGTCGGTGAAGGTGCGCAACGCCATCGACGACGAGCGGACGCGACCCCAGCCGAGCACCGACCCGTCGCTGACCGGTGAGGATCCCTTCCCGACACTGACCGAGGACCCGCTGGGCGATCTGACCTCGTCGCCACCGTCCTGAGCCGATCGTCATCACGGACGGTAGGGTCAGGTGCTGGTGGTGACCGGCGGTCGGCCGGGAACTCGACGTTGGCGTGGGTGAGACGGTCGTGCGGTTGGGGGCCCCTGCGCCCCGGAAGCACTCTTCGAGGAGGACTGGCGTGGGCTTTTTGGAGGTCGCGGCACTGATCGCGGCGATCGCGTTCGCGATGCTGGTGCTGATCCTGACGCTGCCCATCCTGCGGTTGCGGCATACCGTGGACGCCGCCACCCGCATGATCAACGACGTCAACGACCGGACGGGTCCGCTGCTCGGCGACGTCAACACCACGGTACGCAACGTCAACGTGACGCTGGAGCAGGTGCAGACCTCCCTCGACGGTGTGAACCTCCAGTTGGCCAAGGTCGACACCATGACCAGCCACGCGCAGAACATCAGCGCCAACGTCGCCAACCTGGTCACCGTGGTCTCCGCGGCAGCGGCCAACCCGCTGGTCAAGGTCGCCGCGTTCGGGTACGGCGTGCGCAAGGCCGCGGCCAGTCGCCGGCACGCCGAGACCGAGCGCGAGGTGCGGGACACCATCAAGGCTCAGCGGCGCGCCGCCCGGCGCGGCAACCGCTGAACCCGACGGCACCGGGAGGTACGAGCATGAGGCGCCTTTTCTGGCTGGGTATCGGCCTGGCGGTCGGTGTGGTGGTGGTGCGCAAGGCGACGCGTGCCGCGCACGCGTACACCCCGGCCGGCATCGCCGACAACCTGTCACAATCCGCTGGCGGGCTGGTCGAGGAACTGCGTAGCTTCGTGGCGGACGTACGCGCCGGGATGGCCGAGCGGGAGCACGAGATCCACGAGGCGTTCGCCCATGGCGAGGCGTTCGACGACCAGTTCGCCGAGCTGCGGGAGGATCCGCGGATCGGCGACCGAGAGATTTTCCCGGAGGACCACCAGCGATGAAGACGGCGGAGATCAGGCGGCGGTATCTCGCCCATTTCGAGGCGAACGGGCACACCGTGGTGCCGTCCGCTCCGCTGCCCGCCATCAGCGATCCGAACCTGCTGTTCGTCAACGCCGGCATGGTGCAGTTCGTCCCCTACTTCCTGGGCCAGCAGACGCCCTCCTACCGGCGCGCGGTGAGTGTGCAGAAGTGCATCCGTACGCCGGACATCGACGAGGTCGGCAAGACCAGCCGGCACGGCACGTTCTTCCAGATGAACGGCAACTTCTCGTTCGGTGACTACTTCAAGGACGGGGCGATCCCGCTCGCCTGGGACCTGGCCACCAAGTCGGTCGGGGCCGGCGGCTTCGGGCTGGACCCGGAGCGGATCTGGGCGACGGTCTACCTGGACGACGACGAGGCGTACGAGATCTGGCGTCGTACCGGTGTGCCCGAGGAGCGCATCGTGCGCCGGGGCAAGAAGGACAACTTCTGGTCGATGGGCATTCCCGGCCCGTGCGGCCCCTGCTCCGAGCTGTACTACGACCGGGGCCCCGAGTACGGCCCCGAGGGCGGCCCGGAGGTCGACGAGGACCGCTACCTGGAGTTCTGGAACCTCGTCTTCATGCAGTACGAGCGGGGTCCGGGCACCGACAAGGAGAACTTCCCGATCCTGGGTGAGCTGCCGGCGAAGAACATCGACACCGGCATGGGCCTGGAGCGGATGGCGTCGATCCTGCAGGGCGTCGACAACCTCTACGAGATCGACGAGGTTCGGCCGATCCTGGACCGGGCGGCGGAGTTGACCGGTAAGCGCTACGGCGCGCAGTCGGGTCAGGCCGCCAACCAGTCGCACCCCGACGACGTGCGGCTGCGGGTGGTCGCCGACCACGTGCGTACCGCGCTGATGCTCATCGGTGACGGGGTGACCCCGTCCAACGAGGGCCGGGGCTACGTGCTGCGGCGGATCATGCGCCGGGCGATCCGGGCGGTGCGGCTGCTCGGCTGGCAGGAGCGGGCGCTGCCCGAGCTGCTGCCGGTGGCCCGGGACTGCATGGCCCCGTCGTATCCGGAGCTGGCGGAGGACTTCGACCGCATCTCGGCGTACGCGTACGCCGAGGAGGACGCCTTCCTGGCGACCCTGCGCGCCGGCACCACGATCCTGGACACCGCGATCACCGAGACGAAGTCGGCGGGCAAGCCGGCGCTCTCCGGTGACAAGGCGTTCCAGCTGCACGACACGTACGGTTTCCCGATCGACCTGACGTTGGAGATCGCCGCCGAGCAGGGGTTGAAGGTCGACCAGGAGGGTTTCCGTCGGCTGATGGCCGACCAGCGGGCCCGGGCCAAGGCCGACGCGCAGGCGCGCAAGACCGGGCACACCGACCTGTCGGCGTACCGGTCGGTGCTCGACGCCGGGGGGCCGGTGACCTTCACCGGCTACACGGAGGTGGCCCGCGAGTCGACGGTGCGGGCGGTGCTCGGCACCGACGGCCCCCGGGCGGCGGCGGTCGAGGGCGACACGATCGAACTGGTGCTCGACACCACCCCGTTCTACGCGGAGGGCGGTGGGCAGCAGCCCGACCTCGGCATGATCACCGTCGGTGGCGGCCAGGTCGAGGTCCTCGACGTGCAGCAGCCGGTGCCGGGCCTGATCGTGCACCGGGCCCGGGTGCTGCGGGGCGAGGTGCGGGCGGGGGAGACCGGCTACGCCGAGATCGACACCAGTCGGCGGCGGGCCATCTCCCGGTCGCACACCGCGACCCACCTGGTGCACCAGACGATGCGCAACTTCCTCGGCGAGTCCGCCACGCAGGCCGGTTCGCTGAACGCCCCGGGCCGGCTCCGGTTCGACTTCAACACCGCCACCGGTGTCGCCCCGAGCGTGTTGCGGGACGTGGAGCAGCAGGTCAACGAGGTGCTCCTGGCCGACCTGGAGGTGCACGCCTTCGTCACCTCGCTGGAGGAGGCGCGGCGCATCGGCGCCATGGCGCTGTTCGGTGAGAAGTACGGCGAGCAGGTCCGGGTGGTCGAGGTCGGTGACTACGCCCGCGAACTGTGCGGCGGCACCCACGTGGCCCGCTCCGGCCAGCTCGGCCTGGTCAAGATCCTCTCCGAGTCGTCCATCGGGTCCGGGGTACGCCGGGTCGAGGCGCTCGTCGGCATGGACGCGTTCAACTTCCTGGCCCGCGAACACCTGCTGGTGGCCCGCCTCGCCGAGTTGTACCGGGTCCCCTCCGAGCAGGTCGCCGATCGGGTCGAGCAGACCGTCACCCAGTTGCGCGACGCGGAGAAGGAGTTGGAGAAGCTGCGTGCGCAGCTGGTCCTCGGGGGCGCGGCGGCGCTCGCCGCCCAGGCCAAGGACGTCGGCGGGATCGCCTACGTGGGCACCGAGGCGCCCGAGGGGGCGGCCGGTAACGACGTCCGCACCCTCGCCCAGGAGATCCGGGGCCGGATCGACGCGTCGCGGCCGGGTGTGGTCGCGGTGGCCGCCCGGGCCAACGGCAAGGCGTCGCTGGTGGTGGCGGTGAATTCGGCCGCCCGCAGTCGGGGTGTCGCCGCGAACGACCTGGTCAAGGCGGCGTTCTCCGGCCGGGGCGGGGGCAGCCCGGAGTTGGCGCAGGGCGGTGGCCTACCCGAGTCGGAGGTGCCGCGCCTGCTGCTCACGGTCGAGAAGGCGCTCGCCGACGCGTGAGGCGTCAGCGCGATGGATCAGGGCGGACCGTAGCGGTCCGCCCTGACGCGTATGTCCGGGGAGGTGACACGGCGTGAACGACTCGCCCCGGGGGGTACGCCTCGGAGTGGACGTCGGACAGGTCCGGATCGGGGTCTCCCGGTCCGATCCGCACGGGGTCCTGGCCACCCCGCTGGTCACCCTCGCGCGGGAGCAGAATCCCAGGTCAGAGGCGGTACCCTCGGATGTCGCCGAACTCGCCGCGCTGGTCGCCGAACACGAGGCGGTGGAGGTGGTGGTGGGTCTTCCGGTCAACCTCGCCGGAAAACATGGCCCGGCGGCGGAGCAGGTGAAGGCGTACGCTCGACAACTGGCCGATGTGATAAGTCCGGTGCCGGTGACGCTCACCGACGAGAGGATGTCCACGGTCGTGGCGAGTCGTAGGCTTGCCGAGCGTGGTGTCCGAGGGAAGAGACAACGGGCGGTGGTCGACCAGGCCGCCGCCGTGGAGATTCTGCAGAGCTGGCTGGATGCGCAGCGGAGGCGGACGCGATGATGGACGATCTGGATCTCGGGTTCGACGAGCCGGAACGGGGGGAGAAGGGCAAACACCGCCGGGGGCGTCGCAAGGGTGGCCGATCCGGTGGTGGACGGGGTAAGACCGTCCTGGCCCTGCTGCTGGCCGTGGTGCTGCTCGGCGGTATCGGCGGGGGAGCCTTCTACGGCTTCGACCGGATCCAGAGCTATTTCGTCACCCCGGACTACGACGGCGCGGGCACCGAGGACGTGACCGTCCAGATCCCGCAGGGCGCGTTCCTCGCCGACATGGCGGTGGCGCTCTACGACGCTGGCGTGATCAAGAGCACCAAGGCGTTCATCGAGGCAGCCAACGACAACTCCCGCAGCCGCAACATCCAGCCCGGCACCTACAAGCTGCGCAAGCAGATGAGCGGCGAACTGGCCGTGGCCGCGATGCTGGACCCGAAGAACCGGATCGTCAACGGGGTCACCATCCCCGAGGGGCGCACCGCGAAGAGCATCTTCAAGCTGCTCAGCGAGCACACCAAGATCCCGGTCAAGGAGTTCGAGGCCGCCGCGAAGGACCCGGCGAAGCTCGGCGTACCGGACTGGTGGTTCAAGCGGGAGGACGGCAAGAAGCCCAAGAAGTCGATCGAGGGCTTCCTCTTCCCGGACACCTACGAGATCCCGCCGGACGCCACCGCCAAGGACATCCTCGGGCAGATGGTCGACCACTTCCTCACCGTCACCGGTGAGATGGAGTTCGCCGACCGGGTGCAGAAGGAACGCGGCGGGATCAGCCCGTACGAGGCGCTGATCGTGGCGTCGCTGGCCCAGGCCGAGGCCGGTACCAAGAAGGATCTCGGCAAGGTCGCCCGGGTCGCCTACAACCGGGCCTACTCCGGCACCTTCGACTGCGGCTGCCTGGAGATGGACGTCACAGTCAACTACTACCTGGAGTTGACCGGGCAGAAGACCAAGACGTCGGCCGAGATGACCGTCAGCGATCTGGACAACCCGAAGAACCCGTACAACCGCAAGCTGCGCGGCATGATCCCCACGCCGATCAACAACCCCGGCAAGGATGCCCTCGAAGGTGCGATGGACCCGCCCAAGGGCGACTGGCTCTTCTTCGTGGCCATCGACAAGGAAGGCAACTCCGCCTTCGCCGAGACCTACGCGGAACACCGGAAGAACGAGGCCAAGGCCCGGGAGGCCGGCATCATCTGACCGGTTACGGCACCCCCGGGCCCGGGCCGGGTCAGGTCAGGTCGACCGTCGCGGTGGTGGCGGGGGCGTCGATGGTGAAGCGCGCGGTGCGGTCACCAACGCTCACGGTGTAGTCGCCGAGGAAACCTTCGACGGTGACGGTGCCGTCCGCGTCGGTGGGCAGCTCCGTCGGCGACAGCCACCACTCGCCCTTGACGAGGGCTTTCAGGGCCTCGTACGCGGGCTTCGGGCTGCCGTCGGCGCGGACCAGTCCGGCGGGTGCGCCGAGCCAGGCGCCGTGGTCGGTGATCCCCCAGTAGTTGATCGCCTGGACCGACGGGTGGGCCACCAGCGACCGGTAGTGCCGCTCGATCTCCTCGGCCTGGCGGGCCTCACCCTCGGGGGTGCTGGGCCAGTGCGGGATCTGGTAGTCGTTGAGGTCCTCGATCTCGGGCGGCATGAGGTGGCCGGAGACCAGCGTCGTCTCGGTCAGGTGCAGCGGCAGCCCGTACCGGGCGAACCGGTCGAGCGTCCGTTGCATGTACTCCTCGCCCCGGTAGCCCTGGTGCATGTGGGTCTGCAAGCCGATCGCGTCGATGCGTACCCCGGCTTCGAGGACCCCCTCGATGAGACATTCGTAGGCCGAGCTGAGGTCGAAGTCGTTGAGCACCAGGGTGGCCGCCGGGTTGGCCGCGCGGGCCTCCTCGAACGCCAGCCGCACCATGTGGATGCGGCCCCGGGCCCGCGCCAGCGGGGTGATCGCGTTGTCGCCGTTGTCGAAGACGGGCATGATGACCGCCTCGTTGATGGCGTCCCAGGTGTCGATCAGCCCGGCGAACCCGCCGGCCAGGTCGCGGACCCGGGCCCGCAGCAACCGCTCGACCTCGTCGAGGTCCAGGCCCAGCAGCCAGGACGGCTGGACGGTGTGCCAGACCAGCGGGTGGCCCTTGACGGTGACGCCCCGCTCGGCCAGCCACCGTGCCGTGGCGGTGAGTCGGTCGGTGTCGGGTGCGCCCCGGCGCGGCTCGTAGCGGCCCCAGTAGAACGGCAGGGTCGCGGTGTTGAACACGTCCAGCCACAGCTCGCCGAGCCGGTCCAGGTCCAGGCGGTCGGTGCCGCCGAAGCTCTCGACGTCGGTGGTGTCGGCCGGACCCGCGCCGCCGACCAGGTCTACGAAGTCGAAACCGATGTTGCCGAAGGCGAAGGCGTGTCGGGTCTGGGTGACCGTCACGACCTGGTCGGCGAGTGGCTGCCGGTCCGGTCCTCGGACGGTGAGGGTGATCTCGCCCTTGCGGTGTCGCAGGCTGCTGTCTGACATTGTTGGATGTTAGGCGACAGATGATCGTCGGTGAGGAGCGAAGGTGGCGGAGTCGGTGCGCGAGGCGGCAGCACCCGAGGCATCGGTACGCAGGGCGGCGGTGCTGGGTAAGCCGATCGCGCACTCGCTCTCCCCGGTGATCCACAACGCGGGGTACGCCGCCGCCGGGCTCGACGGGTGGTCGTACACCCGGATCGAGTGTGCGGCGGCGGAGCTACCGGCCCTGGTCGCCCGCCTGGGGCCGGAGTGGGCCGGGCTGTCGGTGACCATGCCGGGCAAGGAGGCGGCGCTCGCGGTGGCCGCCGAGGTCTCGCCGGTCGCCGCCGCCGTGGGTGCGGCCAACACGTTGGTACGCCGCGCCGACGGCTCCTGGTTCGCCGACAACACCGACGTCACCGGCATGGTCGAGGTGCTGACCGAGGCGGGCGTACGCGCCGGTGCCACCGTCACCGTGCTCGGCGCGGGCGGAACCGCGCGGGCGGCGCTGGCGGCGGCGGCCCGGCTGCGCGCGGCCGAGGTCCGGGTCGTCGCCCGTCGCCCGGCGGCGATCGCCGAGCTGGCACCGGTCGCGGCGGTGCTGGGGGTGCCGATGGTCGCCGCGCCGTGGCCGGTGCCCGGGTCGGAGCCGTCGCCGCTGGCCGACACCGACGTGCTGATCTCCACGGTGCCGAAGGGTGCCGTCGACGAGCTGGCCGACAGCGTGCCCTGGCGGGCGGGCACGGTGGTCTTCGACGCCATCTACGACCCGTGGCCGACCCCGCTGGCCGCCTCCGCCGAGGCCGCCGGTTGTCGCATCGTCTCCGGCCTGGACCTGCTGCTCGCCCAGGCGATCGGCCAGTTCGAGCAGTTCACCGGAGTTCCCGCACCCCGCTCCGCGATGGCCGCCGCGCTCGCCGCCGCCCGCTCCTGACCGCTCCCGCCCGCATCGCGCGCTGCCCCGTCGGCGTGCTTCGCGCCGGTGGCGATGTCGCCGCCGACCGGGTGGATCCGCGCCATGATCGGTCCCGTTCGGTGCCGAGCGGAGTGGGGCGCGTGAGTTGGGTGGTGCTTAGGTGACTTTTAAGACCCGCTTAGGTCCGGCCGTCGGACGCACACTCCGTTGTGTACACAGATACGCTGCTCAGCGTTGTTGCCGTAGACACGAGGAGTATCCGTGACCAGTCGCGGACTGCACCGCATGATCCCGCATCGTGGCCCCCGGCGGAAGGCCGTGGTGCTCGGCGCCATCGGCACCACTGTGGTGCTGGGGCTCGGTGCGACCATGGTGCCGCTGCTCGCCGATGACGACCTGTCGATTCCGGTGGTGGCCGACACCACCGCCACGATGGTGCCGCAGGACGGCGACAACAGCGTCAAGACGACCCTGGCGACCTGCCCCGCGCCCTGCGACGGCAACCCACGTGGCGCGCGGGAGGCGGTGCTCACCTTCCTGGTCACCACGCTGCCGGCGAACGCGGTGAACGTCCGGGCCACGTTGCGGGTGCACGCCTGGGAGAAGTTCGACGCGACGGTGAGCGCGCACGAGTCCCGGCTGGACGCCCGGGCGGCCCGTCCGGCGCCCTCGCCGCTGGGCGCGGCGCTGGACACGGTCACCGGCGTCACCAAGGGATTCAACGAGTGGGACGTCTCGGGTCTGGTCACCGGCAACGGAATCTGGACGCTGTCGCTGGCGCAGGCCGGGCTCGACACCCGGATCTACTGGGCCTCCGCCGAGAACCGCAACGCCGACCTGCGTCCGCGGCTGGCGCTGAGCTACGGCGTGGGTGCCCGGCCGCCGTCCGCCCCACCTAGCGTCTCACCGACGCCGTCGGCCTCGCCGAGCCGCCCGCCGGCCTCGCCGTCCGCCTCGCCGAGCGCGAGCCCGACGCCCGCCCGACCCAGCCCCACCTCGACGCCACCGCCGGCCTCGGACAAGTGCGGCACGGTCTCGGCGAAGCTGGTCCCCGCCTGCGGCGCCTGGTGGGGGATGTACTCGCCGTCCAGCGCCGCCACCGGGTGGGACCACGGCAAGTCGATCACCGATGTGGAGAAGCAGGTGGGCCGGACGTTCGACATCGTCCACCGCTACCACGACTTCTCGAACACCGGCAGCAACGGTGCCTTCCCGGACGCCTTCCAGCAGCAGCAGATGCGGGAGGGCAGGCTG
Organism: Micromonospora sp. DT48; assembly: GCF_049844495.1. Taxonomy (NCBI): domain Bacteria; kingdom Bacillati; phylum Actinomycetota; class Actinomycetes; order Micromonosporales; family Micromonosporaceae; genus Micromonospora; species Micromonospora sp. DT48. The sequence continues at coordinate 190,182 of NZ_JBNCLE010000012.1, forward strand.
ATGTTCTTCGCCTGGGAGAGTCGGATCTTCTCCTCGGGCACCGTGTTGACCTGGAAGGACGTCTACAGCGGACGGTACGACGCGACCATCGACGCGGTCGCCGGACGGATCCGGGCGATCGGCAAGCCGGTCTTCATCGGCTTCGACCACGAGCCGGAGGACGAGCCGGCGAAGGGTAGCGACGCGGACTTCGTCCGGGCCTGGCGGTACGTGCACGACCGGTTCGCCAACGCCAAGGCCGACAACGCGGTCTGGGTGTGGACGATGATGGGCTGGTCCGGCCACTACGACAGGTACGCCGGCCTCTACCCCGGTGACAGTTACGTCGACTGGGTCGCCTGGGATCCGTACAACTTCCACGTCTGCAACGGCAGCACCGTGTGGAAGAGCCCCAGCAACACCATCGGTTCCTTCTACCGCTGGCTGGACGACAACGGCATCGGTGCGGGCAAGCCCCGGATGCTGGCCGAGTTCGGCACCAACATGAACTCCGCCGACCCGAACGCCAAGCGACGGTGGTTCGAGGAGTTCCCGGCGGCGCTGAAGGCCCACCCGAAGATCAAGGCAGCGATCTACTTCAACTCGCCGGGCATGACGAAGACGACGAACACCTGCAACATGCTGATGAACCAGGACGCGGCGTCGATCGCCGGATTCGCCGCGGCGGGACGAGACAGCTACCTGCGGCAGCCGACCGGGGGGAGTCGCTGAGTGAAGTGAACTGATCACGGAGACGTACCGCTTGGATTGTCAATAATCTGACTGTCTGCCGGGTTGTCCGTTTCCTGATCCACCGACCGCCCAATCGGCGGATGCCGCCCTCCAGCGTGGAGCGGGCACGCTACGTGCATTCTCGTCCACTCTGGAGGCGCAGCGTGCCCAGATTCTCCTTGCCGTGGCGTACGGTTCGTCGGCGTCGAACACGGGCCGCGACCGTCGCGATGGTGACCGTCGCGGCTGTCCTGGCCGTGCCCACCGCGACATCCGCAGCCGTGGTTCCGGCGCCCGAGCCGGCCACCCTGGTCTCGACCAACCCGGTAGACCAGACCCCGCACGCCCGCGACGGCGAGGCTCGCGCCTTCGCCGAAATCGGGAACACGGTCTTCGTCGGCGGCACTTTCACGCAGATTCGGCAGACGGCCAGTTCGGCCTGGACCTCCCGTAGCTACCTCTTCGCGTACGACCGGACCACCGGGACGATCTCCACGACCTTCCTGCCGGTGCTCGACGGTGCGGTCAACGCGCTCATCGCCGGCCCCGGCGGAATACTCATCGTCGGCGGGGCCTTCAAGAACGTCAACGGTGTGTCCCGCCGCAACCTGGTGGCCCTCGAACCCTCGACCGGCATGATCGTCGACAGTTGGGTCGGTCGCTCCGACGGTGGCAACGTGCGGGACCTGGTGCTGCACGGCAACTGGCTCTACGTTGCCGGAGCCTTCAACTGGCTCAACGGCACCGCGCACGCCGGGCTCGGCCGGATGGACGCGACCACCGGCGAGATCGACCCGACCTTCAACATCAACACCAGCGTCGGCCGACACGGCACCAGCATGTACGTCTGGACCATCGACGTCTCGCCGGACGGCAACACCCTCGTCGTCGGCGGCAACTTCCTCTACGTCAACGAGCTGCCACGCAACCAGATCGCGCTGGTCGACCTCACCGACACCCCGAGCGTCATCGACTGGAGTTCGGAGCGGTTCGTGGCCCCGTGCGCGAACCCGACGACCTTCGTGCACTACGTGCAGGACGTACGCTTCGGCGGCGACGGGACCTGGTTCGTGGTCGGCACCAACGGCGGTACGGGCTGGCCGAGCGCCTACTGTGACGCCCTGGTCCGCTTCGAGACCGACGCCCGGGGGCCCAACCAGGTCGCCACCTGGGTCAACTTCACGGGTAACGACACGATCACGTCGGTCGAGGTGGCCGACAACGTGATCTACCTCGGTGGGCACTTCCGCTGGCTGAACAACCCGAACGCCAGTGACCGGGCCGGCAACGGCGCCATCGACCGGCTGGGCATCGGTGCGGTCACGCCGGCCACCGGCATGCCGGTGAACTGGAACCCGCGCCGCAGCGGTGGCAACGCCCTGCCCTCGGGCGCCAGTTCCTGGGGCTCGTCGGTGCCGGTGCTCTGGCGGGGCAGCGCCGGTCTCTACTTCGGTCATAACTCCGACGGCATGGGTAACGAGTACCACGGCCGGCTCGGCATGTTCCCGCTCAGTGGTGGGCGCACCATCACCCCGAAGAACCCGCCCACCGGGAGCAGCGGATACCTCCACCTGAACGTCGGGCCCGGCGAGGTGGCGAAGGTGCCGTTCGACGGCACCGAGTTGGACGCCGAGAACGCCACGGTGGTCAGCCAGCCGAACTACACGGGCGCGGGCGCGACCTGGCTGGTGGATGACCGGATCTACTGGTCCCACGCGGTCTCCGGCACGCCGACCGGCAGTCGGATCGACGTCTCGCTGTTCAACGGCTCCACCATCGGTGGGCCCTGGGAGGCGTCCGGCTACAACGACTGGTACAACCCGGCCCTGCTGACCGGCGCGTTCTTCCTGGACGGTCGGCTGTACTACACCCGCAGCGGCGCGAACAACCTCTACTACCGCTACTTCGAGATCGACGGCAACTATCTGGGCGCCACCGAGTTCGTCCTGCCGACCACCGGCGTGACCTGGTCGGCGGTGCGAGGCATGGCCTGGGTTGACGGTAAGATCGTCTACGGGGCGACCAACGGTTCGCTGCGTAGTGTGCCGTTCGACCCGACCCTGGCTCCCGCTGCGGCGGTCAACGGCACCGAGTCGACGCTCATCGCGGAGGCGACCCCGGAGCTGACCTGGTCGACCGCCTCGATGTTCTTTTCGGTGTCCTAGCGTTCACCGTTCGTAACGAATCCTCGGTAGTTTGTTCACCTCGGGTCGGCGTGCGGCATCATCCGCCGCCGACCCGAGGCAAGGTGGGGAGGCTCGTTGACTGGCATCCGGCGTGGACTCGTCGTGCGTACCGTCTTCGCGGTCAAGCGTGGTTGGTACCGGCTGCGCTATCCGCGTCTGCGACTCGGCGCGGGAGTGGAGATCCGGGGCCGGATCCGGCTGCGTCGCGGCGTACGGGTCACCATCGGTGAGCACACCCGACTGAACAAACTGGTCCGGTTCGCCGGGCCGGGTGAGGTGCGCGTCGGCGCGAACTGCCTGCTCAACGCGACCTGGATCGGCACCTGGACGTCGGTGACCATCGGCGACCGCTGCCTGTTGTCGGACTGCGAACTGCTCGACAACGACTTCCACAACCTTGCCCCCGACCGCCGGCACGATCCGCCCACCCCGGCCACCCGCGCTCCGATAACCATCGAGGACAACGTCTGGATCGGCGCGCACGCGCTGGTCATGAAGGGGGTGCGGATCGGTCGGGATAGCGTCGTGGGTGCCGCGACCGTGGTCCGCGCCGACGTGCCGCCCGGGGTCGTGGTGATCGGCAACCCACAACAGATAGCGAAGAAGTTCCATGACTGATCCCGCGCCCAGCCACTGGACCGGTCCCGTGGCCGCCTCCTCGCCCCGCACCGTCACGATCGGCGACATGGCGCGGGTGCCGCTGCACCGGCTCCGGTTGGTCGCGGCGGTGGCCCTCGGCGGACTGCTCGCCGCCGGCGGCTACCTGCTGCTGGCACCGGCCACGGTCACGGCGAACGCGGTGGTCGCGGTGCGGCCGGTGGTCACCGACGCCTTCACGCCCAGCGGTGCCGCCGCCGACCGGGCGGTGAACATGAACGTGGAGAGCGGCATCGCCACCGGCACCGAGGTCGTCGCCAAACTGGCCGAGCGCTTCGACTCCGACCATCGCACCGTGCGCGACGCCCTCGAGGTCGAGGTGCCCGCCGGTGGCCAGATCCTGCGGTTCACCTACCAGGCCCCGGACGCCGAACAGGCCGTGACGGGCGCCAACCTGGCCGCGCAGAGCTACCTGGACGTCCGCCGTGCCATGTACGAGAAGCAGCGCGAGGAGATGCTGCGGTCCTACGACGAGAGCATCGAGAAGGTCGTCGCACAGCGCAACGCCGTGCAGCGCCGGATCAACAACGCCCGGGACACCTCCGCCGCCAACGCCGCGGTCGCCGAACTCGGCGGGATCAACAACCAGCTCACCCAGCTCAGCTCGGCCCGCACGGAGATCGCCGCGGTCGACGTGAACCCGGGCTGGGTCACCCGCAGCGCCGAGCGGGCGCTGGCCACCACGGCCGGCAACGCGCCGCTGCTGCTGGCCGGTGGGCTGCTCGGGGGGACCGTGATCGGGCTGGTGCTCGCCTTCCTGTGGGAGTCGGTGGACCGGCGCATCCGCAGCGCGGCCGACGCCCGGGACAGCACCGGCCTGCCGCTGCTGGGCACCGTCCGCCGGGTCGGGCTACGCGGCCGGGCGGTCGACGCCGACGTCCGCTACGTCGCCATGGCCGTCGCCGAGCGGGTACGCCAACCCGCCCGGGTCGCCGTGCTCACCGCGCGGGAGGACGCCACCGAGATCACCGCCGGTCTCGCGGTCGCCCTCGCCGTGGTCGGTCGGGAGGTGTTCGTCGCCGACGACGGCGGCCGAGTCGACCGACTGCGGGCCGCGGTGCTCGCCGACCGGGACCGGTTGCCGCCGAGCCTCGACCCGACCAAACCCGCCGTACCCAAGCCCCGTACCGCCCCCACCGACATCGACGACGGCCCCACCGAGGTCGTCACCCGCCGTCCCTCCCCACATCCGGTGGGGGCACGCCCGTCCACCGATCCGGAGGCGACGCTCACCCTGCCCCGTGTCGCCAAGACCGTCGGCCGTACCGACAACGGCCGGCCGACCGGCGACGCGCAGGTGGTGGTGGGCGCCGGCTCCGTGCGGTTCGGCACCTGGCGGCAGGGCGCCGACCAGAGCCTGGTGCTGTACAACGCGCCGCCGGCGGAGACCGACGAGCGGGGTGTGGCGATAGCCCGACAGGGCACCGCCGTGGTCGTGGTCGAACGCGACCGCACCCGGCAGGCCGACCTGCGCCGCCTCGCGGAGCGGCTGCGGGCGGCCGGGGTCAACCCGCTGGGATTCGTGCTGTGCCGCAGCGGGCGGAGTTGAGGCGTGCCGGTCACCCACGCCCCGCCGACCACCGAGCCGGCCCGGCCGGCCGATGTCGCGCCCGCGCCCGCACCGCCCCGACTGCCGCTGTGGCCGTTGGCGGCGATGTTCGGGCTCGTTCCCCTGTGGTGGGTGGCCGGCAGCTTCTACCTCGGCTGGCCACTGCTGGGTGCCCTGCTGTTCACGCTGCTGGCCACCCGGGGTCGCGTGCCGCTGCCACCCGCGATCGGGATCTGGCTGCTCTTCCTGGCCATCGCGGTGGCCAGCGCGAGCCGGCTGACCTCGCTCACCTCGGTGCCGACCTTCGTGCTGCGACTGGCGTTCTACCTCACCGCGCTGGTCGTCGCGATCTACGTCTACGCCGTCACCCGGGAACGCCCCGACCAGGCCGTCGTGCTGGTGCCGCTGTGCGCGTTCTGGTTCAGCCTGGTCGCCCTGGGCTGGTTGGGCGTGCTGATCCCGCGCTTCGAGCTGACCACCCCGCTCGAGATCCTGCTGCCGCCGGGCGTGTCCGGCGTGCCGTTCATCAACGACATGGTCCACCTGAGCACCGCCGAGTACAGTGCCCGGTCGCTCAACCCGATCTACCGGCCGGCGGCTCCGTACGCCTACACCAACAACTACGGCAGCGCGTACGCGATGACGCTGCCCTGCGTGGTCGCGTTCACCATGTTGCGTCGGCGCGGCCTGCTGCGGTGGCTGCTGCTCGCGTCGTTGCCGCTGTCGCTGGTCCCGGCGTTCTTCACGCTCAACCGGGCGATGTTCCTCAGCCTCGGCGTCGGCCTGGCCGTGCTGGGGGTGCGGGCGGCGCTACGCGGCAACGTCCGGGTGGCCGCCTCCATCGCCGGAGTGGTGGTGCTCGGCGGCGTCGCCAGCCTGTTCATCCCGGTCGCCGAGATGATCGGCAATCGGGTCGAGTCCAGCGACACCAACACCGACCGGCTCTCGCTCTACTCCGAGGTGCTGCGTCGGGTGGGTGATTCCCCCTGGCTGGGCTACGGCGCGCCGATGGACGTGGACACGGTCAGCGCCGACGCGCCGATCGGCACCCAGGGGCAACTGTGGATGGTGCTGTTCAGTCACGGCGTCCCGGCGCTGCTGTGCTTCCTGGCCTGGTTCGTCGCCGCCGCGCTGATCTGCGCCCGGGCCCGGTCGGCGGCCGGGCAGTGGCTCTCCATCGTCCCGGTGATCTGCCTGGTGCAGGTGCCCTTCTACGGGATGGCCAACCAGAATCTCGCGGTCGCCTTCTTCGCGGTGGCGTTCGCGATCGCCCTCGACGAACGGGAACGCGGCAGCCCACCGGACGGGTGGTCGCGACGAGCGGCGGTGACACCGGCATGACGGCGACGACCAGCCCACCGACCGGGGAGGGGCCCGGACGTACGCCGAGCCTGCCCGCCGCCTCGTCGACGGGCACGACGACGGCGGTGGACGGCACGGCCGAGACCCGGCGCAGCACCCGCAGTGGAGTCGCCGGGCTGCTCGGCGCGGCGACCAGCGGCCTGTTCGGTTTCGTGCTCGCGGTGGTCATCACCCGTGGTTACGGCACCACCGGAGCGGGCGCGTTCTTCGCCGCGATCGGCGTGGTGACCGTCGCCGCCGCGATTTGCACCCTCGGTGCGGAGACCGGTCTGATCTGGGCGCTGCCCCGGCGACGTCTCGGCGCGACCGGTGACGGCGCCCGGGTGCTGCCGGTCGCGCTGATACCGCCGCTGGTGGTGGCCGTGCTGGTCGCGGTCGGCGGAGCGCTGGTCGCCGGGCCGCTCGCCGGGCGGTTGCAGGGCCCGGCGGGTGCGTCGCTGCTGGTGGTGACTTTCGCGGCGGTGCCCGTGGTGGTCGCGATGAACCTGCTGCTGGCCGTCGTGCGCTGCGTACGCCCGATGCGGGCCTACGTCGCGGTGCAGTTCCTGCTGTTGCCGGTCGCCCGGCCCCTGCTGGTCGGTGCGGCGGTGCTGACCGGTGGTGGACTGCTGGCGGGTATGACCGGCTGGCTGGTGCCCGCCGCCGTGGCCCTGCTGGTCTGCCTGATCCTGGTCACCGGGCCACTCGGCGTCGGCGCGGGTGCCCGGCTGCGCCCGGAGCCTCGGGACTGGTCCACGTTCTGGCGGTTCGCGTTGCCCCGCGCCGCCTCGGCGGCGATCGACGCCGGCAACATGTGGATCGGCGTGCTGCTCACCTCGGCCCTGGCCGGGCCCGCCGACGCCGGTGTCTTCGGTGCCGTCGGCCGTTACGTCCTCGCCGGTCAACTCGCGATGCAGGGGCTGCGGGTGGCCGTGTCGCCGCAACTGTCGCGGCTGCTCGGCCGAGGCGAGCGGGCCGCCGCCGCAGCGGTGCACCGGCAGCTGACCACCTGGGGTCTGGTGCTCTCCTGGCCGGTCTACCTGTTGCTCGCCGTCTTCGCACCGGCCTTCCTGGCGTTGTTCGGCTCGGAGTTCACCGCCGGCACCGCCGCGATGACGGTGCTCGCCGTGGCGATGCTGGTCAACACCGGGGTCGGCAACGTGCAGAGCATGCTGCTGATGGGCGGGCGCAGCGGCCTGCACCTGGTGGCGGTGCTGACCGGGCTGCTGGTGACCGTCGGCGGTGGACTGGTGCTGATTCCCGCCCACGGGGCGACCGGGGCGGCGGTGGCCTGGGCCGCCGGCATCGTGACCGAGAACCTCGGTGCGGTCACCTTCGCCTGGCTGGTGGTGCGCCAACCCCTGGTGGACGCCCGGATGCTGGCCGCGGCGGCGGCCACCGTGGCGGGAGTCGGGTTGGCGGCGGTGGCCGGCCTGACGGTGGCCGGACGCGGAATCGCGGGGCTGGTCCTCGCGCTGGCCGTGCTCGCCGCCTTCTGCGTCGGCTTGTTGACGTTGCCCCGGGTGCGGCGCGGCATCCGGGTGACCATGGTGCAGATCCGTGGGGGGGGGGGGGGCGGGCGGCCGCCCCCCCCGGCGGGTGGGGGGGGGGGGGGGGGGGGGGGGGCGGGGGGGCGGGGGGGGGGGGGGGGGGGGGGGGGGGGGGGGGGGGGGGGGTCCGGCCCCCCCCGCCCCCCCCCCCGGCGGTGGTGACCACTGTGGGCTACCGATGCCCCTGGTAGAGGGCGTCTATCTCGTCGGCGAAGTGCTCCCGCACGACCTCACGCTTGATCTTCAGGGTGGGGGTGAGTTCACCGTCGGCCTCGGTGAGATCCCGGGGCAGGATCCGGAAGGCCTTGACCTGCTCGGCTCGCGAGACGCTCCGGTTGGCCCGCTCGATCGCGGTCTCGATCTCCCCGCGCAGCGTCGGATCGTCCCGCGACGCCGCCACCGAGGCCCCGGAGCGTCCGTGCTGCTCCCGCCACCGCGTCCACGTCCGAGGGTCGACGGTGACCAGCGCGGCGACGTACGGGCGACCGTCGGCGACCAGCATCGCCTGGCTGACCAGCGGATGCTCCCGGATGCACTGCTCGATCGGTCCGGGGACGACGTTCTTGCCGACGGCGGTGACCATGACCTCCTTCGCCCGCCCGGTGATCCGTAGGAAACCGTCGTCGTCGATGCGGCCGAGGTCGCCGGTACGCAACCACCCGTCGTCGGTGAACGCCTCCCGGGTGGCCTCGGGGTTGTTCCAGTAGCCGCCGAAGACCACCTCTCCCCGGGCCTGGATCTCACCGTCGTCGGCGACGCGGATCGCGACCCCGGGCAGTGGCCGACCGACCGTGCCGATCCGCATCGCCGTCGGCAGGTTCGCGGTCAACGCCGGTGAGGTCTCGGTCAACCCGTACCCCTCCAGGAGCGTGACGCCCGCACCCCGGAAGAAGTGCCCCAGCCGCTCCGCCAGCGGCGCGCCACCCACCATGGCCGTGCGGCACCGCCCGCCGAGGGCGGCGCGCAACCGGCGGTACGCGACGAGGTCGAACACCAGGTGCGCCAGGCGAAGCAGCCCTCCCGGCCCGCGCGGCGTGTCCAACGCGCGGCTGTACCGCACGGCCACCCGCTCGGCGAGGCCGAAGAGCCATCCCCGGTGCGCGTCCTCGGCGGACTGTCGGGCATGGTCGTGCATCTTCTCGAACATCCGGGGCACGGCCAGGATGAACGTGGGTCGGAAACGGCGCAGCTGGTCGAGCACGCTGGAGAGGTCGGCGCTGTGCACCATCGTCGCCCGGATCCGCACCACCCCGATCTGGATCAGCCGGGCGAACGCGTGCGCCAGCGGCAGGAACAGCACCGTCGACGCACCCGGATGCAGCAGTTCGGGCAACACCGCGACGGCGTTACCGACGTCGGCCGAGAGGTTGCGGTGCGTCAAGACGCAGCCTTTCGGCGGCCCGGTGGTGCCGCTGGTGTAGACGATCGTGGCGATGTCGTCGCCGGTCACCGCGGTGCGGCGGGCGTCCACCTCGGTGGCGTCGACGGCACGGCCCCGCGCGACCAGGTCGATCAGGTCACCGGCGTCGATGCGCCAGGTCTGCCGCAGCTCGGGCAGCTCCGTCCGCATACCGGCGACTGCGGCGGCGTGGTCGGCGGTCTCCAGTACGCAGCCGACCGCGCCGGAGTCGCCGAGCATCCAGCGGATCTGTTCGGTGCTGGAGGTGTCGTAGATCGGCACGCTCACCGCGCCGATCGCCCAGAGGGCGTAGTCGACCATGCTCCACTCGTACCGGGTGCGGCTGAGCAGACCCACCCGGTCGCCCCGGGTGATACCGGCGGCGACGAAACCTCGGGCCACCGCCAGCACATCGTCGCGGAACTGACGGCAGGTCACCGGCAGCGGGCCGCCGACGGAGCGGCGGACCGGCCACGACCGGGGGTCCGGGTCGGGCCGGATGAACTGCACCGCGTCCGGGTCCTCGGCCGCGTTGCGCCACACCTGCTCGGCCAGGCCGCCTTCGTCGCCCCTGACGATCGGCTCGACCGTTGTCTCCCGCACGCCCGTCCACCTGCCGTCGCGTCACCGCCGGCGTTGCCGCCACCGCCCTCCATGGTCGACCTCGACATCCCGCCGCGTCCCGGGAACCGGCAAACCCGGCCGCCCGCGCGGGCCTGCGGGCCGCCCCACCGCCCACGCCGCTGATCGCGCGGAGGGGGGGCGTGGGCGGGGTGCGGGCGCTCAGGTGCGGGACGGGGACACGGGTAGCCCGAGTCGCACCACGGCGGCGGTGACCAACTCGTCGGTGGTGCCGCGCAGGTCGAGCACGAAACCCTGCTCGTCCGGGTGCAGCGGCTCCAGGGTGGCGGTCTGCGAGTCGAGCAGGCTCGGCGGCATGTAGTGCCCCGAACGCAGCGTCAGCCGCTCCCGGATGACCTCGGTCGGCCCGGCCAGGTGCACGAAGTCCACCTCCGGCGGCCCCTGCCGAAGCACGTCCCGGTAGGCGCGCCGCAGCGCCGAGCAGGCCAGTACCGTCGACACACCCTCCCGGTGGCGGGCGGCCATCCAGTCGGCCAGGGAACGCAGCCACGGCCAGCGGGCCGCGTCGTCCAGGGGGACGCCGGCCCGCATCCGGGCCACGTTGTCCGCCGAGTGGAACTCGTCGGCCTCGGCGAAGGTCAGCCCGGTCAGCGCGGCGACTCCCCGCGCCACGGTCGTCTTCCCGGCACCGGACACCCCCATCACCACCACGTGGCGGGTCGACCGGTCACCAGTCATGGACCGTGCCGTCCTGAAGCCGGTTGAACGGCAGGTACGCCGGCTGGTACGGGAACCGGGCGGCCGCCTCCTCGTCCAGTTCGACGCCGAGACCCGGCTGCTCCCCCGGGTGCAGGTAGCCGTCGGTGAAGGTGAACGACTGGCGGAACACCTCGTTGGTGAGCGGGCCGTGCCGCATGTACTCCTGGATGCCGAAGTTGTGGATGGCGAGGTCCAGGTGCAGCGCGGCGGCCATACCGACCGGGGAGATGTCGGTCGGACCGTGGATACCGGACTTGATCTGGTACTGGGCGGCGAAGTCGAGCAGCTTGCGCATCGCGGTGATGCCACCGGTGTGGGTGACCGCGGACCGCACGTAGTCGATCAGCTGCTCCCGGATCAGGGTCTGGTAGTCCCAGACGGTGTTGAAGACCTCGCCGATGGCCAGCGGCGTGGTGGTGTGCTGCCGGACCAACCGCAGCGCCTCCTGGTTCTCCGCCGGGGTGCAGTCCTCCAGCCAGAACAGGTCGTACGGTTCGAGGGCCTTGCCCAGCTTCGCCGCCTGGATCGGGGTCATCCGGTGGTGCCCGTCGTGCAGCAGCGGCAGCTCCGGGCCGAACTCGTTGCGCACCGCCTCGAAGACGCCGGGCAGGTGACGCAGGTACGCCCGGGTGTCCCAGTCCTCCTCGGCCGGCAGCGGGGTGCGCTGGGCCGGCTCGTAGTCGTAGCGCTTGCCGTCGGCGCTGGGCTGGGCGGCCACACCGTACACGGCGTTGATGCCCGGTACGGAGGTCTGCACCCGGATCGACCGGAACCCGAGGTCGAGGTGCGCCCGGATGGAGTCGAACAGCTCCGGCAGGTCCCGCCCGGAGGCGTGACCGTACGCCATGATGCCGTTGCGGGACGCCCCGCCGAGCAGCTGGTAGAGCGGCATCCCCGCGGCCTTGGCCTTGATGTCCCAGAGCGCGACGTCGACCGCGGCGATGGCGGCCATGGTGACCGGCCCACGCCGCCAGTAGGCCGAGCGGTACAGGAACTGCCAGGCGTCCTCGATGCGGTGCGCGTCGCGCCCGAGCAGCAGCGGCACCACGTGATCACGCAGGTACGAGGCGACGGAGAGTTCACGCCCGTTGAGCGTACCGTCACCGAGGCCGGTGATGCCGTCCTCTGTGGTGATCTTCAGTGTGACGAAGTTGCGGTCCGGGCTGGAGACGATGACGTCGGCGGCCACGATCTTCACGAGGGGTGCCTTTCTCCTGCGGGAACGTACTCAGCGGAGGGTGGTCCCGGCGGCGCTGCCGGTGAGGAGGGTCAACTCGTCGCGGCGGGGCAGTCCCTCCCAGTCGCCGTCACCGGCGACCGCGAAGGCTCCGAGGGTCACCGCGCGACGGAGCCGGTCGACGAGGTCCAACCCGTCGAGGTGTCCGGAGAGGTAACCGGCGGTGAACGCGTCACCGGCCCCGACGGTGTCCACGGCGGTCACCGGCACCGCCTCGACATGGACGACACCGTCGGTGGTGTACGCCCGGACACCGTCGGCACCGAGTTTCACCAGCACCGTCCGCACACCACGAGCCAGCAGGCCGACCGCCGCGCCGGGTTCGTCGGCATCGGCCGACGCGACCAGGTCCAGCTCGTCGGCGGAGGCCACCACGACCGAGGCGTACCCGGCCAGCGGGTTCAGCGCCTCCCGGGCGGCCTCGCGGGACCACAGCCCGGCCCGGTAGTTCACGTCCAGACAGACCGCGATCCCGGCCTCGGCCGCGGTACGCACCGCCCAGGCGGCGGCCGCGCGGGCACTGTCGGACAACGCGGGGGTGATCCCGGTCAGGTGCAGCATCCGTGGCCCGGCTGCGAGCGGGGCACGCAGATCCTCGACGTCGAGGGCGGAGCCGGCCGATCCGGCCCGGTGGTAGCGGACCCGGGACACGTCGGCGGTACGCCGCTCCAGGAACATCATCCCGGCGGGCCGGTCCGCGTCCCGGCGTACCCCGGCGACGTCGACGCCCTCGGCGCGGAGTTGGCGCAGCACGAACTCGCCCAGTTCGTCGTCGCTGACCCGGCCGACCCACGCGGACCGGTGGCCGAGCCGGGCCAGCCCGATGGCCACGTTCGACTCCGCGCCGGCCAGGTGCATGGTCAACGGTCCGCCCTGGGCGAGCGGCCCGGCGGAGCGCAGCGACACCAGCGCCTCGCCCACGGTGAGCAGGTCCGGCCCGGTCTGTGCGCTGGACGGGTTCATGACGTCGCCGCTCCGGCGACCGCCGCGAGGTGGGCGCGGGCCCGCTCGCGCAGCGCGTCCAGGTCGCCACCGGACGCGGCGTCGCCCACCAGCGGGCCGCCGACACCGACGGCGATCGCGCCGGCCGCCAGGTAACCGGGCAGTTCGGCCGGTCCCACCCCACCGACGGCGACGAACGGGATGTCCGGGAACGGGTCACGCACCGCCCGCAGATACCCCGGCCCGCCGACCGACGCCGGGAAGAGCTTGACCGCGCTGGCACCGAGTCGCATCGCGGTGAACGCCTCGGTGGGGGTGAGCGCACCGGCGGCTACCGGCAGGCCGCGTCGGGCCGCCTCGCCGATGGACTCGACCACGGCCGGGGTGACCACGAACTGGGCTCCGGCCGCGGCCACGTCGGCGACGTCGGCGGCGGTGAGCACGGTGCCGGCGCCGACCAGGCCGCCCGGCGCGGCGACCGCCCGCAGCGCCTCGATGGCCCGTGGCGCGTCGGGCGTGGTCAGCGCCACCTCGATGATCGACACACCCTCGGCGAGCAGGGCGGTGCCGGCCGCGATGGCGGCGGCGGTGTCGGTGCCCCGGATGATGGCCAGCAGCCGGGTCGCGGCGAGTTCGGCGGTGAGATCGACTGTCATGTCACCACTCCGCGTACGAGCCGTCGGGATGCCGGAACGTGGGGCTGCGCCAGGCGTGCCCGCGCTTGTCCGCCGCGCGTACCGCCTGCTCGTCGATCTCGATGCCCAGCCCCGGGGCGGTGAGGCGCTGCACGTACCCGTCGTCGAAGGCCAGCGGCTGCTGGTCGACGCAGTAGTCGAGTACCTCGGCGCCGAGGTTGTAGTGGATGCCGATGCTCTGTTCCTGGATCAGATAGTTCGGGGTGGCGAAGCCGACCTGAAGGCAGGCCGCCAACGCGATCGGTCCGAGTGGGCAGTGCGGGGCGAGTTGTACATCATAGACGTCCGCCAGTGCGGCGATCTTGCGTACCTCGGTGATGCCACCGGCGTGCGCGAGGTCCGGCTGGGCCACCGCGATGCCGGCCTGGAGCACCGGCAGGAACTCCTGCCGGTTGTAGAGCCGCTCCCCGGTGGACACCGGGGTGGTGGTGGACCGGACGAACTCGCCGATCAGGTGGGAGTTCTCCGGCACCACCGGCTCCTCCAGGAACAGCGGCCGGTACGGCTCCAGCAGCGGCGCGACGCGTCGGGCGTTGGCGAGGGTGAACCGGCCGTGGAAGTCCACGGCCACGTCACGGTCGTCACCGAGCACCTCCCGGGCCGCGGCGACCCGGCGTACCACCGCGTCGAGTTCGGCGACGGAGGCGAGCGGGCTCATCCGCCCGGAGGCGTTCATCTTCACCGCGGTCAGCCCGGCCTCCACCCGGGCGGCGATCTGGTCCCGAACCTCGTCGGGCTCGTCGCCGCCGACCCAACCGTAGACCCGGATGCGGTCGCGTACCGGCCCGCCGAGCAGTTGGTGCACGGGCGCGCCGTACCGCTTGCCGGCGATGTCCCACAACGCCTGGTCCAGGCCGGAGACCGCGCTGGCCAGGATCGGCCCGCCCCGGTAGAAGGAGGACTTGGTCAGCACCTGCCAGTGGTCCTCGATCCGCAGCGCGTCCCGGCCGACGAGCAACTCGCTGAGCTGCTCGACGGCGGTGCGTACGGTCTCGGAGCGGCCCTCGCAGGTCGCCTCGCCCCAGCCGACGATGCCGTCGGTGGTCTCCACCCGGACGAAGAGCCAGCGGGGCGCGACGAGGAAGGTCTCGACGCGGTCGATGATCGTCATGATCCGTCAGCCCTTCGTCGCACCGGCGGTGAGGCCGGAGACGATGTACTTCTGCACGAACAACGCGATGATCATGATCGGCAGGGTGACCACGGTGGTGGCGGCCATCAGCCCGCCCCAGTCGATGCTGGCGTAGCCGACGAAGTCGAAGATCGCCACGGGCAGGGTCTTGGTGTCCGCGCCGGAGAGGACCAGGGCGAACATGAAGTTGTTCCAGGAGAAGATGAAGGACAGGATGCCCGCGGTGGCGATGCCCGGCACGGACAGCGGCAACGTGACCCGGCGGAAGGCGCCGATGTGGGTGAGGCCGTCGACGAGCGCCGCCTCCTCCAACTCCTCCGGCAGGCCGTCGAAGAAGCCCATCATGATGTAGACGATCAGCGGCAGCGACACGAACATGTGGCTCAGGATCAGCACGCTGAAGCCGCCGACCAGGCGCAGGTTCGAGAAGACGTAGTACCAGGGCACCAGCAGCGAGACACCGGGAATGACCCGGGCCATCAGCACCACCAGCGCCGACTTGCGCATGTTGAACCGACTCATCGAGTACGCCGCCGGGACGCCGAGCAGCAGCGACAGCGCCGTCGCCGCGAAGGCCACCCAGAGGCTGTTCCCGATGAACTGCACGTAGTTGGCCTGTCGCAGCACCGTGCCGTAGTTGTCCAGAGTCGGCGTGAAGACCAGCGCCTTGGCGGAGTCGTAGATGTCGACGTTGGTCTTGAACGAGGCGGCGACCATCCAGATCAGCGGTGCCACCAGCGAGATGACCACGACGATCAGGGCGATGGTGCGGAACACCTTGAACGCGGCGCGTTGCTTCATCGTCCGGCCCCCTTCCGGCGTGCGGTCAGCGCCCACATCGAACCGATGATGATCAGGAAGAACAGGATCAGCACCGTCGAGGAGAGGCCGTACTCGTTGTAGTCGAAGCTCAGGCCGTAGGCGTACACGTTGAGCGTCTCCACCTCGTGGAAGGAGCCACCGCCCCGACCCTTGGTCGCGTAGAGGATGTCGAAGGTCTTCAGCGCGTCGATGCCGCGCAGCAGGACCGCCACGATGACGGTGGGCATCAGCAGCGGCAGCGTGACGTGCCGGAAACGCTGCCAGGCGCTGGCCCCGTCGATCATCGCGGCCTCCTGCGGCTCGTCGGAGAGCGAGGTCAGGCCGGCGAGCAGGATCAGTACGACCATCGGCGTCCACTGCCAGATGTCGATGAAGATGGTGGTGGGCAGCGCGGTGTGCTGTCCGGCGAGCCACGGCTGCGGGCCGATACCGACCCAGCTCAACGCCTGGTTGGCCAAACCGATGTTGGGGTCGAAGATGAGCCGCCACATCATGCCGACCGCGACCGGGGTGGCGACCAGCGGCAGCAGGATGGCGACCCGGACCCACTTCTCGCCGCGGAACGGCCGCCACAGCAGCAGGGCGATCGCCATGCCCAGGACGACCTCGAAGAACAACGCGGCTCCGGTGAACGCCGCGGTACGCCCCACCGCCGGCCAGAACCGGTCGGTGTCGGTGAGCACCTCGACGTAGTTGCGGAAGCCGATGAACTCCGAGTCGGCGCGGACGGAGCCCGCCGAGTCGGTGAGGCTGAGGTAGGCCGTCCAGGCGAGCGGAAAGATGATCAGCGCGGCGACGAAGACCATGGCCGGGGCCGCGAAGAGCCACTTGCGATGGTCATTGGCCCAGCGTGCCCAGCCGGGCGTGTCGGGCATGACGGAGGCGCCGCGGGGCGCCTTCTCAGGGGCGGTGACTGCTGGCATCGGATCTCCGTGGTGGACAGGGCCGGGCGGGGGTGACAGGGCCGGTGCCCGGTCACCCCCGCGCGGACTCAGCGGGCCTCGTCGTCCAGGAACTTCTGGAATCCCTCGTTCGCCGCGTCGGCCGAGGCGGCCGCGTCCTTACCGGTGATGGCGTCGACGATCGGCTGCCCGACGATCTCCCGGGCCTGGGCGACCCGCTCGACCACCGGCCGGTCGTGGCCCACGCCGTTGGCGAGGCTCACGGTGATGGCGTCGGCCATGTCCTGCGGGTAGGTCGCGATGCCCTCCGGGTTCTCCCAGACGGAGGCGCGGGCACCCGGCACACCGGCCTTCTGCTGCTCCAGCGTCTGCTCCTTGCCGGCGGCCCACTCGATGAACTTCCAGGCGTTGCTCTGGTTCTCCGAGGCCTCGTTGACGGCCAGCGCCCAGGAGGGGATGTTGTACGGCTTCGAACCGGCCGGACCGGCCGGGAACGGCGCGAAACCGACACTCTCGGAGACCTTCGACTTGGCCGGGTCGGTGGCGTTCTTGTAGAGCGAGTTCGCCTCGGTGTAGAAGGCGGCCTGCCCCTGGGTGAAGATCGCCATCGCCTCGGACCAGCTCATGTCGGTGCTGATGTTGGCCGGGCCGTGCTCGCGCAGCAGCTCGCCGTAGTAGGCGTACGCCTGCTTGGCGGCGTCGGTGTTGACGGCGGCCTTGCCGGAGTCGTCGACGAAGTCGCCGCCGAAGCTGAAGAGGAAGCTGGAGAACTGGGTGACGGCGGCGGCCTTGCCGGTACGCGACACGAAGCCCGCGACGCCCGGGTTGTCCGCCTTGATCTTGGCTGCCTGGGTCTTCAGCTCGTCGAGCGTCTGCGGCGGCGCGGAGAAGCCCGACTTCTCCAGCAGGTCCTTGCGGTAGTAGAGCACCTGCTGCTCGGTGATGATCGGAATACCCACCACCTTGTCCTCGTAGGTGGTGGCGCCCAGCGGCGACGCCTGGAAGTCGTCCAGGCCGAAGTCGGCGCTCTCCTTGGCCCGGTCGGTCAGGTCGGCGAGGTACTTGTTCTTGGCGAACAGCTGACCTTCCTGCAACGGCCGGTACATCATCACGTCGATGTCGCGGGAGCCCGCGTTGAGCTTGACGTTGTACTGGTCCGAGAGCTGGTCCTCACCGAGCTGGGTGACCTCGACCTTGAGCCCGGTCGCCTTCTCGAACTCCGGCAACGCCTGCCGGATGTTCTCGGTCCAGACGTGGTTGACCAGCGTCACCCGCACCGTGTCCGAGGCACCGCTGTCTCCACCGCCGCCGCAGGCGGACAGGGTCACCGCGGCCACCATCGCCAGAGATGTCCCAAATATTGATCGACGTCCCACGCCCGTCTCTCCTTCTGTCCTGGTCGCCGACTCGGGGGGACGAGCGCGACCTCGGCCTTTTACATCCGCTTAACGTCCGGATGCTAGGCCGAAAAAGCAGACTTAAACAAGGGGTAGACCTAACTGATACGATCCGAGCCGTGGATTTGACCTCTCCGGGGGCCGTACCCGCCCAGACCGCCCCCACCGAGGCCGGGCTGCACGGACGCGTCCTCGACCACCTCGGCACCGCCATCTGCGGCGGGGACATCGCGCCCGGAGCGGTACTCAACATCGACGACCTGGTGGACCGTTACGCGGTGTCCCGCTCGGTGGTCCGCGAGGTGCTGCGGGTACTGGCGTCGATGGGCTTCATCGAGACCCGCCGACGGGTCGGCGTCATGATCCGCCCGGCCGGCGACTGGAACGTCTTCGACCCACAGGTGATCCGCTGGCGGCTCGCCTCGGCCGGGCGCATCGCCCAGCTACGCTCGATCACCGAGCTGCGTACCGCGGTGGAACCACACGCCGCCTGGCTCGCCGCGCACCGGGTCGACCACGACGAGGCGAGCGATCTGGTCGGCCTGGCCGCCAAGATGTGGGCCGCGGGCAAGGCCGGCGACGAGGAGCGCTTCCTCAGCCTGGACATCGAGTTCCACCGCCGGGTGCTACGCGCCTCGGGCAACGAGATGTTCGTCAAGCTCCAGGACCTGGTGGCGGAGGTACTCACCGGCCGCCACCACTACCACCTCATGCCCCACCACCCACACGAGCAGGCGCTCCAACTACACGCCGACGTCGCCCAGTCGATTCAACGCCGCGACGGCGAAAGCGCCCGCCAGGCCATGAAACAGATCATGGAGCACGCCTTCGACGAGATGTCCTCGATGTGGGAGCATCCGCCCACCCCCCACCCCGCCTGACGCAGACCACCGTGGCGGCGGCTCCGGTCAGGTGGTGAGGCCGACCGGTCGAGCATCGGCCGGTCGGCGGGTGTCACCGTCGCGGCCGGTTGGTTCCGGGGTGCGTACGATGCGGCCCATGGCGTTGTTGCACCGAGCGGAGATCCGTCCCACCAAGCTGGAGCTGCTGGCAACCTGGCTGCCGACCCGTGACTGGTACGCGGGCAGCGGCGACGTGACGCGGGTGGCCGCGTACCGGTTCGACGATCCGGCCGGGCAGGTGGGCATCGAGACGCTGCTGGTCCGGGGCGGTGACGGTCCGGTGCACCAGGTGCCGTTGACCTACCGTGGGGCGCCGCTGGACGGTGCCGACGAATGGCTGGTGGGCACCACCGAGCACTCGGTGCTGGGCCGCCGCTGGGTCTACGACGCGGTGGGTGACCCGGTGTACGCGGGCGCCCTGGCCGCCGCCATCCTCACCGGCTCCGGGCAGGCCGAGGAGTACTTCGAGGTCGACGGTCGGCGGGAGGTGCGCGCGCCGAGCATGGACATCACCAGTGACGCCTCCGCCGCCGACGTGCCCACGGTCGGGACGGTGCGCCGGGTGGTCGACGGCGACCCGACGCTGATCGTCACCGACGCCGTCGAACTGGGGGTGATCCGCCGCCCCGGAGCCGCCGCCACCCCGACCGGCGCCACGTTGACCGGCACCTGGGACGACGTCCGCGCGCCGCTGGCGTACGCCGCGTCGCGCTGAGGCTGAACCACCGCGCACCCGGCGCGTGCCGCCCGGTCGCGCATCGACCCGGCGGGTCGGGCGACGCCGATCAGGCCAGGATGACGGGGTTGGTCAGGGCCGCCGCCTGACCGTCCGGATGACGCACCTCGGCCCGGACGAAACCGGTGTCCCGCGCGGTGGTCTGCCAGCTCAGCGTGCCCGATCCGGCGGTGGTGAGCCGCTCCCGCAGGACCGTGCCGCGTTCGGTGTGCAGACTGATCGTGCCGGACGGTACCCCGGACACCCGCACCCGTAGCTCGATCGGCTCGCCGTCGGACGCCAGGCGTTCACCGATCCCGGTCACCCGGTCACCGGTCGCGGCGGTGAACTCCAGCTCCACGGCGGGCGAGCCGGCGATCCAGCTACGACCGGCGCGCAGCCCGGCGAGGACCGCGTCGACGCTCAGCTCCTCGGCGAAGACCACGGTGTGCGGCTTGCCGAGTTGGCCGGCCAGATGCACGTCGCTGTTGCCCACCGCCGGCCACCACCGCCCCCGGTGCACGTCGTGGCTGAGGTTGCGGCCCCACTCGGCCAACGCCGCCTCGTTGTCGGCGTTCCACGGCAGGTCCGAACGCCACTGTCCGTTCCACACCTCCACCGCGTCGAACCAGTGGTACGGGTAGCCGAGCGTCCCCGACTCGTACGGCGCGTACGGGTGCGCGGCCACGCAGAGTCCACCCACCCGGTGTACCTGTGCCAGGTGCCGGTCGATGGTGTCGTCGCGTACCCCGTACCGCCACTCGACCTGCTGGCCGGGTGTGAGGCCGAGGGCCAGCCAGTGCCCGGTGCGGGTGGTGACCTCCTGACCGAGGATCACCAGCAGGTCGTCACCGGCGTGGCGGGCCCAGTCACCGTGCCCGGCCGAGGTGTTGTGCTCGGTGGTGGCGACGAAGTCGAGCCCCATTTCGCGGGCGGCGGTGACGAGCTGCTCCGCGGTGAGTTCACCACCGGCGGAGAGCACCGTGTGCAGGTGGACGTCGCCCCGGTACCAGCCGGGGCCCCGGCCCGCCACCCGGCGGGCCGGAAAGCTCGGCTGGTCGGGGCCGGGGATCCGGGTCTCAGCCACCGGAGGACCGCAGCAGCCGCTCCGGGGTGGCGAACGCGTAGCCGCGTGAGGCGATCAGCTCGGAGTCGTCCCGCTCCCAGGTCAGTTCGTCGACCACCTCGACGACGCCGGCGAGTGCGGCCGTGTGGTCGGCCACGATGCCGGCGAGACTGCGGCTCTCGACGGTGCCGGACAACGTCACCACACCGTCCGCCACGGCGACCGTCACGGTCCTCGGGTCGATCCAGAGCCTCCGCAGAAGGTGGTCGGTGACGTCGGCGGCGATCTCGGAGTCCGGGCGGGTGTGGATCCGCAGCAGGTCCCGCCGGGACACGATGCCGACGAGCCGCTGATCGGCGTCCACCACCGGCATCCGCTTGACCTGCGCGGATTCCAGCCGCCGGGCCGCCGCGGCGACCGAGGCCGTCGGTTCGACCACGACCGCCGGCGCGGTCATCAGGTCGGCGGCGGCCCTGGCCTGCGCCTTCGCCGCCGCTCGGCGTACGCCGATGAGCCGGCGGTGCCGCTCGTCCCCGGCGGCTTCGATCTTGTGCAAGAGGTCGGCCTCGGACACCACGCCGAGGACCTGCCCGTCGGCGTCCACCACCGGCGCCGCGCTCACGCCGCTGCCCACCAACGCGTCCACCACCTCGCGGTACGAGGTGTCCGGCCGCACCGACACGACGTCGCGGGTCATCACGTCGTCGACTGTCCACTGTGTCTTCTTCTTGGGGGTGGTCATCGTCGCCTCCTTACTATCGCCAGGCTGCCACGCCACCGACCAGTTACCCAGAGGCGTTGGCCCTACCCGCGCGGGACCGTCTTCCCTCTCCTACCCAGGTAGGAGAGGGAACCCGACCATCGGTCGCGATCCGGGCCCGCAGTCGGGCGATGTCCACCGGCGCACCGACCAGCATCTACAGGTATGACTGACAACCTGTCGCGGCGGTCGTACCGGCACCGCCCTCTGATGGTCTTCGTATCGGCGATGGCGGTGCTCGCCGTCGTCTGCGCGGTCGGCATCGTCGCCGACGAGCGGGTCCTGACCGGCGCGCCGATCTGGCTCAAGCCGTTCAAGTTCTCGGTGTCCTTCGTGCTCTACGGCGGCACCCTGGCCTGGCTGCTCGCCCTGCTGCCGCGCCGCAGCCGGGTCGCGGAGTGGGCGGTCACCGTGGTGGTCGCCATGGGTGTGGTGGAGATGATCATCATCGTCGGGCAGGTGCTCCGTGGCACCACCAGCCACTACAACGAGACCAGCGCGTTCAACGCCGCGCTGTGGCAACTGATGGGTGTGGCGATCATGGTGCTGTTCGTCGCGCACGTCGTCGTCGGCGTCGCGGTGCTGCGGCACCCGATCGCCGACCGGGCCGGTCGGTACGCGATCGGTCTGGGGCTCGGGCTGGCGGCGCTCGGCATGCTGGTGGCGGTGCCGATGACGATGCCGGCGCAGGCTCCCATGATCGAGGGCATCGCCGGGGCGCACAGCGTCGGCGTACCCGACGGTGGGCCGGGGCTGCCGCTGATCAGTTGGAGCACCACCGGCGGCGATCTGCGGATCGGGCACTTCGTGGGGCTGCACGGGATGCAGGTGATGCCGATCCTGGCGATGCTGCTGAACACCGTCACCGGCGGGCGGCTGGACGAGCGCACCCGAGCCCGGTTGATGCTCGTGGTGGGGCTCGGCTATGGCGCGTCGACCATCCTGGTGACCTGGCAGGCCCTGCGCGGTCAGCCGCTGCTGCGTCCCGACGCGCTCACCCTGGCCGTCGCCACGGCGCTGGTGGTCACGGTCGTCGCCGCCGCTGCCTTGGTGCTGGCGCGACGCCGGGCTCCGGCGACCGGAGTCGACCCCCGGGCGGAGCGGGGTGACCGGCGACCGCCAGAGCCGGGTTCGTCGGAGCCGGGTGCACAGGCGGCGGGGCCGCACCGTGGTCGGGGCGACGGTGCCGAGCGGATGGCGGTGGACGCATGAGCGCCGTGCTGTTCCCGCTGACCTTCGCGGTGGCGGCACCGTTCTGGATCCTGATGATCCTGGCGCCGAACTGGACGGTCACCCATCGGGTCGTCCGATCACCGCTGATCGTGGCACCGGCCGCGGTGATCTACGCGATCCTGGTGCTACCCGCGCTCGGGGAGGTCCTTCCGGCCGTGGCCTCCCCCACCCTGGACGGCGTACGGGAGTTGCTGGGCAGCGCCGACGGGGCGGCGGCCGGTTGGGCACACATGATCGCCTTCGACCTGTTCGTCGGCCGGTGGGCGTGGCTCGACGGGCGCAGGCGGGCTGTTCCGCCACTGGTGATGGCACCGGTGCTGGTCCTGACGATCCTGCTGGGCCCACTCGGGTTGGTCGCCTACCTGGTCGTACGCACCAGGTGGGCGGCCCACCCGTCGGCCGCTGCCGACAGCGACCCGCACCACCTAGGCTGAGGGGCGTGGGCTGGATGGGACGGCTGTTCGACGCACGCGACAGCTTCACGCGGATGGCGCTGCTCGTCCTCACCGGCCTGGGCTACCTGTTCTTCGGCGTCGATGCGGCGCCGACGACCACCCAGTGGATCCTCGCCGCGTTCGCCTTCGTGGTCGGGTTGGCGCTGCACCACCGACCGCTGGTCAACCTGCTGGCGCAGATTGCGCTGCTGGCGGTCGCGATCTGGCTGATCGACGACTTCATGATCAACCAGGTGGGCGCCAGTTGGGCCCTGCTCGAACTGACCCTGGCCGCCCGCCGGAACCGGACCATCTGGCTGACGGCGGGGCTGTTGGCCGCCGTCGACCTGACCGATTCGATCGGCGATCCGTTGCCGCGCCTGCTCTCCGGTGTGTTCGGGCTGCTGCCGGAGGTCGGCGTACCACTGCTGCTCGGGCTGGTCATCCGCACCACCCGGGAACTCGGCCAGCAGTCGCGGCGGCGGGCCGAGGAGGAGCAGCGGCGGCGCGAGTCGGAGAGCCGCGCCGCGCGGGCCGACGAGCGCAGCGCCATCGCTCGGGAACTACACGACGTGGTCGCCCACCACGTCGCGTCGATGGTGCTGCGGGTCGGGGTGGCCCGGCACGTGCTGACCGACCTCGACCCACGGGTGGGCGCGGTCTTCGACGATGTGCACGGCACCGGCACCGCGGCCCTCGCCGACCTGCGCCGACTGGTCGCGGTGCTGCGCGACCCCGACGGGGTACGCGGTGACGCCGCGTTGACCGCGATCGACCCGTCGGCGGTGCCAGCCGCGCTCGGCGCCGCGGTGGACCGGGCCCGTCAGGCCGGGGTCAACGTGGTCGCCGACATCGACCCGGCGGTCGGCGCCCTCGACGCGGTACGCGGCCTCGCGGTGCTGCGCCTGAGCCAGGAGGCGCTGACGAACGTGGCCAAGCACGCCGGTGCCGCCGCCGTGGCGCGGCTGTCGGTCAGCGTGGTGGACGACGACGTGCACTGGGAGGTGACCGACGACGGATCCGGCTGGGTGCCCGACGCGGTGCCGGTCGGCGGCGGTCACGGCATCACCGGCATGCGCGAACGGGTCGAGGTCCTCGGCGGCGAGTTGACGGCGGGCCCGACCGGCACCGGGTGGCGGGTGGCCACCGTGCTGCCCGGCGGCCACCCGGTGGCCCGGTCGGCCGCCTCGACGCCGTCCCGGGACGGCGTTCCGGCCGCACGGTCGGCGGCGAGCCGAGATGTCGGGCCGCCGGACGCCACGTCACCGAACGACACCGACGGCAGCCGCACCGGCCCCGACGCGAAGGAGCGCACGTGATCCGGGTCCTGCTGGTCGACGACCAGCATCTCATCCGGGCGGGCCTACGCATGCTCTGCGACGCCCAGCCCGACATCGAGGTCGTCGGCGAGGCCGACAACGGTCGGGACGCGATCACCCTCGCCGCTCGGCTGGTGCCGGACGTCGTGGTGATGGACCTGCGGATGCCGGGCGTCGACGGGATCTCCGCGACCAGCCGGATTCTCGCCGAGCGTCCCGGTGCCCGGATCCTGGTGCTCACCACCTTCGGCGACGACGACCATCTCTACCCGGCGTTGGCGGCCGGTGCCTGCGGCTTCCTGCTCAAGGACGCGCCGCCGACCGACCTACTCGACGGTGTGCGCCGGGCCGCGACCGGCGACAGCCCGTTCAGCCAGGAGGTGCTGCGTCGGCTGGTGCAGCGGGCGGTGCACGCCCGCACCGGGACGCCGCCGTCGGTCGCCGGGTTGACCACCCGGGAGCAACAGGTGCTCGACCTGGTCGCCGACGGGCTGTCCAACGGGGAGATCGCCGAGCGGCTCCACATCGGCCTCACCACCGTCAAGTCCCACGTCACCAGTCTGATGACCAAGACGGGCAGCCCCAACCGGGTACGCCTGGCGCTGTTCGCCCGGGGGCTCTGAACGCACCGGGCGACCCGACCGGCGTCACCGGTGGGGAGCCGCGCGGCAGTGGTGCTGCCGCTCAGCCCCCGGCCATCGCGCCGAGCACGATGAGTGGCTCCTCACCGGAGACCACGCGTTCCGGCAGGGGCGTGTCGGGTGAGCAGTTCGACAGATCCTCCTCGCAGGCGTAGAAGCGGACGAAGGCACGACGTTTCCCGCTGTGCCGGTCGCGGATCGTGCCGAGCAGCATCGGATACCGCGCCTCGACGGCGTCGAGCACCCGGCGCTGGGTGGCCGGCCCGGGGCCGGCCACCTCGACACGCACCTCACCGGTCACCCCGGCGAGGGTCTTCAGGTGGGCCGGGAGCACGACCCGGATCACGGCAGCACCTGGACTTCCACGGACAGCACGGGCGGCAGGTCCCGGACGATCGGCGCCCAGCTGTCGCCGCCGTCGGCGGAGCGGTACACCTGGCCGCCGGTGGTGCCGAAGTAGATGCCGCAGGGGTCGAGCGTGTCGACGGCCATGGCGTCGCGCAGCACGTTGACGTAGCAGTCGGCCTGCGGCAGCCCGACGGTCAGCGGCTCCCACTCGTCGCCGCCGGTGCGGCTGCGGTAGACGCGCAGCCGGCCCTCCGGCGGGTAGTGCTCGGAGTCGCTCTTGATCGGCACGACGTAGACGGTCTCCGGCTCGTGGGCGTGCACCGCGATCGGGAAGCCGAAGTCCGACGGCAGGTTGCCGCTGATCTCGCGCCAGTTCGCTCCGGCGTCGTCGCTGCGCATCACGTCCCAGTGCTTCTGCATGTACAGCGTGTCGGGCCGCGACGGGTGCTGGGTGATGTGGTGCACGCAGTGGCCGACCTCGGAGTCCTGGTCGGGGATCTCCCCCGACCGCAACCCCTTGTTGATCGGCGTCCAGCTGGTGCCGCCGTCGTCGCTGCGGAACGCGCCGGCCGCCGAGATGGCGGTGTAGATCCGTCCCGGGTGGACCGGATCCAGGATGATCGTGTGCAGGCACAGGCCGCCCGCGCCGGGCTGCCAGGACGACCCGCTCGGATGGTTACGCAGGCCGGTCAGCTCCGTCCACTTGCCGCCGCCGTCGGTGGAGACGTAGAGCGCCGCGTCCTGCGCGCCCGCGTAGACGGTGTCCGGGTCGTCGCGCGACGGTTCGAGGTGCCAGATGCGGGTGAACTCCCACGGGCGGGCGGTTCCGTCGTACCAGAGGTGGTCGCCGACCTCACCGGCGTAGGCGAAGTCGTTGTCGACGGTGGTCCAGCTCCGGCCGCCGTCGTCCGAACGCTGGATCAGCTGCCCGAACCACCCACCGGACTGGGAGGCGTAGAGCCGGTCCGGGTCGGCGGGCGACCCGGTGAGGTGGTAGATCTCCCAGCCGCCGAAGTGCGGGCCGTCGACTGTCCAACTGTCGCGTCTACCGTCCGAGGTCAGGACGAACGCACCCTTGCGCGTCCCCACCAGTACGCGTACACCACTCATCTGAGGTTCCTCTCGTCGTCGGCCGGCGGCGGTCGTCGCGACACCGGCCCATGGTCGGTCTACCTGCCGGGTACGACGAAAAGGACATCGGCGATCCGGACAACACCCGGCGCGGGTCGGTCCGACCGGTCCGCAGTCGGATGCCCGACACGCTCGACGTGCACTCGCATTCCGTCGTGGCGGCCCTTGCCCCGGGTAGTCGCGCCGACCACGATGGGATCATGACCGATGGATTGATCTTGCGGGTCGTGTCGGACGAGACGGTCAGCGACGAGGAACTGGCCGAGCACGCGCGCCATCTCAAGGAACACCTGAACCAGCTGCCCGGTGTCGAGGCGAGCGAGCAGACCGTTGCGACCGCGCCGGGTACCCGGGACACCGTGAGTTACCTCTTCGGCGTGCTGGCGCTCGCCGTGTTCACCGTACCGACGGCCAAGCGGGCGGCGGCGGACATCCGACACCTGGCCGAGGTCATCAAGCGTTACCAGGAGCGCAACAAGGGCAAGCGGCTGCGGATGACCCTCCCCGACGGCACCGAGATCGACGTACGGGACGTGTCGGAGAAGACCCTGACCGAGATGCTCAAGACGGTGTCGGTGCCCCGGCAGGGTACGGCGTCGATGCCCGAGAAGGTCGACGGTGACTGATCAGGTGCTCCGGTGAAGCGGGCGCTGCTGATCGGGGTGGGCAGTTACGTCAACGAGGCGCTGCCCACCCTCGACTCTCCCGCCAGCGACCTGAAGGACTGGTCGCGGCTGTTGCGGGATCCGACCCTCGGTGCCTTCGACGACGTACGCGACCTGCTGGACGCCGACTCGCACCGCCTCCAGATCGCCCTCTACGACTTCCTGACCAGCGCCGACCCGCACGATTTCCTGCTCGTCTACTACTCCGGCCACGGCCGGTTGCATCAGGGCAACCGGCTCTACCTGACCGCGACCGACACCGACCCCGAGCGGTTGCCGCCGACCTCGATACCGACCGACGAGTTCCGGCACTGGATCGACGAATGCCGGGCCGGCGAACTGGTGCTGATCCTGGACTGCTGCCACGCGGGGGCCTTCGGCGACCTGAAGCAACGCGGCGACCGCAGTCGCATCGTGGTGGTCTCCGCTGGGGCCACCGAGTTGGCCCACGAGGGCGACGGCCACAAGCAGCACGCACTGCCGTCGGCCTTCTCCGGCCCCTTCCTGGAAGGGTTGCGCACCGGAGGCGCCGACCGGGACGGCAACGGGATCATCAGCGTGCGGGAGGCGTTCGAGTACGCGGCCGTACGCATGGTCGACCGGGAACGCCGCCAGACGCCCCAAATGCGTGCCGCCGGGGTCGGGGACCTCATCCTCAGCAACGCGCCGCGTCGGCCCGAGCTGATCCCGGCGGACCTGCTGGCGCTCACCCACAGCCGGCTGGTGACGGCCCGGGTGCTGGCCGTGGACGAGTTGAGCAACTGGGCGTACGGCCACCAGCGCAGCCGGGAACAGCTGGTCGCCGCCGTCGAGACGCTGGAGACCCTGGAACGGGATCCGGCGGAACGGGTGGCCGAGCGAGCCCGCCAGGCGCTGTCGGGACGGCTGCGGCACACCCGGGACGGGATGGCGGAGGATCCCGGTCCGCCGGAGCCGCCGGGCGAACCGGGCTGGGCCGCCGGGAGCACCTTCTACGAGGTGAACGTCCGGTTCTTCTACGACTCCGACGGCGACGGCCACGGTGACCTGCGGGGCCTCACCGAGAAGCTGGACTACCTGCGCCGGCTCGGCGTCGACTGCCTGCTGCTCAACCCGATCATGGCAGCGGCGACCCCGGGGGACGGTCGGGCGGCGGCCGACTTCGAGGCCATCGACGAGGGACTGGGCGCACCGTCGCACCTGCTGGAGCTGCTCAGCCTCGCCCACCGGCAGGGGTTGCGGGTGGTGCTCGACCTGGTCCTCAACCACACCAGCGACCAGCATCCGTGGTTCCAGGCGTCCCGCAGCGACCCGGCGGGGCCGTACGGGGACTTCTACGTCTGGAGCGACACCGGCGACGACTACGCCGAGGCCGACGACCCGTTCGGCAGCCACGGCGCGGGATGGACCTACGACAGCCGACGCCGCCAGTACTACTGGCACCGCTACGGCCGATCCGAGCCGGACCTGAACTACGACTCGCCCGACGTACGCGCGGCGATGCGCGACGTGATGGACTTCTGGCTGCGCCAGGGCGTCGACGGGCTGCGGCTGCTCACCGTCCCGTACCTCTTCGAGCGCACCGGCACCTCCAGCAAGGGCCTCGACGAGACCCACAGCTACCTGCGCGAGCTGCGGGCCTGGCTGGACACGGCGTACCCGGACCGGATCCTGATCGCCTGGAGCGAGGACTGGCCGGAACGCGCCGCCTCCTACTTCGGCACCGACGAGCACCCCGAGTGCCACCTGGTGATGTACGCCTCGCTGATGCCGAGCCTGCTGCTGGCGATGCGGCGGGAGGCACACCGCCCGGTGTCCCGGGTGTTGGCGCAGATGGGCGACCAGCCGGACGACCGGCACTGGGCGGTGTTCCTCCGCAACGGCGACGAGATGCCGCTGGGTCTGCTGCACGAGCGGGAACGCGACGACCTGCTGCACGCGTACGCCCCGCTGGCTCGGATGCGCGGCGCGACCGGCATCCGACGCCGCACGGCCACCCTGCTCAACGACGACCGGGGGCAGCTGGAACTCGCCTTCGCGCTGCTGTTGTCGATGCCCGGCGTTCCGGTGCTGTACTACGGCGACGAGATAGGCATGGGCGAGAACCTGGCGTTGCCGGGCCACCTGGCGTTCAACACCCCGATGCAGTGGGCTCCGGACCGCAACGGTGGCTTCTCGGCGGCCCAGCCGGAGAACCTGCCCGCGCCTCCGATCCACGAGTCGATCTACGGCTACATGGCGGTGAACGTGGAGAACCAGCTCCGCTCGCGTTCGTCGCTGCTGCACGTGGTCGAGAGGCTGATCGAGACCCGGCACGCCTGGTCGGCGTTCTCCCGCCCAGGCTGCCGGATCGTCCGCTCCACCAACCCGGCGGTCCTGGCGTTCCTGCGCGGTGAACCCGGCGACGAGGTGCTCTGCCTGTTCAACTTCTCCCGCTACCCGCAGACCACGGCCCTGGCCCTGACGTCACACGTCGGTCGGCGGCCACGCGAGGTGATGGGCGGTGCCGAGTTCCCGGTCGTGCCGGAGTCGGGCGAGTACGACCTCGGCATCGCCGGTCACGGTGTCTTCTGGCTCTCGATGGCGGGGTGAGCGCCGACGTGCTCCAGCTCGGCCTGCACGGCGCGGGCCCGGGTGAACCACCGGCGGTCCGGGTCACGACCGGTCTCGTCGTGCGTCGGCGGGCCAGATGACGGTGGTGGGGATGTCCCGCTCCCGGGCCCAGCCGACCGTCCGGTCGGTCGACGCGTCGTGGCTGCCCGGTTCGCCGTCCCAGACCGCCAGCAACCGTTGCACCCGCAGCAGCAACTGCCGGTTGGCGGCCACGTAGGCGGCGGTGCCGGACGTCCGGTGGCCGGTGTGGATCACCTCGGTCGCCCGGGCGAGCAGCTCGTCGAAGGCGGCCCGGCGCGACGGGGTGATGGTGTCCCGGTAGTCGGGGGCGGGCAGGATCACCTCGTACGTGCCGGCGCAGTCCAGGACCACCTGGGCGAAGATCTGGTCGGTGCCGGCGGCCAGGCAGGTGACCCCGTGCACCGGCCGGTCGCCGATCCGGCGCAGTTCGGCACGGATCGCCTCGGCGACCAACCGCTCGGTGGCCGGGGTCAGGTTGATGTGGCCGGTGACGCCGACGCGTACCGGTGCCCGATCAGGCGGCATCGGCTGCTCCTTCCCGCTGAGCGGGAACCGTGGGACTCAGCCGGATCAGCTCGAACCCGCTGTCGGACAGCACGTCGGGCAACGTCCGGATCTCCTCCCGGTTCTGTTCCTGCACGGCCGGGGGCAACTCGTCCCACGGCCGCAGCAGGGGGTGCCGGCGGCGGGCGTCGTCGCGCGGCTCGCCGTACGTCCAGCCCTCGGAACGCCGCTCCCGGCACCACCGTTCGTGTTCGAGCCGGGCGAGCTGCTCGATCCGGTCGTCGATGGCCCGGCCGGCGGCCGAGGCGTCACCGGCACCGCCGTGTCGGGGCGCCACCACGCAGCCGAGGTTCAGCAGCTTGGCGGCGATGTCCTGGACGTGGCTGCGGTTGGCGCGGCGCAGCGACTCCGGCAACCGGGACCAGGGCACCATGGCGGGCGCGTCACCGAGGCGTACCCCGGCTCGCTGCTGGGCGTACAGGTATCGGATGTGGATCTGCTGGGCGAGCCGTTCGGTGAGGTCCTCGGCGATCAGCCGGGCGTCGCACGCCTGCGTCAGCACCGGATACAGCCGCAGTTTGCCGTGCACCTCGTCGAGCAGGTCATGGCGGGCGTCACCGTGGAAGGCGGCGGCGAGCGCCGCCTGCCGGTAGACCGGCACGAAGACGGTGCTCCGCGCGCCACGCCAGAGCGCGGGAGTGTCCAACGCGAACCGCAGCCCGCTGATCTCGTCGGTGGCGCAGATGTAGATGCGGTCGTAGCTCGCGGCGACGAACTGGTCGAGGCCGACCATGCCGTCGATGGTCAGGTCGTACGCGGCCAACCGGCAGACCTGGTCGAGGAACGGGTAGCGGGAGGTGGCCAGGGCGAGTTCGGCCCGGGCGTCGGGTGCCACCAGGTCCACCCGCAGTCGACGGTCGGGTCCACCCTGGTCGACCTGGCGGGCCCGCCAGTGTCGGGCGGTCTCCACCAGCAGAGACCGGCGGAAGCTGCCGTCACCGGCGATGAGGACCGCGGTGGGGCGGTCGGGGGCCGACGGCAGCGGATGGTGCCGGTGCAGCGCCCGGGCGGCGATGTCGTCGACGTGGAAGTAGTCCAACCGCAGCCGGCTGGACCCGGCCGCACCGAGCCGCCGGGCCTGCAACGACAGACACATCTCCGGATCGTGGACCTGCACGTAGACCCGGGGCGGGTGTCGCCGGTCCTGGATCAGGTGGTTCGCGGTGTTGGCGATCGCGTGATTGCGGTCGTCGTCGTCGGTGCAGGCGTAGACGGTGTGCGCGCGGGGCAGGCCCGCGCCACGCAGCACCTCCTCGTTGGTCGGATCGCCGACGACGCCGAGGTAGCGGCGTCGTCGGTACTCCAGCGGGCCGAACGGCTCGGAGCGTACGACGACCACCCGGTCGCCGTCGGCGTACAGCCGGTCGGCCAGCATGTGCGCGAACTGGGAGTCACCACAGACGACGGCGTGGTCACTGGCCCGTCGGGCCCGGCGACGCCGGATCTCCGCCGCCAGCAGCAGTCGACCGGCCTCGGCCACCGCCAGCAGGGTGAACAGCGGGGCGACGAACCGGGCCACCTGCAACTGCCACGGATAGGGGCCCGGCTCCTCGAAGAGTTCGGCGCTGAGGAAGAACAGTTGCAGGTCGTAGTAGAGGATGTCGTACCGGTCGCCGATGGTGTCGGGGCGTACCTGCGACAGCCGTTCCAGGCCGACATAGCCGAGCACCGAGGCGACCAGTCCGATCACCCCGAAGACCAGCCGCAGCCACCACGCGGCGGGCCGGGTCGTGCCGAGGGTCGGTTGGGTCATCGCGGGGCTGCCGCGACCCGCCGGTGGTGCGGCCGCGCCCCGGGCCGTTGACGACCAGGTCGCCGCCCCAACCACCGGATTACGACCATGCGGGCCATGTTATTGGACGAAGTCGATCACCAGGGTCGGCGACGTGCCGGGCGGCCGGGTGGTTTTCGCAGGTGACGCCCTTTCTTCGAGGTCGAGCTGTCGGGGTTCAGCTCGACATGACCCGGGCGTGCAGGTCGGTGACGACCTTGCGGGCGGACTCGAACGCCCCGGCCTGCCAGGCGATGTAGTGGCTGAGGTGGTCACCGGCGAAGTAGACCCGACCGTCCGGCTCCAGCAGCCGGCCGTAGTGCCCGTTGGTACGCGACGGCCAGGACACCCAGCCGCCCTCCGAGTAGCGGGTGCGTTCCCAGGCCACCGAGAACGAGGTCTCCAACTCCGTCCGATACGCCTCGCCATGGATCTTCACGCCCTGCGCGACGGCGCGGGCCTCCCGCTCGGCGTGCGTCAGCGCCGCGTACGCCTGTGCGTTGGCCCCGAAGTTGTAGTAGCCGACCACCACGCCCTTCGCGCCGTGGTACCCGTAGGAGGGGTACCAGATGGTGGCGAGGTCCAGGTTGGTGTTGGTGATGCCGGAGTAGATGTTCTCGTCCTGCTCCCACCACCGTCGCCGGTACTGCAATCCGATCTTGCCGGTGGCGTTCGGGACCGGGTAGGCCAACGCGTCCCGGACCGGCTGGCTGAGATTCGACGGGATCTTGGCCAGCACCTGCGGTGGGATGGTGCAGACGCAGAAGTCGGCGGTGGCGGTGTGCGGCCGCCCGCCCGGTCCGTCGTAGACCACGGTGACCCCGGAGCCGGTGTTGGAGATCGAGCGCACCGCGGCGCCGTAGGTGATGAGGCGACGGCCCACGGCCTTTTCGAGGGCGTACGCGATGCGGTCCATCCCGCCGACCGGCTGGAACATCAACATCGCCTGGTCGTAGCCGAACTCGAAGGAGATGTACCGTCCGATGCCGCTGGCCAGGACGTCCGTCAGCGAATACGGGGCGAGTTTCGGAGTGCCCGCCTCGAAGCCGGCGCCCGGCTCCACCAGGTAGCCGCGCCGGTTGGTGCCCGCGTACCGCCAGCTGGCCGCCGGGTCGCCGGCCACCCGGCCGCCGATCGCGCCGAAACCGCGCAGGAACTCCAGCAGCCGTTCCTTGTCCTCACTCGTGAGGTACGTGTCGAGGGCACCCTGGTCGGTGGCCTTGGCGAGCAGTTCGGAGACGTACCCGTAGACGTCCGCCTTCGCCTCGCGGTGCCGGATCGGTCGACCGGACAACGCTCCGGCGTTCTCGTTGACGTAGTAGGCGTCGGCGTTCTGGTTGCCGAAGATCTCGATCGGCACGCCGAGTTCCCGGCAGTAGTCGAGGGTCACCATGTGCTGGGCGATGCGGGCCGGACCGGCGTTGAGGTACTGGCCGTCGGCGAAGCGGGCCCGTTGGGTACGCCCGTCCAGATCGGTCTCGGTGGTGCCGCCGCGCACCGTCCAGTTGCGCCCGCCGGGCCGGTCGCGCGCCTCCAGCAGCCGCACCCGGTAGCCCGCCTTGCCCAGCTCGTACGCGGTGGCCAGGCCGGCGATGCCGGCCCCGAGCACCAGCACGGACTTCGCCGAGCGGCCGGTCAGCGTGAAGTCGGACCGGTTCGGTGCCTGAAACGGTGGTGCCGCCTGCGCGGCGGGTGCCAGCCCGAGGGCACCCATCGTCCCGTAGAGCACCCCGGCCCCGCCGGACACCCCGACGGCCTGGAGGAACTGTCGCCGTGTCGTCGGTATCGTCACCGCCACCTCCCGCACAAGATCGATATCCGACGATCTCAACGGTGGGTTTCATCGATGCATCACTGTTGTTACACGTCGAGCAACGGCCCGGTGCGCTCGATTCCGCCGCCAGGTCGTCTCGGCGCGGCGATCTCACGGACGCTCAGACCGGCCCGTGTCCCCTCCCCGCCGGTCAGGTGGGGAGGGGACACGGGCCGGTCGGTCAGGCGGTGACCAGCGGGTCGTGGACCCGACCGAGGAACAGCGGCACACCGGTGACCCGGTCGTTGATGATGTACAGGAACGGCCGGTTCACGAAGAACTGCGGCCCCTGCGGGATCGACGGCGGCCGGACGATGACCGCCGACGCGGCTGCCGCCTCGACACCCTTCTCGTCCACCCCGATGTACGTCTCGTGCACCACGTCGTCGATGCACAGCGCCGGGTCGGTGGTGCTCATCCCGGTGAAGTCGGCGTGTTCCGTGAAGGCCGTGGGCATGCCGAGGCCGCTGAGCGCGGGGCCCAGTTGGGCCGGCAGGCGGAACGTCCACCGGGGCATCCGCAGTTGGATGTCGGTGTACTGGAAGCCGGCGAACAACGCGCTCAGCCACGCCCCGTCGATGTTGGCCTCGACGGTGGCGAGGTCATCCTGGTACGGCATGACGATGGCCATGGCCAGCCCGTCACCGGCGAGCGGCACGTTGACCGCGCGCCATCCGTCGCCCAGGACGTACCCCATCCGGTCGAACGGGCCGCGCATCATCGGCACCTGGACGACGGTGCCGTCGTCCCGGGTGAACGGTTCGTCCACCGTGGCCGTCAGGGCGAACGGGTAGTACCAGGCCGCCTTGAGGTAGGTCGTGTTGGTCAGCACCAGGCTGGTCTCGACGTTCACCGCGCCCGGGATCAGCAGCTCTGGGATCTTGTCGTTGGTCCGCTCGGACACCCAGGTGTTGATCTCCTGACGGGCGGCCTCCGGCGCGCCACGGAAGTCGACCGGGTGCGGCAGGGCACCGTAGTAGCCGGCCAGCGTGTCCTGGTAGGCGGATCGCAGCCCCAGATCGAGGCGGGTCCACACGGCGTTGGCCGTGATCATCCGGGGCTGCCGCGTGCCGTCGCCATCCTGGAACCGCTCGGCGAGCGACTGGTCGACGGTGTTCAGGCCGCTGTCCAGCGCACCTGGGCGCGGATGCGGCGCGTGCAGCACGGCATCCATCTCGTCGGCCGTGGTCGACCCGGCACCCGCCCTGGCCATCGCGAGCGCCAGTTGGACCGAGTAGGGCGCGCACACCACGTTGCCGCCGACCCGGTTCTCCGCCAGCGTGCGGTACAGGTCGGCGGTGAAGCCGCACACCGCGTTCGCGGCGGACTGCATCGTTGCCGGGTCGGGAGGCACGCGGGCCGGGACCGTCGATGGTGACGATCCGCCGAGCCAGGGATGACGTGGGGCGGTGGTCAGGGCTGCCGCCGCGAGCGGCACAGTCTGGAGGATCGATCGACGCGAAACCATGTTTCGACGGTATGTCAGCCACCGGGAAAAGCGCCAGATCTATCGAGAGTGGACTATGCCTTATTCATGACCACAACCTCACCACCGAGCGGGTGAATCAGACCGACAGAGGGGCGACTCCTGTCGCATCGCCGTCAGGAGCCACTTTGTCAAGTGATAGGCATCTATGCTTTGAGTGTTCCGGCACCCCGGTCATTGCCATCCACGGCACACGGGAAGGTGACCCATGCCCGTCAACCACGCCCCGGTCACGTTTCGCCCCCGACGGCCAGCGAAGGTGCTGCTCGCACTCGGCCTGCTCCTGGGCCTGGTCGCCAGCACCGCGCTGGTCAGTCCCGCCTCAGCGCGAGACGTCACGGCGTCGTCCGCCGACCCCCTCTGCAACTCCTCGGGTTTCAGCCAGCCGCCCGGCCCCCTCACCCCGATCGCCCTGACCTGGTCGCACATCGGCAGCCGGAGCAACAGCGGCACCACCTACCGGTACTGGATGGTGCAGGAGGTGTACACGTCGACAGTGGTGTATCGAAACAGCTATGTGGTCCGATGCTCCGGCACCACCCTGCTCTCCACCACCCTGATCCCGACGAACGGCGGCTTCGGCACCCCCTACTGCACCAGTTCCGGCGACTACAACCCGCCGGCATCGTCGACCACCGCACGGTACGTTGGACAACGCACCTCCCGAGAATCGGGGTTCATCGGCGCCCTGACGTTCCGATACTGGCACCGGGAATGGCTCTCGGTCGCCACCCTGAAATGGGTCTACGATTCCAGCTACGTCGTACGGTGCTGACCCACCGCGTCCCGCATCCCAGGGTCGGTGTTCACGGTCGCTGACGCTGTACGAGTCGACTGGTGAGGAACGGGCTCGGCGTGCCGTGCCAGAAGACCACCAACTCGTCCCGAGGGCGGGTGGCGGCGACGAACAACAGGGAACGGTCTCGCTGACGTTCACGCTGATACCGCTTCGGGTCGGTGTCTCGGTACCGGTTGATCATCTGCCGTGGGACGAGGCCGTCGCTGACTCCGGCGATGATCATGCGCTGGTATTCGAGGCCCTTGAACCGGTGCATGGTGCCGACATGGACGCCGTCGGGCTGCTTCGGGCCGTCGGGGCCGATCTCCACGGCAGGCAGCCCCTCGGCCTCCAGCCGGCTGATCACGTCCGCCGCCAGCTCCCGTGTCGGTACGCAGATCGCCACCGAGCCGTCGACCGGGTCCTTCCACGCCCGCAACTGCGCGGCGATCAGATCCCGCTCCTGAGACCAGGTCGAGGCTCCCCGGAACACGGGCCGGGCACCCCTCAGCAGCGAACGGTAACCGGCCAGGTTCTCCTCGCCACCGTCCAGGTCGTCGTACACCTCGCCGGTCATGATCTGCAGGGCGTCGGCCAGGATCTGCCGGGTCGTCCGGTAGCTCAGGGTGAGTCGGGACGAGCGACCGCGGATGTTGATGCCGAGGCTGCTCAGCGTCACATGGTTGTCGTAGATGCGTTGGTGGGTGTCGCCGGTGAGGAACATGTCGTCCGGGCCGGGAGCGACCATCGCACGCAGCATCTTCCAATGGGCAGCGCTGAGGTCCTGCGCCTCGTCCACCACGACGTGCCGGTAGCGTGGGCGGTAGGAGGCGCTTGAGGACTCTCCCCCGCCCGACGCCCGGTCGATCTCCAGACGTGCCGCCCGCTGTGCCACCTGCCGCCAGGTCCAGACGCTCCGGGTGTCGAGCCAGCTGGTGAAGCGCTCGGTCACCTGCCAGACCTGATCCCGCTCGACCCGGGTCAGACTCCGACCGCGGTTCGGGCGACGCGCCTTGAAGTAGTCGTTGCGCGAGTTGAGCACCTGGCCGAGGATGACGTGAGTCCACTCGGCCGCCAGGAACTCCGCGTCCCATCCGGATTCACCGGTCTCCAGCAGGAACTCGGCCCACAGCTCGGCGACCCGGCTGTCGTCGACGACGCGGCGACCACCGGCAGCCTTCGCCTCGGCCACCACGCGGCTGGCCAGCCGGTCGATATTGACGATGTCGACCCGTGCCACGAGTTCCTGTCCACCAAGGGCGAGTAGTCGAGTCCGCAGGTCAGCTGCGAGGTTGCGGTTGAAGGTGGTCAGCAGGATGGGCTTGTCGGTGCCCGGTGGAAGCTGCCGGGCAAGGTGAGCGACCCGGTGCAGCGCGACGATGGTCTTGCCGGTGCCGGGACCACCGCCAACCCGGGCCGGGCCGTTGTACCTCTTCTCCACCAGTTTGCGTTGAGTCGGGTGCAGGAAGATCTGCCACCGCTCGAACGCCTCGCCGATAATCGCCTGTAGCGCCTCGTCGTCCGAGGTGACCTGGGTGGCCGGGCGCCTGACCGCCGACTCGAAGTCCTCCGGGTCGATCGGCTCGTCGGCGCGGACCGGATCGGTGACCTGCTCACGCACCACCTCGTACGGGGTGCCGTCGAAGAGTGCGAAAAGCACGTCGGTGGTGAGCTGCGGGGCCCGGTCGAGCAGCTCCAGCAGGTCGGTCTCGCTGACGAGGTCACGGATCTGCGGCAGCAGCGGCTCGGAGACACCCAGCTCCAGCAACTGGGCGTCGGTGTACGCGTCGAAGAGTGGTTTGCGCGCGGGCTCCGGCTCGGGCTCCGGTGGCACCACCCGACCGACGATGCTGTCGCCGACCGGTGCCAGGTCGACGACCTCGATACCACCGGTGACCCGGTTGATCCGGTACGCGAAGCGCGACAGGTCGTCGTACACCTCGCGGCGATGCTTGACGGCGACGAGCAGGTAGTCGCGGGCGGCGATGTGCAGCAGCAGCGCCCGGTAGTCCCGGTTGACCCGGGCGGACATCAGCCGGGAGTCGCCACTGAGCGCCTTCAGTTTGAGCCCGGGGTTGTCCGGGTTGTGCCGGAACTTGTGCATGAACTCGTAGACCGCACCGATATCCGCGCGGGTGAGCTTCATGACCTCCTTGTCGGCCCGGTCCAGCATCCGCAACGTCGCCCCGGCGCTCATCGGTTCTCTCCCCCATCCACGGCAAGCTGTGCGGCCAACTCCTCGACCGACCATTCGCGGGCGGTCCGCACGTGCCAGCCCGCCTCGGCGTACGCCCGGTCCCGGTCCTCGATCTCCGGATCACCGGACGGCCCGGTCAGCACGATCGCGATCCGCTGCTCGGGCCAGGCCAGTTCGGCCTGCCAACCCTGGTCGCCCAGCTCATAGCCCACCACCGGGGTCGGCAGGTTCTGCCGAGCGAGCTGCTGTACGAGTGCCTCCAAGGTGCCCTCGTCCGGGTCCACGTAACGCAGGACGTCCCGCCACGGTGACGTGTCGTCGACCGGTGCCGCTCCGGTCGCCGCCGGCTGCGGAGTGGCGCCGAGCCACGTGGCGGTCTCCTCGTCCAGTGGCAAGGCGCGCTGAGTGAGCAGCAGACCGGTTCCTTCGGTGACCGCCAGCGACGCCGGGTCGAACGCGTCCAGGTCAGAGGTCGCGAGCTGGCCACCGTCTCCCCCGCCGTGGCCGAGGAACTGGATGACGTTTCCCCAAGCGAGCCAGGCAGCCCACCGTTCCTTGTGTCCGGCCTCAGCGACTGCGACCGGCAGGTCGTCGACGACGGTCAGCGCCGACCAGGTCGGCAGTGGTTTACGTCGGCCGTCAACGATCACGGTCACCGCGCATCCGGCGTTGTCGTGAGCGCGGGCCACGATGATGTGTCGTTGCGCGGAAGGCCCCGGCAGCGGTGCGCCGCGCAGCGAGGCGAGCAGCCGGTCGCCGACACCGGCCGAATCGGTGGGGCTGTTGTCCCTGGCCTGCTTGAGCAGGCCCGCCAACACCGCCTCGGCCCTGCGCTGCCACCGGGTGAGGTCGGGGTCGGCGAGGAACCGCATCAGCTGCGCGATCGGGTTGACCCAGACGTTCGTTTCGAGTTCGTCCGGATCCGCGCCGGGCAGGAACTGCCGGTACCGTTCCCGGGCGACCTGCTTGCAGACTCCGCCGTACGGTGTCCACTGCCCCGGGCCGTCCAGGTTTCCCCAGGTCTTGACGTCGTCCCAGGTGGCGGCGAAGACCAGGTAGCCATGGGCCCGTAGCCGAGCACGTTTCTGTGCGTCGTCGGCGAGACGGTTGTACTGCGGTGTCGCGTGGTACTTGAAACCGTCGAGGTAGACCACCACCTCTGGCGACGGTGCGTCGAGGCGTTGGAAGTGAACGTCCGGGCGGGTGCCCTTGACCGTGTTCTGCAACTTCATCTGCCAGTGGGTCACGCTGTGCCCACCGTTGCCGACGAACCTCAGGTCGGCGATGCGGGCACCATCGTGATCACGACGTCGATCGATGCGCAGCCCGGAGCCGGGGGTCGCACCGTAGGCGAGCAACTTGGTCAGGAACTGCAACTCCAGTTCGCTCTCCACCTGGTGGATGAGCGAGATCTCGTCGGTGCGGGTGCCCTCCTCGACGTCCCAGTTGTCGAGGAGCTTGTCGAGCATGCCGAGCGCCTCGTCACGGCTCATCAGCGCGAAGTGCTCGTTGCGGGCGTAGCGCAGCAGGCACCGGTGGCACACCGGCTTAGCCTCCTGCCGGCACTCGCAGTCGGCGATCCGCTGCCGGGCCAGCTCCAGCACGGCACGGAACTCCTCCGGCTTCGCGAGCCGGTGAAGGTATCCGGTGCCCTGCGGCTGGGTGTCGTAGACGACCACGAAGTTGCGGGTACCGTCGCTCTGCCCATCCGGCATCGTGGCCGGCACAGCCTGCAGGTGTGCCGGGTCGCCGCCGTACTGGGCGGCGATGCCGAGGCGGATGGCGGCGGCGAAGGACAGCAGCCGCTCCTGCACCATCGCCGTCGCCGCGGGGATGAGGATCCGCAGCGCCTCCGTTTCCAACTGGTGAGCGAGGATCAGGTCGACGTGGAGGTCGGGCGTCGCCGCCGCCCGCCGGTACGGACACCAGGGTCGGTGGTGTTCCCCGCCCGGCACGACGGTCGCGCCGGAAGCCTGAGCGGCCACGTGCTGGCTGGTGGTCGGAAGACCGTCCACGGTGGTGCCACCACACGAGGTGCAGGTGTGGAACCGGTTGATCCGTACCTCGTCTCCGGCGAACAACTCGGCCGGCCGGTCGTAGCGCTGTGCCCCCAGGTTGAAGTGACGGATCATGGCATGTCGGCTGTAGTCGACGCCGAAGGTGTCGTGCGCGTGCCGCCAGGACGAGTCGACCTTCGCCGGGTCGATGTCGACCGCGACCGTGGTGGCGTAGAAGCGACGGTCGCGGTCGTCGCTGTCGTCGCGGATCCGGGCGTCATCTCGCTTGTCGCGGCTGTAGACGCGGGTCGGCTGGAGCACGTGGAAGAGTCGTCCGTGGTCGGCGATGCCCCGGTCGGCGCAGCGCGGGCAGGCGCTGCTGTCCTCCTTGGCCAGGTGGGTACGCACATAGCCGCACTGGGCGCAGACCCGCCACTGCTCGTAGGTGGGCCGGTCGGGCGGTCCGACGTCGAGTCCCGAGATCTCGTGCCGGTAGCCACGGACGTAGTAGCTGTTACCCGGGGCGATCTCGACGAGTGCCGGGCGGGCCGGCCGCGCGTACTCCCGCAGTTCGCTGTGGAACCGCCGGTCACCGTCGGTCTGTTCCTCCCAGGTGAGGGTGGCTTCGAGATCGGTACGGCTGTCGATGAGGGCGTAGTTGGGAAGCAGCCCGAACTCGACGAGGGTGCTGTGCGCGGCAGCCGCACTCACCTCTCGCAGGCGGCGGCGGACCGCACCTTCCTCCGCCTTGAGCATCCTGATCTCGCGGGCATGGTCGGGGTCGCTCTGCACGAGTGTGCCCCGGGCGTTGGCGATCTCTTGGAGCCGCCGTCGCAGGTCGGCCAGCCGCTCCTCCCAGGCATCGTCGGCCTCCTTCACCCGGTGGACGACCCCGTCGATCGCGAACTCGCGCAGTTGGTCGGCAGCGGCTGGCAGGACCTTGTCGCCGAAGAGCGCCAGGAAGTCCTCGACCAGCCGCAGACCATCGCCGCGTCCGGCTTCCGCGAGGTGGGTGAGCCAACCGCTCGGGCCGAACAGCAGGTGCGCCCGCCGGGGCATCGGCAACACCCCGGGCAGGCGACCGCGAGCGGCCAGGTCGATCAGGTGGGCGAGATACTGCCGGCGCAGGATCTCCACCGCGGAGAGGAAGCAGCCGGGTGGCACGATCTGCCCGGCGATCATGTCTCTCGGCTCGGTCAGGTAGTAGCGGTCCCGCTCGCTGCGACCGACCAGGGTGAGTACGAGTGCGTTGCCGCTCTTGCGGCCGGCACGACCGGCCCGCTGCACGTAGTTGGCCGGACCGTTGGGCAGGGACGCCAGCACGACGGCCGAGAGCGCCCCGATGTCGATACCCATCTCCAGGGTGGGCGTGCAGGAGAGCACGTTCGGGTCGGTGTACCGCGCGCCGTCGCGGAACTGCTTCTCCACGGTTTCCCGCTGGGCGCGGGTGAGCATGCCGGTGTGTTCGCCGGTGACCACCCGGAACACGGAACTTTCCAGGTACAGCCGTCGGTAGTAGTCGTCCGGCGCGGTGTCGTCGTGGGGGGGGGGGGGGCGCCCCCCCCCCCCGAACAAACCGCACCGCGGTGGAACCCCGTCGGCCGCGCCGGAGGGGTGCTCGG
>NZ_JBNCLE010000012.1:232107-243347 GCF_049844495.1 Micromonospora sp. DT48
GTTGCGCGGGCTCCCCCCCTCCACCTGTAACTGACCCGGTCCCGCGGTCGTTATTCGGGGTCCGGGGGGGGGGGGGGGGGGGGGGTTGGGCCCCCCCCACGGCAGCGGTACTGCCGGCACGGCTGTCCGACCCAGTCGGCGACCCGGTCGGGATGCTCGGTCTGCTGCCAGTGACAGGTGTCGCAGCCGACTCCGGCGCGTACGGCCTGCGCGTCGTCGAGCCGGGTGACGCGCAGGTGACCGGGCATCAGCCCGTACACCGTGTTGCCGTCCTCGGTGTCACCGGCAGCGACGATGCCGGCGGCGGCGAGGGCCGGGAGTAGGCGGGTGAGGTAGGTGGCGGTGTCGCCGAGGTCCAGGCCGAGGCACCGTGCCGTCCAGTCCTGGTACCAGTTGCCCCGGGCGGTGATGGCGTCGAACTCGGAGCGGGACTTCGAGGAGGCCAGCAGGAACGCCGGTGCCGACACCCCCCTCGGGAAGGCGGGCATACCGGCCGGACGGCCACCCCAGATCTGCCATCGGGCACCACCCCGACGCAGGTACGGCACAAGCCACTCGTGGTAGACCGCGCCTCGGGTCCGCAGCCGTTCCAGCATGCCACGGAGGAAGGCGAGGTAGCGCGCGTCATCCGGCAGTGCGGCACCGAGTTGCCCGGGACCGGTGAGGTGTACGTCCCGACAGATGGCGACAGCGGTTGCGGGGTCGTCGAGCGCGACCTCCACCGCGACGCTGCGGGTCAACTCCAGGGTGCGGCCCTGCCGAGCGCGCAGACCGGTCTCCATAACCGTGGCGAAGACGAGTCGCTCACTGATCAACGACCAGGTTTCCCGGCTGCCGGTGTGCTCACCGGCGAGCAGACTGTCGACGCCGGGCTGGTCGTGCAGGTCGGGTGGGACGACGGTGGAGAGGATCTCCGGCTTCACCGCCTCCTCGATCATCTCGGCGAAGAGGTCGTCGAGTCCGACCGGTTGCCCGGGTCGCAGTCGGCTGGCGAGCAGCGAGCGCAGGGAGAAGGCGTACGACCGGTTGGCCACGAAACCGGCACGGTGTGCGGCATCCTGGACCGAGTCGTTGAACAGCAGCGTCTTCTTCTCCCGCTCGTCCAGCTCGCCGCCGGTGAAGAGCTGGGTGATCGCCACTGAGGCGAGGGTGGCCAGGCCGGCGCCGAGGAACCGAATGCCGTGATCCATCTGGCAGGACGGGCAGCGGTCCTTCTCGGCCGCGTCGATCGTGGACAGGTCGCCGAGTACGACGATCGCGTCGTCGCTCTGTTCCCGGTCGCGCTGCGGATCGAAGGGGCGCACCCGGCGGCCGAACTCCAAGACGAGCAGACCGCTGGGCCGCTGCTCGATCTCGTCGGCGGTGGCGGCGATCAGCGCGCGGACCCGGCGCTTGTCCCGGCCCACGCTAGCCCGGTAGATCTTGTCGGGGTCGGTCTCCAGCTCCTGCGGGTCGCGTTCCGGAGACAGGGCCATCCAGCCGGACCGGCCGCAGTGCCGACAGTAGACGGCGGGCAGCCGGGGGTAGCGGTTGTCGGCGACCACCGCGTCGACGTCGGGTGCGTACGGGTCCAACTCCCGGGGTGCTTCCCCGTACCAGCCGAAGCCAGCCTGGTGGGAGGTGCCGCGCAGCAGCCGTGAGACGGCACGTA
Source organism: Micromonospora sp. DT48 (assembly GCF_049844495.1). NCBI lineage: Bacteria > Bacillati > Actinomycetota > Actinomycetes > Micromonosporales > Micromonosporaceae > Micromonospora > Micromonospora sp. DT48. Next base: position 233,759 of record NZ_JBNCLE010000012.1, read on the forward strand.
CCCACAGATGCGTCTCGATGTTGAGCAGCGGGCGGCCCGGCACGTCCGGGTTCTGCGCCATGGACAACAGCCCGACGAACCGGGCGAGAGCCTTCACGGTGACCTCGGGTCGGCTCTTCATGGCGCTGCCCCAGCCGGTGGCGTTCTTGCGTGGCAGCACATCGATGATCTCGTGCAGGGTGCCCGGCCGGTCCTGGAGCGAGCCGAGCACCGCCTTGGTCAACGGGTGCTGACGCAGCAGCGCACCGAGGCGGGTGGGTTTGTCGAGGCAGGGTTCACCGAGCACCATCTCGGCGACCTCGGCCATCATCCGCTCCGGGTCGCGGTCATCGACGGCGGCGAGCTGCTCGGGGCTGGGCAGCGGCAGGTTGAAGTCCTGGTTGGTGATGAACTCGCCCGGCTCGTAACGGTCCTCGCCCACCAGCGACGCGGTGTCGAAGGCGACGCCGAAGACCTGTTCGGCGACCTCGCGGATCGCGGTGCGGCCGTCCCGGCCGCCGCCCTCGCCCAGGGTGGCGGAGGTGGCGACCGGGCAGATCGACCCGAGCGGGCGGTCCGGCTGGGCCAGGCCGAGGGCGGCGGCGAGGCGCCGCAGCAGCATCGCCACGTCGGTGCCCTGCGCGCCGTCGTAGGTGTGAAACTCGTCCAACACCACATACGCCGGCTCGGCGTTTTCCCACAGCGGCAGGTCGTCGGCGCGCTGGAGCAGCAGGTCCAGCATCTTGTAGTTGGTGATCAGGATGTCCGGCGGAGTGCGGCGCATCTCCGACCGCTTGGTGAACACGTGCGGGTACTCGATCGCGGCGACGTCGCCGATGTACAGGCCGGCGGTCACCCCGGCCAGCGCCGGATCGGACAGCAGCTCGTTGATGCGCTGGGTCTGGTCGGTGGCGAGGGCGTTCATCGGGTACAGCAGGATCGCCTTGACACCGGGTATCCCCTGCTGCCGTCGACGTCGGCAGTGGTCGAGCACCGGGATCAGAAACGACTCGGTCTTGCCCGAGCCGGTGCCGGTGGTGATCAGCGTCGGCTCGGCCGCCTTCCCTTTGGTCGACAGCCGGGCGAACGCCTTCGCCTGGTGCAGGTAGGGCGTGAAGTCGGTGGGGGCCCAGTCCAGGCACGCCCGCCAGTCACCCTCGGCCGGCCGGAAAGGGGTGCGGATCCGCAGGTACGGGCCACGGAAGATGCCCTGCTCCGGGTGGGAGAGGAAGCCCTCCAAGCCCTGACGTACGCCCTCTTCGGTCAGGCCGAAGGTGGTTGTCAGGTACTGGGTGAGGGTCCGGCGCAGGGTGTCGGCGGCAATCGTCGGCCTCATGAGCGAATCACCCGGCGCATGCTACTCACCCCTCACCTGCGCCGAACTGGTCGACAAGCACGATCACGGCACGAGTCAGATTCACGACACCTCCGGTGCAAGCCACGCGGATCACCGTGCAAACCGAACCAGAAGGAGCACGACCTCGGCCGATCCGGCACACAGGCATGGTCAGCCGCCTCTTCGCGCCGCGTTGAGTGCTGCATTACCCTTTGTAACTTGTCTTGATCACGTACCGAAACGATGAGGTGACAGCTTCCGATGGTCGCAGCGGCCGAGACCACCCTTCAGGGCCTGCTCGAAGGCGCGAAGCAATACCAGGTGCCTCTCTACCAGCGCACGTATTCCTGGCAGGACCATCAGCTGGAACGTCTCTGGGACGACATTGCCCGGCTCGCCGACGATCGAGCCGAGAACCCCAAGACGACACACTTCATCGGCTCACTGGTGCTGGCGCCCAGCCCGAACAACGGCCCGGCCGGCATCGGCGACTTCCTCGTGGTCGACGGCCAGCAGCGGTTAACGACCCTGTCCATCCTGCTATGCGCGATCCGTGATCATCGGGTGGCCACCGAGGGCGACGAGCATCGCGACCGGCTCAACGACCAATACCTGATCAACAAATACACTCCGCACCGCCGGTTGAAGCTTGTCCCCACCCAGGCCGACCTTGACGCCTATCTCGCCTGCGTGGACTCTTCAGCGCAGATCGGTGGGGGTGCCGTCGGAGCCGCATACCAATACTTCCGCGACCGGCTCAAGCCAGCCGACCAGGCGCAGGTGCAGCGTCTGGAGGACGCGGTGATCTTCGGGCTGGCCCTGGTCTCGGTCGTCGCGCACGCCGACGACAACGTCTACCGGATCTTCGAATCGCTGAACAACACCGGTCTCAAGCTCACCCAGGCCGATCTGCTGCGCAATTACCTGTTCATGCGCCTACCCAATCGCAGCAAGACCGTCTACGACGCGCACTGGCTGCCGTTGCAGCGGCGACTCAGCTCACCCGAGTTGGAAGTGCTGTTCTGGCTGGATCTCGTGCACACCGATCCACGGATCACTCAGGGCGACACGTACGCGCGACAGCAGGCCCGGCTCGACCGGCTCAGCACGGAGGACGAGATCGAGGCGGAGGTACGCAGGTTCGCCCGCCTCGGCGCACTGCTGGAACTCATCCTGCGCCCGGAGAAGGAGCAGGACCCGGACGTAAGACTCCGACTGCAACGGCTACACGCCTGGGGTACCACTACCGTCTACCCGATCCTGCTGCACCTGCTGGACCGTCGCAGCCTGGGCACCGCGACCAGTGCAGAGGTCGCGTCGGCGATGCGGTACGTGGAAAGCTTCCTCGTCCGGCGACTACTGATCGGCCGGGCCACCGCGAACATCAATCGCAACCTGCTCTCCATCGTCACGGAGATGGACAAGAGCCAGCCGGTTGACCAGGCGGTGCACGCCTACCTGTCGGCCGGTCGCAAGTACTACGCGACTGACGCCGACGTACGTCACGCGGTGCGATCGCTACCCTTCTACACCAACGGCCGCGCGTCGCAGCGCACGCTGGTGCTGCGCTGGTTGGAGCAGTCGTACGGCAGCAAGGAACCGGTCCTGCCCGAGAAGCTGACCATCGAACACGTCCTGCCACAGAAGATCGGGCCGGAGTGGCAGCGGATGCTCGCCGCAGACCTCGAACCGCATGAGAACGTCAACGAGGTACACGAGGCACTCAAGCACACCTTGGGCAATCTCACTCTGACCGGATACAACGTGGAACTGGGCAACAGCCCGTTCGCGGTCAAGCGGGTCGAACTCGCCAAGAGCGGCGTACGCCTGACCCAGGACATAGTCGCCTGCGAACGCTGGGGTCGACCCCAGATCCATGCACGCGCCGACGCTCTCGCCGAACGGATCATCAACGTCTGGCCGGGTCCCACCGGACAGGCGACCGACCAGTCCGAGGTGCGCTGGGATCTGATGGACAAGGCGCTTTCCGCTCTACCGGCCGGGTCCTGGACGACCTATGGGGACCTCGCCGCCCTGGTCGGCACCGCACCGCAGCCTGTCGGCAACCGGCTGCGCAGCGTGCCAGCACCCAACGCACACCGGGTGTTGCAGGTCGAAGGAACAATGGCCGCTGGTTTCCGGTGGCCAGACGGACGCACGGACGACCCGGTCGCGGTACTGCAAGCTGAAGGGGTCATGTTCGACCAGCACGGTCGCGCCGACCAGACCCAGCGCATCGACCTTGACGAGCTGGCGCAGCTGGTCGGGTTGGCACCCGATGAACTGCCGCGGCGGATGCCCCGGCCACGGCCCGGTGAAGGGCAGTCACTTGCCGACCGCTTCGTTGAGCAACTGGGCCTATTGCAGGACAAGGCAGTCGTCGAGGCCACGCTGACGCTGCTTGAACACTGGATCGAGTTGGGCGGCACGCTGCTTTACGGCGGTGCGGCAGAGACGTCCTGCTTCCTCATGGCCCGTGAGCGCGGCCACCGGGACGGCGATATCTGGCCGATGACGCTCTACCCGAGCGGGAAGGTCGAGGTGGTATTCCAGCACTTGGCCAACCGCACTCCCTTCGGGGATGTCGCACTGCGGGAGCAGTTCCGGCAACGGCTCAACCAGCTCCCCGACGTGAACATCGCTGCAGCGAAGCTCGCTCTACGCCCTGGCTTTCCAATTTCGATCCTCGCCGACAGCACCACCACGACGGCACTCGTGGAACATCTGCAGTGGTTCTACGAGCAAGCGCATCTGTCCGACCGACCAGACGAGACGCTCGCGGCTCTGCAATGAACGTAGCCGAGATCGTGCCTGTCCTCAGACGGGAGTGCCGCCGAAGGTTATGCCGCCGTGGACGTCGCGTGCCTGCACCACCGGCCCGCTGACATCACCGGACACCGTGTTCGTCACGTCTCCGTGGTTGTCCTCGACGATCGCCTGGACCTCTGCGAAGCGTGCGCGGAACTCGGCACCGAAGGTGGCGTCACGGCGGGCCTCCTGGTGCAGGAGCGCCGCGAGTCGATGGACCGCGTCGGGGGTGGGTTGCCGTAGGGCGACCTCGACCGTTTCCCACGATGCGGCTTCCCGTCGGAACCGGTGCCGAAGGAAGTCAGTCAGCCCGGTCACGGCGGACCGGGCGCCCTCGGCAAGGTTGGTGGTCACCCAGGCGACAAGTGTGGTCGCCGCCGCGAGCATGAGCGGATCGTCCATACCGCGCTCCCCGGTTCGCCATGATGCTCGAAGTCAGTTACCGAATGTAATTCAGGGCTCTGAATGTTACTCTGAGTAACCAGATCAGCGCATCTTGAAGGGAGGCGTCATGAGCGCACGTCGGTGGGAGGCGGATCCTTCTGCCCAGCTCAGCCGTCGTTGGGGCAAGTCCTCACACGAGCTGGGCAACACGTCCGGGGACGGCAGTTGTCCCGACATCTGGGAGTTGAGCAACGGCGATGTTGCGGTGATCGGGCAGGACCTCACCGACAGCTACCGAGATCGCCTGCCAGAAGGGGTCTCCGTCGACCCCGGCGAGCGGCTTATCATCATCCCCCGATCGACCATGCTCGCCGCGAAGGTGGACATCCCTGATGCATGACCTCCTCGACGGAGACCCGGGCGAGCTGCTGGCCCTCGACGCCTACTGGGCCGACTTCGACAAGCGATTCTGGACGACCGGCCAGCCCGGCTTCTGGAAGCTCGAACGACAACAAACGTTTAAGGAGCCCAATGACGAGGGCTGGCAGGCGTTCGCCGCAGGCCGGTGGGACGAGTCGCTGCGGATTCTCGACGCCCGACGTTCTGAGTTTGAGGACTACTACCGGCGCATAGCCGACGGCGGGTTCGCCACTCGACGGGTGCGGGTGGTGCAACAGCCGCTGACGCCGTACCTGCAATGGGAGCTGCATGTGCTGCGGCTCCGCCACGAATACGGCGGCCTGACCCGCGTGGTGGGGCCCGACCGCGTCGTCGCCGCGGAGGTCGATGGCCCGCTGCCGGAGATCTACACCCTCGGCACCGACGTGATGTACGAGGCGATCTACGACGCCGACGGAATACTCGAAGCGGCTCGGCGGTGGCGGAACCCACGTGTGGTGGTGCGGTGCCAGGAGTTCATCGAGTCCCTTTACCACGACGGTGAGCCGCTCGACGAGTACTTCGCGCGAGTGGTAGCGCCGCTGGAGCCGCCACGCCTGGACTGAGCGATGACCGACCGGGGCGCGGAGGCACAAGAACCGGACGCACAAGGACCGGCCGGACGAGGACCGGGCGGACAACCGTCGGACGAGCGAGGACCGCAGCATGTCAACAGGTCAGCGCTGTCCGGGCCCGCCGATCTCGTCCAGGCTCGTGACGTGTACGGCGGGGTGCACTTCCACTCCGGAGACTCCTCGCCCACGCACCCGCCGCCCCGGCAGTTGCCCGGCGACGTGCGCGGCTTTGTCAACCGAGTCAACGAACTGGACTCACTGGACCGGCTGCTCGCCGACGAATCCGTCCGGGCCACCCTCGTCGTCATCTGCGGCACCGCCGGCGTGGGCAAGACGGCCCTGGCGCTGCGTTGGGCGCACGCCGTACGCCAGCACTTTCCGGACGGCCAGCTCTACGCGAACCTTCGTGGCTACGATCCGGGTCAGCCCAGCCGGCCGGAGCAAGTGCTCGACCGCTTCCTGCGGGCGCTCGGCGTACCGTCATCCGCTATCCCGGCCGACGGTGAGGACCGTGAGGCGCTGTATCGCTCAAGAATCGCTGACCGGCGCGTCCTGGTGGTCCTGGACAACGCCGCCACCGCCCGCCAGGTGCGCCCGCTGCTACCGGGTACGAGTAGCTGCCTGGTGATCGTCACCAGCCGGACCATGCTCTCCGGTCTGGTCAGCCGCGACGGCGGGTGCCGCCTCACGCTGCGCATGCTGTCCGAGGATGACGCGGTGACGTTGCTGCACGAGGTGACAACCGGGTACCGCGCCGACGACGATCCGGCCGAGTTGGTCGAGTTGGCCCGTCTGTGCGCGAGGCTGCCGCTGGCGCTGCGGATCGCCGCGGAGCGGGCGGCGAGCCGGCCGTTCATGCCGCTGGCCGAATTGATCCAGGATCTGCGCGACGAGTCGGCTCTGTGGGACGCCCTCACCACTGACGACGGTGAGGAGGCTGACGCCGTACGGACGGTCTTCGCGTGGTCGTACCGAGCCCTGAACACCTCGGCCGCCCTGCTGTTCCGGCTGCTCGGTCTGCATCCCGGCCCGGACTTCAGCGCACCGGCCGCCGCCGCGCTCGCCGGTCTGCCGATGTCGGCCGTCCGGCAGCCACTCGACGCCCTGGTGAGAGCTCACCTGCTGGAGCAGAGCGCACCTGGCCGTTACCAGTTGCACGACCTGCTGCGCGCGTACGCGGTGGACCAGGTCAGGCATCTGGAGAGCGACCAGAGTCGCCGGGCAGCGCTGGGTCGCGTGCTCAGCTGGTACCTGCACACGTGCGACGCGGCGCTGGGCCGTACCCTCCCGTTCTACCGGACGGTGCCGCTGGACCCGCCGGTCGACGTCACGCCGCTGAGCTTCGACACGGCAGCGGAGGCCGACGCCTGGTTCACCGCCGAGCAGGACAATCTCGTCGCCGCCACCCATGCCGCTGTGGACGCCGAGCTGCCACAGGTCGCCTGGCAGCTGGCCGTCCTGCTGCGCAGCGTATTCATGCACCGCAACGCCTTCGACGCGTGGTTCGCCACCGCGCGGACCGGTCTCGCCGCCGCCCGGTCCTTACACGACCGGCGTGCTGAGGCGGAGGCGCTGGAGAGCCTCGGCAAGGCCCACTTCCAGGCCCGCCAGTTGACCGAGGCGGAGGAGCACCACCGGGCCGCGCTGGCGATCCGGCGGGAGATCGGCGACGAGCACGGCACAGCGGTGTCGATCAACGCCCTGGGACTGCTGGCGTTGCGGCACCGCCGGCTCGCCGACGCCCTGACCTGGTTCGGCGAGAGCCTCGACATCTTCACTGAGCGCGGCGACCGGCGCTGGCGGGCCCTGCTGTTGAGCAATCTCGCGGAAACCCGGTACGAGTTGGGCGACCTCGCCGACGCCGTGTCGCTGCTGGACCAGGCGCTGGCGGTGCAGCGGGATATCGACGACCGTGGGCAGGAGGGAAACTCGCTCTTCTTCCTCAGCATGGTCCTGCGCGAACTCGGGCGCATCGACGACGCCCGCGCGGCGATCGAGGCGGCGCTCACCATCGCAGAAAGCGGCAGCCCGGTGTGGCTGGCGCACTGGCTGGTCGAGTACGCACGGGTGCTGCGCGGCCTGGGTCGGCCCACCGAAGCGCTGGAGGCGGTGCACCGCGCGGCGACAATCCAGCGCCGGTTGGGCGACCGCAGCCGCGAGGCGATGGCGCTGGACGGTGCCGGTGAGGCGTACCGGGAGTTGGGACAGCCGGAGCAGGCGATCGCCTTCCATGTGCGGGCAGCGGCCGTGCACCGACAACTCGGCGACGACTGGCAGCTCGCTCTGACGCTGGATCACCTCGCGATGGCCCTGACTGACGCCGGCCGTCCCGAAGAGGCACGCCGCTGGTGGGGCGAGGCGGTCGAGCGATTGGCCAGGTTTCCTGACCCCCGGGCGATGGAACTCCGGCACCGCATCGAGTCAGACCTGGGAGGCACCGCCGACTGAGGACGAAGACGCACGCAGGTCCTTTTCAGCGGCCGGCGCTTCCGTACGTTCCCTGCACAGGTAGTTGGAGCACGGCTGCCCGGGCCAGTACCGGCCGGAACGGGCCGTCCTGGTCGTCCGGTCCGATCTCGACGCCTTCGAGCCACAGCCACTCGCCCCCGTACCATTCGCTGATGTCCGGCCGGATCCGGACGATCCTCAGCCGGAGCGGACCGGTGGCGTGCCGATGATCGGACTCGGCGAGTCGGACCACGTCCCCCGCAGCGACGGACACGCGCGGGACGGCCGGCAGGTGGGCCGTCGCCGGCACCGCCTCGCCGGGACCGGGCGGGTGCCGCACTGGCTGTCGCCGTCGGTCGGCGACCAGTGCCGCCTGCCGGGCCCGCAGGATCAGCCGGTTGCGGATCTGCGCGGGCGACAGGTCGAAGGCGTTCATCGCAGGTACGCGCGCAGGCAGCGCATGAGGATCGCGTCGGCCCAGGTTGCGCGGGGGCAGGTGCCGTCCGCGCGGCACTGCGGGCACCTGCGGGTACGCGGATCCTCCGTGGGGCTGCGCCAATGCAGGTCAGCCAGGCGGTTTGCCTGTTCGAGCTGGGCGACGGTGGCGAGGAGATCGTCCGGAGGCGCGACGTCGACCGGCTCACCGTCGGACGGCGTCGCATGGGCCGGCGTCACGAACCTCCCCCGGTTCCCGCCGGAACGCCCCGGGTCGTAGCGGCTCGCACGCTGGTTCCGGCCCGGCACCGCCGACCGTTCCTCGGGCCGCTCGTAGACGAGCGCGCCGTCGCAGCGCGAGGTTTCTCGCATCTCCGGTACGACATGCTCGACCGTCAGCCGCCGGAACCGCCCCGGCACGTCCCCGTCCGGCACCGCCTGCCCGGTCAGATCCAGCGCGACCTTCCCGGGCCGCAGGAACCACTTCCACCGCCTGCCCATGTCCCCACACGCCTCCCCTACCGCCTCGAAGTCCTGTCCCGACTCCCGTGGCCGTCCCGCTCGGTCAGGCGCATCCGGCAGGCCGAAAACGGGGAGCGCGGCGGCCGGTTCGGGGGAAGACCCGGCCGCCGCGCTGCAGCCATGAAATGCCAGTACGCAGGAGAAACGCAACGTTTGGCAGCGCAATCGCGGGTAGTTTTGCGGACTTTCTTTATCGCGATCCCTGGATGTTGCACAGATGGATCAGAGAGTGTTCCATGCCGGCCAACTCATCCCATTGCATGCCGGGTAATCCGCATGGCCTCTCTCGGGCCGATGCCCGTTCCTCCATCCGGTCCGGGTCCGCGACGTTCGACGCGGGTGAGCGGACGGCCGACCATCGTCTGTTGTGGACCGGTGGACGGGAATCGACATTCGTACGGTGCTCGTACCGAAGAACCGGTGAACATCCCGCCTGACCGGCCGGCGAGGAATCCTGGCTCGGCTCAGCAAAATCGAGGCGTGAAGAACCAGCCTCTGCGCATCATCTGGATCGGTGCCGTCGCCCTCGTACTCATGATCTGCGGGGTGGCGACCATCTCGGCGATCGTCGCACCCTCGTCTGAACCCAGGGCGATTGCGTAGTCGGCTGACGGGCTGCTGACCAGGGATTTCGAGACGAGTTTGGCCTCTGTGGAGGCGCAAG
>NZ_JBNCLE010000013.1:0-232957 GCF_049844495.1 Micromonospora sp. DT48
CCGCGCCACCCTGCCCGCCCCAACGGTGCATGTCACGCCGCCACGCCGTCCAAAACAGACCTTCTCAAACACGCTCTTAGCATGTTGGTGCCGAAATCCTTGATCGATGCGGGCCGGAAGGTTGGTTCCACATGATTCAGCTCGTCATCGAGGACGGTCCGAGCGTCGACGCCGCGCGTGCTGCCACAACGCTCGGCCGGGAGCTGACCCGCAAAGGAGTGCCGCTGGAGACCAGCGCTGCGGCTGATCCCGACGGCAGCAAGAGCGGTACGGCCGTAGCTGCTGGGACGCTGTTGCTGGGCGGGGCACTCTCGGTGCCCGTCATGCGGGCAGTCGCTCAGGTCGTCATGGCGGCTATGCGGCGTGGGCTGGCCGGGAGGATCAAGCTTCAGGACGGCGAGCGGTCGATCGAAATCGAGAACGCCAGCCGCGACACCGAGCGGGCGCTCGTCGAGTGGCTGACGCGATCGGAGAGATAGCGACATGGGCCGGTACGCGCTGCTGATCGCGGCGGGGGAGTACGAGGATCCGGGACTCAGCCAGTTACGGGCGCCGAGCCAGGATGTGAGCCGACTCGCCGCGTTGCTCGAGGCGCCCGAGGTCGGCGGGTTCGACTCGGTCGAGGTGTTGCAGGACACCACCGACGCGGATGTACGGGCTGGCATCGAGAACATTCTCGCTGACCGGCTCCGGGACGACCTCGTTCTCATCTACTTTTCCTGCCACGGCATCGTGGACCGGCTGCACCGGCTCTACTTCGCGGCCACCAACACCCGACGTACTCGACCAGCCAGCACGGCCGTGTCGCGATCTTTCGTCAACGAGCAGTTGGAGTCCTTACCCGCCCGGGCGAAGGTCCTCATCCTCGACTGCTGTTTCAGCGGGGCGTTCGCCGAGGGGTTCAAGGCGTCCACCCGGAACGCGCTCGACGATCAGCTCGGCAGCGGCTACGTGGTCCTGACCGCATCCGACGCCTATGAGTACTCGTGGGAGGGCGACAGCATCGCCGACTCGTCACCGCACGCCTCGGTTTTCACCGACGTGCTGATCGAGGGACTGAGTGGTGCGGCCGATCTCGACGGCGACCACCGGATCGGCATCGACGAGCTCTTCCGATACGTGAAGGACGGCGTCGGCATCCGGCAACCCAACCAGTCGCCGAAGTTCTGGGCGCACGACGCCGAGCTGAATATCTACCTGGCCAATGTCGCGGAGCGGAAGCTGGCCGGCATCCCGGGGCAAACGCAACCGGCCGCGGTCGCCAAACGGCCCAGCAACTACAACCGGAACCAGGTCGTCGTGGCCCGCGGGTTGCACCGCGTGTCCGAGCGGCTGCGGCTGATGCTGGGACCACTGGGCCGTCGCATCGTCTTCGAGAACGAGGACGGCAGCTTCGCCGAGACCGACGATCCGTCGGTTTTCGTCACTCGCTACAAGGCTGCGGACCCACGGGATCAGCTCGGTGCCGAGTACGCCACCGAGATCGTTCAACAGGCACACCAGCGGGCTGGCGACGGAGCGGGGACGGCGATCGTGCTCGCGCAGGCCATGGTCGACGGCGCGGTGGAGGCGCTGAAGGACGGAGCCCACCCGATGGCGCTGGCTCGCGGCATCGAGGCGGGGGTCGCCCGCGCGATCGAGGCCCTCGCGCCTCTGGCCAGGCCGGTGGAGTACAAGGAACAGATCGCTCGGGTCGTCGGGCTAGCCGCTGGCGACCCGGCAGCCGGCGAGATAGTCGCCGAGGCGATGGACAAGGTCGGGGCCTACGGCGTCCTCACGGTCGAGGAGAGTAACACCGTCGGTCCGGAGCTGGAGATCACCGAAGGCATGCGCCTCGACCAGGGTTACGTCTCGCCCTACCTGGTGACCGACGTGGAGCGGCAGGAAGCCGTTCTCGACGACGCGTACGTGCTGATCGTCGATGGCAACCTGTCCGGCGTGCAGATCCTGCTCCCGATCCTGCAGAAGGTGATGGAGGCCCAGAAGCCGCTTCTCTTGATCGCGCACAATATCGACGGGGAGACACTGGCCACGGTCGTCGTCAACAAGGTGCGGGGCACGTTCTCGTCGGTCGCCGTCAACGCACCCGAGTCGGGAGCGCAGCGCGAGGCACTGCTCGGGGACATCGCTGCCCTGACCGGCGGGCAGGTCCTTGCGACCGACGCACTGCCGGGCGCGACACTGGAGTTGCTCGGAAGGGTCCGCAAGGCCGTCGTCACGGCGGACCAGACCACACTGATCGACGGCGCGGGCGACAGTCGGCGGATCCAGGACCGCATCAACCGGATCCGAGCCGACATCTCACAGGCTGGCCATCGCTATGACCTGGCGAAGCTGGAGGAGCGGCTGGCCAGGCTCGGCGGTGGGGTGGCCGTCATCAAGGTCGGCGCGTCCACCGAGGCCGCACTCAAGCAGCGTATGGAGCGCTACCGCCGGAGTGTCCAGCTCAGCCAGGTCGCAGTCGCCGACGGTCTCCTACCCGGTGGAGCGACCAGCCTCTGTGGCATCGCCGACGAGGTCGCTGTCGCAGCCGGCACCGGCGACGAGGGTGTCGGCGTGCGGATCGTCGCCCGGTCGCTGAGCGCGCCCTACCGGCAGATCTTGACCAACGCCGGCATCCCGGTCGACGGGCGGCTCGATTCACCGATCGACGTCACGACCGACCAACCCACGGACCTGTTCGCGGCCGGTATCTACGACGGCTGCGGGGTGCTGACCTCAGCGCTCGAGGCAGCGAAGACTGCCGCCGTCCGTTTCCTCAAGGTCGCCTGAGAGCACCTCCGTGTCGAGCTCAGGCGCTCTGCCGCAGGTAGGTGCGTACGCCGAGCAGCACCGACAGCACGCTGATCGACAGGGCGACCAGGACTGTCGACAGCACGGTTACGGTGAAAACCTCACCCTGGAACGCGCTGCGCATGCCGTCCACGATGTACCGGAACGGGGTGAGCCGGGAGACCAGGTCCAGCCAGCGCGGTGCGAAGGACATCGGTAGCAGCACGCCGGACAGCAGCAGCAGCGGCATCAGGCCGGTGTTGAGGGTGGGGCCCAGCGTGTCCTCGCTCTTGACGGTCAGCGCGAGAGCGCAGGACAGACAGGCCAGGCCGAGCGAGAGAAGCGTGACCACGCCGAGTGCCACCAGCACACCCGGCACCGACGCGCGCAGGCCCAGCGGCAACGCCACCAGGACCAGCATCACCGCCTGCACCACCAGCAGCGCGACGTCCCGCAGCACCCGACCGAGCAGCAACGCCACCCGGCTCACCGGGGTGACCCGGAGCCGCTCGATCACGCCTCCGCGCCACTCGGCGATCACTCCGAATCCGACGAAGGCGGAGCCGAAGAGGCAGAGTTGCACGAGGACGCCCGGCACGTACGTCTGCCAGGCGCGCTCCGGTGCGACGCCGGTGATCGACAGGGTGCTGGTCATCAGTGGGCCGTAGAGCACCAGGAAGGCCACCGGCTGGGAGAGCCCGATGACGATCCAGAGTGGATTGCGCAGGGAGATGCGTAGGTGGCGCTGGAACACCAGCATGATGTCAACGAGCAGGGACATGGTCCGCCCCCTCGGTGGTCGGGATGGAGGAGTGCCGGCCTTGCGGGTCGTCGCGCAGTTCGCGGCCGGTGAGGCTGAGGAAGACGTCGTCCAGGCTGGCCCGCGCCAGTTGCAGGGCACGCACGCCGATGCCCGCGCCGGACAGGGCGGTGATCACGTCGGTGATCCCCTGTTCGGCGTCGGCCAGGGTGACCTGGATCCCGCCCGTGCTCGTCACCGCGGCGTGCCGGACGCCCGGCAGCTCGGCCAGCAGCCGCTGGCCAGCGGCCGGATCGCCGACCACCTCCACGGTGAGCACGTCCGAGGCCAGTTGGCGTTTCAGGTTCGCGGGGGTGTCCTCGGCGACGATCCGCCCGTGGTCGATGACGGAAATCCGGTCGCAGAGCGCGTCGGCCTCGTCGAGGTAGTGGGTGGTCAGGAAGACGGTGGTGCCGAGGTCCTCGCGGAGCCGGCGGGTGTGTTCCCACAGGTTGTTGCGGCTGTGCGGGTCCAGGCCGGCGGTGGGTTCGTCGAGGAAGACGACCTGCGGATCGTGGACCAGGCCGAGCGCGATGTCCAGGCGGCGACGCTGGCCGCCGGAGAGCGAACCGACCCGCCGCTTACCCAGCCCGCCGAGGTCCAACCGTTCGAGCAGGTCGGCCACCCGGCGCCGGGCGGGTGCGACCGGGATCCGGTAGAGGCGCGCCTGGAGGAACAGTTCCTCCTCCACCAGGGCGTTGGGGTCGGTGCCGCCGTACTGGGCGACGTACCCGATCCGGCGGCGTACCTCGCGGGGCGCGGTGGCCAGGTCCGCACCGGCGATCCGGGCCGTGCCACTGGTCGGGCGGAGCAGCGTGGTCAGCATCCGCAGGGTGGTGGTCTTGCCGGCGCCGTTGGGTCCGAGGAAGCCGACGATCTCGCCGGCCTCGACCCGCAGGTTGACGCCGCGGACCGCCTCGACGCTCTGCCGGCCGGACCGGAACGTACGGGTCAACTCGTTCGCTTCGATGATGCTCATGTCCCTGCCTCGCTTCCCGCATCCCGGCCGTCACCGTCGGCCAGCACCGGCAGTTCCCGCCACGCCTGCGGGTCAGCCGGATCGGCGGGTGCGCCCCGGTGCAGGACGTATCGGTGTGGGGTGATGGCCGTGGGTGAGTCGACGACTCGTCGTAGGCAGGCCAGGTGTGCCTGCACGGGGTCGGTGATCTCGGCTACGGCGGTCAGGTGGGCGACGACGGTCGCGCCTTCGGGGCCTTCGTCGGTCACGAAGGCTCGGACCGGCCCGGGTAGGGCTGCTTGCAGTACCCGGTTGACCTCGCTGAGCTGGATCCAGCTGTGGTCGACGAAGTGCCAGTCGCCGTCGCGGGGGATCGGGTCGATGCCGGCGAGGGTGCCGAGGTCGGCCAGGGCGACGTTGCCGGTGGCCGCCACGGTGAGTACCCGTTCGGTGCCGAGCAGCAGCGCCTCCATCTCCGCGTCGGGAAGGTACCGGTTGTCCCCGGTGATGAGTTCCAGGATCAGCGCCTGTTCGGTCCGGACCAGGTGGAACAGCAGCAGGTTGGTGAAGCCGGTCGGGGTCCACCAGTCGATGAAGGTCTCCGTGGTGGCTACTGTCGGCAGATCCGGCGGGGCATTGCCGGAGATGTTGTTGAAGACGCCGTCACGGTCCATCGGCATGCCGCGCTCGTGGGCGATGCGGTCGTGCGCGCGTTGCAGCGCCTCGGCGTCGAAGACGCTGTTCCGGTTGGCCCGCAGCAACGCGGTCCCGGCGTGCCGCACCAGCGCGTCGTAGTCGGGCTGGTCGACGTCGAGGCTGATCAGGCCGTCCTGGGAGATGGTGCCGACATAGTCGCGCAGCGGCACGCCGAGCCGGTTGGCGGCGGGGGAGTAGAGCACCACGTGTCGTTGGCCGGTGCGGATGGCGAGCACGGCGGCGAGCGCGGCGAGCACCGCCATGGCCCGGCTCGCGCCGGTGCGGACGGTGATCCGGTCCAGCGCGGCGGCTGACCGTGACGAGTTCAGGTCCGCGCTGCGTGGCGTGGGCGTCGTCGACGCCTCGGCACCTGTGGTCGGTCGGGGCAGTACGCACCGGGGGCGTCGCCGCAGGATGTCGGACCAGTACCGCAGCGCCGCGTCCGCCTGCCGCAGGCCCTTCGGCGAACGTTCCCGATCCGCCCGGTCCAGCGGCTGGTGCGGTGGCGCGTCCCCGTCGGCCACGGTCCCGGTGAGCAGCCCGGTGAAGCGGTCGCCCAGCACCGTCATGCTCACGTAGTCGGCGGCCATGTGTGAGTAGACCGCGACCACCGTGTGCACCAGGTCGCCCTCGACCGCCACGGCGAAGCGCAGCGGCAGATCCTTGGAGAGGTCGAAGGGGTGCGCACGCAGCTGGGCGATCAGCTCTCGGGCCAGCGTCGTGCCGTCGGGCTGGGCCGGTCGTTGGTGTATCTCGATCGGCAGGTCGACGGTACGCGCGACGCGCTGCACCGGACCGTCCGGCCCGTCGTGGTAGGTGGTGCGCAGCGACTCGTACCGGCGGACCAGCTCGCCCAGGGCGGCGCAGGCGCGCTCGAGTGTGGTCCCCGCCGGAACCGTGAAGATCCACTGCACCAGGCTGAGGAAGTGGTCGTCGGTGAGCGCGGAGATCCATTGCAGCGCGTTCGCCTGGCCGAGGGTCAGTGGGCCTTGCGCCTCGCGGTCGCCGTCGACGCGGAGGTGGATGGTACGGATGGTCTCGCTCGGGGCGGTCATCGGTGGTCCTCCGTGGATGCGCGGCCGTCACCGTGGGCCAGCACCGGCTGGGTACGCCAGGCCGCCAGGTCGGTGAGGTCGGTCGGAGCCGAGTCGTGCAGGACGTAGTGGTGCGGGGCGGACACCGCGTACCGGCCGGCGAGGCGGGCCATGCACGCCGTGTGCGCCTGGCGCGGGGTCCGTACGCTGTCGGTGGCGAGCAGGTGCGCGGTCAACCGATGCCTGTCACCGTCCGGTTCGGCGGTCACGTACGCCGGGGTGGCCAGTGCGTCGCGCAGCAGGTGCTGAACCTCACTGAGCCGCACCCAACTGACCCCCACCCGCACCCAGTCGCTGTCGCGGGGCACCGGGGTCAGTCCGGTGAGGTCAGGCACGTCCGCTAGGGGCAGTGGCCCGGCGTCGGAGGCGACGAGGACGGTTTCCATCCCCTGTAGCAGTCCGGCGATCTCGGGCGGGGGCACGTGTCGGGTGTCACCGGTACTCAGACCGACCACGAGCGCCGGTTGGGCGGCGATCAGCTGGAGCACCAGGCGGTTGGGAAAGGCTGGCGCCGGCATCCAGGTGAGAGTGCTGGGCTCGGCGGCCCCGGCCGTGGGCGACCAGCGCAGATCGGGGGGATCCAACGGGGGCAACTGGACGTTGGTCGTCTCGTCGGTACCCGGGGGCAGGTGGGCGCTGATGTTGTTGAAGACGCAGTCGCGGCTGAAGTCCATGCCCTGCTCGTCGTTGATCTGTACGGCATGGGTGACCAGTTCGGTCACGTCGAAGATGCTGCTGCGGTTGGCTCGCAGCATGGCCGCGCTGGTCTGCCGTACCAGGTCGTCGAAGGTCGGTCCGGTCACGTCGACCACCACGAGACCGTCCTGGGCCAGGGTGCCGACGTAGTCACGCAGCCGGGAGGTGAACCGGTTGCTGGACAGTGAGGCGAACACGCAGCGGGACTGGCCGACCCGGACCGACACCACGGCGGAGAACGCGGCGAGCACGGCGGCCGCCGGACTGGCCTGTGTCCGGGCGGCGATCCGGTCGAGGGCGACGGTGGCGGCCGAGGAGCGCAGGGCGGCGCTGGCCGGGCCGTCACCGTCGCCGACCGGCGGCAACGCCATCAGGCACTGGGGTATCTGGCGTAGGTGTTGGGTCCAGTACCGCAGGGCCGCCGCGGTTCGCCGCCGCCCGCGCGGCGAGGCCTCCTCCGCCGCCTGGTCGAGCGGTTGGTGTCGAGGGGCTCCGACGGACCGGTCGCCGGTGGCGCCGATCAGCTCGGCGAACTCCCGACCAAGAATGGCCATACTTCCATAATCGACCGCCATGTGCGAATAGACGGTAACCGCTGCTAGTGCCTTATCCCCGGTCAGCGCGATCGCCAGGCGTACCGGTAATTCATTGGCCAGGTCGAACGGTTTCTGGCGGAGCTGGTCGATCATCCGCTGGGATGTCAGTTCCGTATCGGCGGAGGCGTCCACCTGGTGCATTTCGGCCACGAGGACCCCGCTGCGCAGGACCCGTTGACGCATCTTGCCGTCGTGCTCGTGAAAGGTGGTACGCAGCGACTCGTGCCGGGCGAGCAGGATGGCGAAGGCGTCCACCACGTCTGCGACGGGGGTGTCGGCCGGCAGCGGAAGCTTCCACTGCAGAGTGGCCATCGGATTGGCCACGTCTGTTCGCATCCACTGCCAGGTGTTGGTCTGGCCGCAGGTGAGGGGTCCTTCGCCGGCCCGCAGACCCTCGAACGCGATCTTCATCCGGTCGGCCAGCGTGGGACTGGACATCGGGTCTCCCGTTCGTCGGCGGTCGGCGTGACTGTCGCCCACCCTCGCCCGCGCGGCTGTGTCGTAGGTAGTCGGGAAAACCCCATTGTTGGCCGGGTACGGGGTGCGAACGCGGTCCGTACGTCCCGTTCGGTACGAATTGCCAGGGGTTTGGCGATGAATGGTCGGCAAAGCGAGTGAATTGTCTGCTCTGGATTACGATCGGCAACGTCTCTTTTCGTGGGCCTTCTTGGGGTCCTGAGATACTGGGGATTCCCCCATTGCTCGCCCTGTGACCGGCTCCTAGCGTAGTGGCGTCTGACGATCAATAAATGACCGGAGGATTGCCCCATGACCACGCTGGCACCGACCCGGTCCGATGTCGTGCTGCGTCGGATGGAGGCGTACGCACCGGAGCGCTCGGTCACCGTGGAGGAAATCGCGGCAGGGCTGGGCCTGAACCGCTACCAGACCCGGCTGTTCCGCCGCATCCGCGGGCTGGACCGGTTGCGCATCGACCCCGATCTCGGGCTCTTCGACCTGGTCTGCCCGCCGGCCGAGGCCCTGCTGTCCACCGTCGAGGAGCGCGACCGGATCCGTTACCTGATCTTCGCGCACACCGCGCAGGACCTCACGCCCACTACTTTGGTCGCGGCCGACACGCTGCGTGAGCGTCTCGGCCTCGCCGACGCCGAGGCGTTCGCGGTGACCCAACACGCCTGCGCCAGCGGCCTGCTCGCCGTCGAGGTCGCCGGCGAGCTGTTACGCGCCGACGGGGATCCCGCCGCCCTCGCGTTGGTGCTCACCGGCGAACAGCCGTTCACCAAGGCGGTCCAGGTGCTCTGGAACACCTCGATCATCGGCGAGGCGTCCTCCGCCTGCCTGATCGGCCTCGGTGGTTCGGGCACCCGGGTGCTGTCGTACGCCTCCCGCACGGTGGGCGAGTTCTTCGACGGGTACCAGCTCGCCGGGGAGGCACTGCACCGCTTCGGCAGCACATACCACACCCACCTGGCCGAGGTGATCCGGGAGGCGCTGGACGACGCCGCGCTGGACCTGGACGACATCACCATGGTCATCCCGCACAACGTCAACGTCTCCTCCTGGATCACCATCTGCGCCACCCTGGGGCTGGACCGGGACCGGGTCTTCCTGGACAACGTGGGCGAGTACTCGCACTGCTCCTGCGCGGACCCCTTCCTCAACCTCGCGACGCTCGCCGGCCGTGGCGCGCTGGTCGCGGGAGGCCGTTACCTGGTCACCGCCGTCGGCCTGGGCGCCACCTATTCCGCCATGGTCGTCGAGTGCTGAGGGAGCCGAGCATGTCCACCGCATACCTGCGCAAGCTGAAGCGCGCCCTGACGGGGTCGGCCGATACACCGCTGGTGCTGCTGTGCAACTTCGAGGCCGAGGCTCAGTGGGCCCGCCACCACGTGGGGCTGCCCGTACCGTCTGGTGGCCCCCGCCCGGTGGTCGCCGCGATGGAGGAGCTGGGCGTGCTGCTCGCCGGCGCGGACGACGCGATTCTGCTCAGCCGCCCACTCGACCCGGACTACCGGGATTACCTGACGCGGCAGGGCCTGGCGTTGCCCACCATGCTGGTGCCCGAGAACAGCCGGCCCGATCGTTCCACCACCGCGAACGTGCTGGACTCACCGGTCCTGCTCGACCGGCTGCGCCAGCTCGGTGCGGCCGGTGCCCACCTGCTGCCGATGGGCACCACCTCCGACGAGGAGGAGTTGGCCCGGCGCAGCGGCCTCACCCTGGCCACCCCGGCCGCCGCGGTGGTCGAGCGGGTCAACAGCAAGATCTACGGTCGGCGGCTGACCGAGGCGGCCGGCCTACGACCCGTCCCCGGAGTCTGCTGCGAGACCCGGCAGGAACTGGCCGAGGTGCTGTCCCACCACCGGCTCCGGCTGGAGTCGGGCGAACCACTGGTCGTCAAGGACGCCTACGGTGTCTCCGGCAAGGGACTGCTGGTGCTGGAGAACCCCGCACGGGCGGCGCAGTTGCTGCGCATGGTGGACCGTCGGGCCGCGCGTACCGGCGACGACCGGATACACGTGGTGGTCGAGGAGTGGCTGCCCAAGCGGTGCGACCTCAACTACCAGATCACCATCGCGCGGGACGGGCGGGCCGAACTCGACTTCGTCAAGCAGGCACTGACCGCGCAGGGTGTGCACCAGGGCCATCTCATGCCGGCGGAGCTGAGTGACACGCAGTACCGGCAGATCGAGCACGCCGCAGGTGCGGTCGCGGAACGGTTGTCCGCCGACGGCTACCACGGCGTGGTGGGTGTCGACGCCATCGTCGGCGCCGACGAGACGGTCTACCCGGTGCTGGAGATCAACGCCCGACTGAACATGTCGACGTACCAGGGTGGGGTCACCGAGCTGTGCCAGCCGCCCGGGACCGTCGCGCTGGCCCGGCACTACCCGTTGCGGCTCGCCGCGCCCCTGGAGTTCGACACCGTACGGCGGGCACTGGCCACGGTGTCCACCACGCGGGACACGGAGCGGGTGCTGGTCACCTGCTTCGCCACCGTCGCCGCGAACGCGCTGCTGCCCGTCGGTGCCGGCGGCCCACCGGAGCCGTTCGACGGCCGGCTGTACGCCCTGCTGGTCGCCGCTGACCGTGACCGGCTCCATGACCTTGACCGCGCGGTGCAGGCCGCCGTCACCACCTTGTCCGTTGTGGAGGAAAGCCATGCCTGAAGCGGCCGTCGAAGGCCACACCGTCCAGGGCCTGCCCGTCGCCGAACTGGCCGAACGGTACGGCACGCCGCTGTACCTCTACGACGGTGAGGTGATCCGCGAGACGTACCGGCAGCTGCGGGATCTGCTCGACTCGTCGGTCGAGATCTACTACTCGCTGAAGGCCAATCCCAACATCAGCGTCTGCGCGTTGCTGCACTCCCTGGGCGCTGGCGCGGAGGTGTCGTCCCTGGCCGAACTGGTGACCGCCCGCCGGGCCGGGGTGCCGGCGCGGGACATCATCTTCCTCGGTCCCGGCAAGTCGGCGGAGGAGCTGGCCGCCTGCGTCGAGCAGCGCATCGGCGCGATCGTGTGCGAGTCGCTCGAAGAGGTCAGCACCGTCGACGCGATGGCGGCGGCGCTGCCCGACGGCCCTGGCGAGCCGGTGCCGGTCATGTTGCGGGTCAACCCGTCGTTCGCCACCAAGGGCTCGCGGCTGGCCATGGGAGGCAAGCCCCGGCAGTTCGGCATCGACCAGGAACGTGTCGCCGAGGCGGGCTCGACCCTGCGCGCGCTGCGCCACGTACGGGTGATCGGTCTGCACGCCTACATGGGTACCCGGATCCTCGACGCCGCTGACATCGCGCACAACACCCGCAGCGTGCTCACTGCGGCGGCGGAGCTCGCCACCGCGCTGGACCTGCCGCTGGACGTGGTCGACGTCGGTGGCGGTTTCGGCGTTCCCTACTTCGACAACGAGTCTCCCCTCGACATCGAGGCGGTGGCCGAGGGGGTCAACAACGCTGTGGCGCGATTCCGCGCGGAACACCCCGACACCCGGGTCATCACCGAACTGGGCCGCTATCTGGTCGGCTGGGCGGGGACGTACGTGGTCCGGGCGCGCTACGTCAAGGCGTCGCGCGGCGAATGGTTCGTCGTCGCCGACGGCGGCACCAACCACCACATGGCGGCGGTCGGCATCGGCAGCTTCGTCAAGCGGAACTTCCCCATCCGGTCGCTGAGCCGTCCCGCCGACCCGCCGGTGCGCGACTACACCGTCACCGGTCCGCTCTGCACCCCCAACGACGTCATCGGCAAGAAGGTGCCGCTGCCCGAGGTACGCCCAGGCGACCTGATCGGTGTCGAGCGCTCCGGCGCGTACGGGCCGAGCGCGTCGCCGGTGCTCTTCCTCAGTCACGGCCACCCGTCGGAGGTGCTCGTCGTCGACGGCGTGGCGCACCTGGTCCGCCGCGCGGACACCGTCGAGGACCTGCTCCGGCCGCAGCACCTCGTGGTGCCGGTCGCACCGGTCGCGAGCGCGTCGCCGCCGGTCCCACCGTCAGCCGCTGCCCAACCGGAGCCGACGTCCGTACCGGAGTCGTCGTCCGTACCGGAGTCGTCGTCCGCGCCGGTGCCCGCCGGACGGGCAGCGACCTGAGCCCCCTTTCCCACCGCCGTCGGGGTGACCGCCGCCGACCCCAGCAGTCCCGCGTCACCCGGTCCGCGGACCGGGTATCCCGAGAGGAAGAAGACATGGAACGCCACGAGATCGTCGAGAACATCCGGGCCGCGCTGACCGAGGTGCTGATGCGCGACTTCGGTCCGCTCGCCGAGGGAACCCGGCTCTTCGAGGACATGCACCTGGACTCCACCGCCATTCTCGAACTGCTCATGGCGCTGGAGGACAACATCGGTATCGAGGTGGATCCCGAGAACCTGGACATGGACGACTTCCGCACGGTGGGCACCCTGACGGACTTCCTGGAGCGGGCGCGGAAGGTGAGTTCCTGACCGCCGCGCCCACCGCCCCCCTCACCGAGGACGTGGTCATGTCCCTGACCCTGCGCGGCGCGGCAGCGCTCGTACGCCCCGACGGCCTTCCCTACGAACCCGACGAGGCTCTGCTGACCTACCACCGGGACCTGCTCGCGCCGTACGGCATCGAGGTCGACGAGGACCTGCTGAAGCAGTCCCGGAACATCGGGTTCCGGGAACTGGCCGAGGAACTGATGGACCGGTGCCCGAGCCCGTTCGGTCCGCCGGATCTGCTGATCCTGGCCTATGCCCTGCCCGACCGATATCCCGTCAAGACCGTCACCACGCGGCTCAACGCCCTGTTCGGCGGGCGCAGCCACAGCTTCGCCCTCTCCGAGCAGGGCCTACAGGCGCCGTTCACCGCGTTGCGCGTCGCCGACGCGTACACCCGGTCCGGCAGGAAATCGAGCCTGGCCCTGTTCGTCTGCGAGCAGACCACACTGCCGTACCGGGATCCGCTGGTGCACGACACCCCCTTGCTGGACAGCGGCGTCCTGCTCTACTTCGACACCGACACCGACACCGACACCGACACCGACACCGACACCGACACCGACACCGACACCGACACCCGATCCGGTTTCCGGTTCACCGCGACCCGGGCGGCCGGCGCGGACGTACCGCTGGGTGACCTGCTGGCCGACCACCGCGCGGCGCTGCCGCCGGGGCCGACCCTGCTGGTCGTCGGCCCGTGGCCGGCGGACGATCAGCTCAGCGGCGTCGATCTGCCGGTGCACCGCTGCCAGCCCGGCGGCTACTGCACCAGCGTCTGGCTGGACCTGGCCCGTCACCACGAGGAATGGGCCACCCGCTACGCCAACCTCGTCCTCTGTGACACCGATCCGCGGACCGGACGCAGTCAACTCGCCGTACTGTCCAGCGCCGGCGCGCCCGAGCGCAGGGAGGCCCGACTATGAAACCCGCACCCCCCGCGTCGCCGCAGGCGGCGGGGACGCCCTACCCCCTCGTCCTGGACGCGCTGCACGGTCGGGCGGCACCCGGCCGGCTGGTCGCGTCTCCCACCGGTCATGTTCTCGCCTCCACGGTGGCGCTGCCCGACGCACCGGCCGGGCCGCTGACCCGCTTCGGCCTCGCCGTCGCCGAAGCCACCCCCGAGTCCGCGTTCGGCGAAGGACCGGCCGCCGACCGCTTCGCGGTGGCCCTGTTGGCGGCGCACCGCGAACTGCTCGACGCCACCCTCACCCACACGTTGCGTCACCTCGAAGGACGCACCTCAGGGGACACCACGCTGTTGGCCAAGCAACTCGTCGCCGGACAACTGGCCGACATCGCGCTGCGGCTGGCCGAGGACACGGCCGTTCCCGAGGCGCGTCGGCACGCCGACCGGAACGCCCGGTGGCGCTGTCACCTGCGCCTGGTCGACATCGGCCGGGACCTGCTGCGGTTGCTCGGCGCCAGCGGTTTCCTCGCCGACGGACCCGCCGGCGACCTGCACCTCGCCGAGGTGGTCGGCAACGTCTACCTGCACGCCGACACGGAGGACGCCGATGAATGAGCTTCGTGAGGCCGCCGCGCCCGCCGGGACGGACCTGCTCGACGAACGCACCCGGGAGCTGGGCGACTACTGCGCGGCGATGGCCGGCCGGTTGCGCGAGATCGGAATGCGGCTGGACCAGGATCCGGACGCCATCACCGAGTTCCTGCACGAGCCGGAGGTGCGCTTCCCCGTCCAGGGGATGCTGCCGCCGGAGTACCGGTCGGCGGGGGAGTTCCCGGAGCGGCTGGTGGAGGTGAGCGGCACCGTCCTCGGTCAGGTGGTCGCCACCGAGCAGGTGTCCTACGGCGATCCCAATGTGCTCCTGGCCAGCCCCGGGCCGTCGCTGTCCGGCGGGGCCGTCCAGGCGCTGGCCGACGAGCAACAGCGCAAGCGGTACTTCGGTCGGCTGACGTCCGGCCCCACCCACACGTTCTTCGCCCTGACCGAGCCGGGAAAGGGCTCGGCCGCGACGGAACTGGAGACGACGCTGACCCCGGCCCCGGGTGGTGGGTGGCTGCTCAACGGGGTGAAGTGCTACATCGGCAACGGCGCCCGCGCGCAACTCGGTGTGGTGTTCTGCCGTCGAGCACCCGGACCGTGGGGCATCGAGGCGGTGCTGCTGGACACCAGCTCGCCGGGGTTCAGCGGCGAACTGCTGCCCACCGTCGGCCTGCGCGGGGCGCGGATCAGTCGGCTGCGTTTCAAGGACGTCGCGGTGGCCGACGAGGACGTGCTCGGGGCACAACGGTCACCCAGCCGCCGGGGGCTCTACGGTGCGACCTACATCCTCTACCGGTTCCGTCCGGGTATCGCGGCGATGGCGATCGGTTGCGCGCAGGCCGCCTGCGACTACCTGGTCGCGCACCGCCCGTCGCTGCCCAGGCGCGACCGGCACCGGCTCGACGGCATCCTGGACCGCATCGCCGCGGTCCGACACCGGACGTACGCGGTGGCCCGTGACATCGACGCCGGTGTCGTCGACGTGGCCGGCATCGGTGCGGTCAAGGCGCGGGCGGCGCGGGTCGCCGAGGACGCCACCCGGCTCGTGGCCGAGCTGCTGGGTCCGGCCTGTCTGATCGAGCACCCCTGGGTCGAGAAGACCTACCGCGACGTGCGGGCGTTCGAACTGATGGAGGGGACGACGAACCTGCACGCGATGTCGGTCTTCCACCGACTGCTGCGGGACCGGGCCGCCCCGCAGTCGGTGCCGGAGCAGGCGGTCGACGGTGCGGCTCGGCATTGACCTCGTCGCCCTGGACGAACTGGACCGCCTCCTGTGCCGGGGCTGGTTCCTGCGGTACTTCTTCGCGGCCGAGGAACTGGCCCAGGCCGAGGCGCTGGGCGACAGCCGACGCCGGGAATACCTGGTGGGGCGGTTCGCCGCGAAGGAAGCCGTGCTCAAGGTTCTGGGCACCGGCCTGTTCGAGGGGGTCGCCCCCCGCGACATCGCCTTACCGCGTCAGCCCGGCGGGTCGCCCAGCGTCACGTTGCGGGGCAGCGCCGCTGAGGCGGCGCGGTCGGCCTCGATCACCCACGTGACCGTCTCCGTCACCCACAAGCGGGACCTGGTGGCCGTGGTCGCCGCCGGATGGTGACGCCCGCTCGGTGACCAGCACCGCAACCCCGCCGTACCGTCCCTGAGGAGCACACATTGACCCGGTCCTCGATTCGTCTCGGCCATCGGCACCAGCGGAGATCGGAGCCGTCCCGACCGGCAGGTTGGGCGCTGTCCCTGCCGCCAGGCCCGCCTGCGGTGGCTGACGAGCACCGCCGACCGTTGGTGGGCCGGGAGCGGGAGAGTGCGGCGCTGGCCACGGCCGTGGCCGCCCTGCTCGACGGCACGGGACGGATCGTCGAGGTGACGGGGGAGCCGGGGATCGGCAAGAGCCGGCTGTTGGACCAGGTGGCCGCGGTGGCGCGGGAACACGGCGTACAGGTGCTCGCCGGTCGGGCACCGGTACCCGGTTCGGACGTGCCGATGGCGGCGATCGTCGACGCGCTGGACCCGTACCTGCCCCAGGTCTCCCCGGCCCGGTTGGCCGAACTCCGCTCCGACCACGCGCAACTGCTCAACGACACCTTTCCGTCGCTGCGCCTGCCGGGCGCCCGTTCCCTGGCACCGGCTGGGGTGCCGGCGGGTGCCCGGCAGTTACGCGCCGTGCGGGTGCTGTTGGAGACACTGGCCGCCGAACGGCCGCTGCTGATCACGATCGACGACCTGCACAACGGCGACCGGGCCACCATCGACCTGATCTGCCACCTGCTCGACGCGCCTCTGCGTACGCCGTTGCTGCTGGTCATCGCGCATCGTCGCCGCCAGTCGCCGGCCCGGCTGCGGCTGGCGTTGGACACCGCCGGGCAGGTGACCCGCATCGAGGTGGCGCCGCTTCAGCGGGCGCACCTCGACGAGCTGTCCGAGGTGCCGCTGTCGGCCGGGCAGCGTGCCGTGTTGCACGAGCTGTCGGAGGGCAACCCGCAGTACCTGTCGGCGTTGCTGGCCGGCGCGCTGCCACATGGCCCGGCGAGTGAACACGTGGAACTGGGAGCGCTCCCATCCGAAGTGGAGGCCGCGCTGGCCGCCGAACTCGAACTGCTGTCCCGCCCAGCCCACCTGGTGGCCTCGGCCGCAGCGGTGCTCGGGCCCGAACCGGTCGACACCGGCCTGCTGGCCGAGGTGGCCGGGATCGCCGCCGAACAGGTGCCGGCCGCCATCGACGAACTCGTCGCCGCCGACCTGCTTCGCCCGGTGACCGGCAGTGGCTGCTTCGCCTTCCGACATCCCGTGGTCCAGCACGCGGCGTACCTCACCACCGACGCCGGCTGGCGGCTGACCGCGCACGCCCGTGCGCTGGCGGAGCTGCGTCGCCGCCGGAGCAGCGCCGCCGCCCAGGCACCACACCTGCTGCGGTTGGCGGTGCCGGGCGACATGGTCGCCGTCGAGGTACTCCGCGAGGCGGCCACCGCCGTGCTCGACCGGGCCCCGCACACCGCCGTCCGATGGCTGGGCGCCGCGATCCGGCTCTCGCCGAGCAGCGCGAACCCCAGCGAGTCCCGCGTGATGCTCACGGTGCGACTCGGCCAGGCGCTGGCCGCAGCAGGCCACCCGAGAGCCGCCCGAGCGGTGCTGCACGACGCCCTGCGGCTGCTCGACAAGCGCCCGTCCGCGTACCGCACCACGGCGACCTTGCTCTGCGCCCAGGTCGAACGCCAGCTCGGCCGGCACGGGGCAGCGGCGGCGTTGCTCCGCACCAACCTGACGCGCCCCGACGAGGCCCAGCCGGCGGACTGGGCGGCGCTGGCACTCGCGCTCGGCGCGGTGGAACTGATCAGCGGCCGGGCCGGGCAGGCCCGCCGGTGGGCGGCCGCCGCGCTGGGTGCCGCCCGCCGCGCCACGACCATCCCGGGGGCGGTACGGGCGCACGCGTTGGGTCTGCTCGCGGCGGCGAGCCATCTGCGGGGCAACCGCGCCGCCGGGGGCGAGACCAACCAGGCCGCGCTGGAACTCAACACCACGTTGGACGCCGAACTCCGTGACGAGCCGGAGAGCGCCCTGTGGGTCGGCTGGAGCGAAATCCTGCTGGACCGCTCCGATGCCGCAGTGCACCACCTCAGTCGGGCCATCGATGTCTCGCCCGGGGCCCGGAGCTACTTCTCCCTGCTGCACCTGTTGTGCACCCGGAGCCTGGCCCACCGGTGCGCCGGGCGGCTGGCGGAGGCGTCCGCCGACTGCGCCGAGGTGCTGCGGCTGGCGTCCGGCACACAGTTCCGGGAACTGCACGTCGCGGCCGAGGCGATGGGTCGACTGCTGACCGTCTGGAGCGGAACCGAAGAGGTCGAACCAGCTGCTGTTCCGTACACCCTTGATCTGCCCGCCACCAGTTGGCCGGGCAGGCTGGCGTTGAGCGCGAACGCCGAGACGCTGC
This sequence comes from Micromonospora sp. DT48, assembly GCF_049844495.1. NCBI lineage: Bacteria > Bacillati > Actinomycetota > Actinomycetes > Micromonosporales > Micromonosporaceae > Micromonospora > Micromonospora sp. DT48. The sequence continues at coordinate 17,958 of NZ_JBNCLE010000013.1, forward strand.
TCGCGCTGGGGGACCCTGCCGGGTGCCTGGCTGTGGCCGCGAACGCCGGACTGCCCGACCTCGAACCCTGGGCGCAGGTCGGCTGGTACGAACTGTTGACCCGGGCCGCCCTGGCCGAGGACGATCCGGAGGCGGCGGCGGAGTGGGCGCAGCGCGCGTACCAGGTGGCCGAGCGACTCGACCGGCCGGGCCGCAGTGCGCTGGCCGCCTCCGCGCAGGCCCGGGTGCTGGCGCTGCGGGACCCCGCCGCCGCAGCGGAGGAGGCCGCAGCCGCCGCGGAGACCCTCACGCGGGTCCAGCTGCCGCTGGACGCCGCGCAGGCCCACATCGTGGCCGCGCGAGCGCTGGTCGCCGACGGCGACCCGGATAGGGCCGTCGCGACGCTGCGGCTGGCCGAGGAGATCTTCGACCGCTGCGGCGCCGGCCTCTTCGCCCGCCAGGTCAACACCGAGCGACGGCGGCTGCTGGCGGGCCGCTCGGGCGGCGCCCGGCGGGCCCGCCGCCAGGGCGGCTCGCCGACCCTGACGCGGCGGGAGACGCAGGTGGCGGCCCTGGTCAGTGAAGGGCTGACCAACCGGCAGGTGGCGGCCCGCCTGTTCGTCACCCAGAAGACCGTGGAGATGCACCTGTCCCACGTGTACGCCAAGATGGGCGTCACCAACCGGGCCGCCCTGGTACGCCGCTTCCACCTCGGCGGGCTCGCGTCAGCCCAGTCCTCCTGACCCACTCGAACGGTGACTTCGGGGTCGATGCCGGTGCCGGAGACGTAGATCAGATGGCTGACCCGTTCGGGGTGCTCGATGGTGTAGCGCAACGCCAGGTGCGCACCCCACGAGTGGCCCAACAGGGCCTGTCCCACCCTCGCCGTCGTGGATCTGCACCCGGTAGTGCGCCGTACCCTGTGCGCCGTCACCTGTGGCCTACTGCCGTCGAGGTGGGCGGATGCGGCCTGCCGCTACGCTTCCGCGTTGTGATCACCATGCTGACCGCCACCCGCAGGCTGCTGGCGTCGCTCGATCCGCTGCCGTATCCCGTGCGGATGCGCCGGTTGGTCGAGTGGGCGCGTACCGCGCCTGATCGTGTGCAGGTCTGCCGGAATCTGCGCGAGCAGGGCCCCTATGAGCGGCATTTGGCCCTGGTCGCGGCGATGGCGACCCGGGATGCCGAGGGTATCGCCGCGGCGGTCCGCGATCCGCTGCCGTCGATCAGGGGTGCGGCGCTCACCGCGGCGCTGCGCGCCGACATCCCGGTCGGCGACATCACCGACCGGTCGGCGATGGAACGGCGTCGTATCTATCGAAGTCTGCGCCGCCGGTACGCGCCGACTGTCGCCGACGCGCTGATCGGCGAGGTCCGCGCCCAGTTCGGCGACGAGGAGGCCGCCGCGCTGCTACCAGCCTGCGGCGATGCCACGGTACGGGCGTTGCTGCCGGAACTGGAGCACGCGCTGCGCCTGGAGCGGCTGGTCCGGTGGCACACCGGTCCGCTCCTGGAGCGGGTCCGCGAGCGGCTGGCCGAAGCCCCGCCCGAACTGCGGGCAAGGGTCTGGGGTGACGCCGCCGTCGCGGTGCTGCGGTGCGACCCGGCGCAGGCACTCGATCTGCTTGAACGGTACGCACCGGAGGAGTCGCTACCCGGCCCGCTCGACGCGTACGGACGACTCGCGGCACACGATCCGGGCCGTGTCGTCCGGCTGCTCACCGCACCCGGCCGGGCGGCCTGGTTGCGCCGCGACGTGCTTCCGCCGGCCCTACTGCGCCGCCTCGCGGTGCTGTCCACCGCCGAGCTGGTGCCCCTGGCCAGTCGGTACCGGGAACACAGCCCGGCGCTGGCGGCGCTGCTCGACGCCGTCGCCCCGGCCCGACGCGCGGAGCTGTACGACCGGGCACTGTCCGAGGTCGACACGGCGACGCTGATCCCGACTGCCGAGGTCATGGAGGTGCTACCGGCTGCGCTCCGGATCCGCGAGGCGAGGCGGGTACTGGGCCTGGCGACGATTCAGGAGCACGAGGCGGCGGTGCGCCTCTGGAGCGCGTACCTGGCCTGGCCGGACGCGTCAGCGGCGCTGGACAACGCGCTGCGCTCCGGTGACGCCGACGAGCGGGCACACGGGTACACGCTGCTGGTGCAGGCCGCCCGTCGCTCCCGTGACCCACGGGCGGTGGCGGAGACGGTCCTACGGCTCGGCCGGCTGCGCAACGAGCAGGACCCGGTACGCGCCGCTGCGCTCACCGCGCTCGCCAAGGCGGCGCCGCTGCTCACCGTGGAGACGGCAGCCGGGCTCACGCAGCTGACCACCGACGCGGTCGACGCCCGCGACGCCTCCGCCGCGACCTCGACAGCGCTGAGTTCGCTCGCCGCCGACGTCCTGCAACACCACGTCGCAGTGCCGCAGCTCCGCGAGTGGGCGCTTCTGACGATCGACCTGGTCAGCACCGGCGCGGCCGTGCCGGTACTGCGCCGCTTCGACACCGTCCTGCGCCGTGGGCAGGAGACACTGGTCTTCGAGCGGCTACGCGGCTGGGTCGAGGCGGGCATCGCCCGTGGCCGGTACGGCCCGCTCTTCGCGCTCACCCACGCGCTCGGCAAGCGGGCTCGGCGGCTGCCGCAGTTGCAGGACCTCCTGCGTCAGGCGATCGGCCCGCGCACGCTGGCGTCGGTTGCCCGCACCGCGATCGGGTTGTGGCTCGATGATCCGCGTACCCGCTCGGAACGCGTCGCCGAGGTGCTCGCCATCGATCCGACGGCGGTGACGCTCCACGAGGTCTGGGTGATCATCTCCGCCTCCCGCACCGACCTGCTCGACCGGGTGTTCAAACGCCGCCCACGCGGCCGGTTCGTGGAACCCGGGATTCGCTGGGTGCCCGTCTGGGTGCCGCACGCCGAGCGTTGGCTGCCCCGCCAGCAGGCCCGTTTCGTGGAGCAGTTGGGGCTGATCCTCGCCGACACCGAGCAGGGAGTGTGGCAGCGCGCGGCGGCGATCCGAGCCGCCGCCCACGTGCCCGGCGTCGGCCGCGAGCTGGTGCTGCGTCACCTCGATGCCCCCGAAGTGGCGATCGCCGAGGCGGCGATGGGCGCGTTGGTCTGGACCGACCGGCCCGACGAGGCACTGCCGGTGCTGGTCCGCTACGCCGACAGCGACCGGGCGCGGGTCGCGATGTACGCGGCCGGTCGGGCCGCCCGGCACGTCGCGCCGTCCCGGCTGGTCCCTGTCCTCACCGAGGTGCTGACCGGCCCGACGAAGATCACGAGCCGGAAGGAGGCTGCCCGGCTCCTGGCCCGCTACGGGCCGCCGCAGGTCATGGCGACCCTGCTCGACGCGTACCGCCACCCGGACGCGCACCGCGACGTACGAGCGGCGATCGTCGCCGCCGCCCGGCAGCGCGTACCGGCCGAGGAGAGCTGGACCATCCTGCGGGCCGCGGTCGACGCTAGCCGGGAGGAACGGCGCGCGGTCCTGGACGCGACCCCGGACACGATCTCGCACCGACACCGCCCGGCGTACGGTGCGCTCATCGTCGAAGCCTGTCAGGCCACCGACCGGGAAGTTCGACGCGCGGCCTTCCACCGGCTCGGCGACTGGTCACCGTGGCTGGCCGGTCTCACCGACCTGGTCGTCGACCGGCTCACCGACCTCGACGAGACGATGGTGTCCATCGAAGTCCCCCACCTGCTCAAGGCCGGTGGCGACGACGTCCTCGGCATCGCGCTGGCCCGGCTGGTGGACCGCGACTCCCATGACGACCACCCGGGCGACCCGGCCTCGGATCGCCCGGCCCGACGCCGCATCGCACTCCTCGCGCACGGTGCGATCGTCCGGACCGGTCACCATCCCACCAGCGCCGACCGGACCGCGCTGATCGAAGCGGCGCGGTGGCTCGCCACCCGCCCCGCCTTCACCGGCACCGCGACCGGGCTGCTGGTCGACCTCGGCCGACTCGACAACCTCGACGAGATCGCCGCGCTGTGCGCGGGACGGCCCGTCCTGGCCACTCGCACCGCCGAACGTGTCGCCACCCGGCTGCGAAGCCTCCGCGAGTGGCCCGACCCGGCGACCCTCACCGACACCATCACGCGGCTGACGGAACGCGGCGACCTCACCAGCGGCCTGTTCGCCGTTGCCCTGGTCCGCCACGGGGCCGGCTTCGGGTGGAAAACCCCGTGGCGGGACCTGCTGATCCGGCTGCGCCGACACCCCGACGCCGACGTACGCGAACAGGCGTACGCGATCGACATGAGCTGAGCGTCCTTGACCGCCGTCACGGCTGGTTCACCACGCGTGCTGATCGTCGGCGTCGGGTGGTGGCGGCGGCGGGGCGTACTGGTTCCAGGTGCCGTCGCGGAACATGTACAGCCGGAAGTAGGACTCCTCCTGGTCCATCAGGAACACCTGCACCCGTTGGGGATAGCGCCAGGGGATCGCCCGAAGCTGGGCGAGTAGCGCATCCAGGTCCGCGTGATTGAGGGCACCGGCCCAGACGTCGCACTCCGGGTTCTTCCAGCCACCCCACTGGTTGGTCTCCGGGTCGGTCAGCGTCTCCAGCGTGCCGACTCCGTGAGCAGGGTTGCCGTGCACGTCCAGGCCGGTTTCGGCTCTGCGTGGCGCGTCGCGTTCCAGCCAGCCACTCAACGACCGGACATTGTCGTGGTCGGCCATGTCAGCCTGAACCATCAGATTCGCTACCCAGCTCACCCCGGCATGATCCACCAACGCGTGTTGCCGGACCAGCACATGCGCAGGGCTGGACCTGCCGGTCGGCGTCCTCGGCGTCGATCATGGCAGTATCGCGGACATGTCCGAACCGGGGAACCTGGTGCCGTTCCGGTGGGACCTTGTCTCGCCGGACGAACTCGGGTCGCTGTTGACCGGCACGAGTACGCCGGATCTGTGGTTCCTCGATGATTTGACGGCCTGCGCGGGAAAGGTGCTGGCCCGCAGCGGCAACGGTGACCTGGTCTTCGTCGGCAGAAGCCTGGACTCGATGTTCGACCTGCTCAGCGGCGCTGTCGACAGTGACAGCGAACGTCGGTTGTGGCGGCTGCCGCTGTCCTTCCAACGCACCGGCGTCGGCGCCGGGCGTCGGTGGCGACGACGTGCCTTGACACCAGCCGAACGTGCCCGGGCCCGGGAGATCCTCACGGGCGTACAGGTGACGCCGCACAACCTGGCGCGGCGGCGACGGCCGGTGACGTTCGTCGACGTGGTCGACGGCGGGAACACCTTCACCGACCTGTTCCACCTGCTGCGGGACTGGATCGACGAGCAACGCGAACCGTGGCCGGTGATCCGGCGCAAGCTGCGCTTCGTGGGCGTGACCGTCCGCCACAAGACCAGCCCGAACACCTATCGCTGGCAGCAGGAGGCCGCCTGGACGCGGCAACTACCGGCGCAGGCGGTGGTCAACGTGTCCCTCGACGGAACCGTCTGGTCGTACTTCGGTGACTACCAGACCAAGTTGACCCGCTCGTGGCGGCCGGACCGCTGGCTGGCCGAGGTCGACGGTCCCGGCCGTGACGAACGCACCCGGCAGGCGCTTGCGGAGGCTGCGGCGCTGGTGGCCTATGGCCGCAGCCGTTCCGGCCGCCACGCCCTGGCCCGCGCGATCGGCCGGGAACCGGCCCTCGCGCAGTCCTGGCTGCGTACCCTCGTCACCGACCTCAACGCCGGGTGAGTCGTTCCCGCCTTCTCTCCAGCGGCTGTGGCGCCCGATCGACACCTGAGCAGCGAGCCGTTCGCACCTGACCGCCGTCGGCTGACCTCAGGCTGATCCACGAGCTTCCGGAACAGTGGCCGCCGGCGGCGACGTGCTGCGTGCCCTCTTACAGGTAATCCATGATCATGCTGAGCCTCCGACAATGGTCGGCATGGATGAGGTCGAGGTCGTCGTAGCCCACAGTGAGCGCGCGACCCTGCGGGTCGGCGATGTGTTCCTGAAGGTCGACAGTGATCAGGCCCGCATCGATGTGGAGGTCGAGGCGATGCGGCTGGCGCCCGTCCCGACCCCCGAGGTGCTGTGGCGCAAGCCGCCCGTCCTTGCCATCGCCGCCGTCCCCGGCCAGGCACTCGGCTGTCTCGGTGAGCCGTCGCCCGTGTCACCGGCGGCGTGGGCCGCGACGGGCGAGGTGATCCGGACGCTGCACGACGCGCCACCGCCGCCGTGGGTCGGCAAGAAGCTGGTCGGGCTGGACGCGGAACTCGACCGCGAATGCGCCTGGCTCGTCGACAGCGGTGTCCTACCGACCGACCTGGTCGACCGCAACCGCGAGATCGCCGAGGCCGCCCTTCGGCCGTGGACGCCGGTGTTCATGCACGGCGACCTGCAGATCACCCACATCTTCACCGACAACGACGAGGTCACCGGTGTGATCGACTGGTCCGAGGCGGCGCCCGGTGATGCGCTGTACGATCTGGCCGTCCTGACCCTCGGGCACGAGGAGCGCCTCGACGATCTCCTCATCGGTTACGGCACCGACGTCGACCGGGACGTGATTCGCGCCTGGTGGTCGCTGCGCAGCCTGCTGGCATCCCGCTGGCTGATCGAACACGGCTTCGACCCGGACGCGCCGGGCTGCGAGTTCGACGTGTTGAGATCGCGGATGTGAGCCGGCGGCCACGAGGTGGCACCGAGGGCGCGGCCGGACCTGTCACCGTACGCCGGGATCACCGGACACACCCTGCCGTGCGGGGCCCACGCCCACCGGCGTCGCGTGCAGCGACGCCAGGAGCTGTAGGCGGTCCGCGTCGGCGCTGCCCGGCTCGGCGGTGAAGACGAGCATGACGGGGCCGGGGTTTCCCGGCAGCGGGTACGTGTCCCAGGCCAGGACGATGTCGCCCACCTCGGGAACCCGGAAGGTCTTCGTGCCGCTGACCGCCTCGCGTACGTCGTGCTGGGCCCACAGCCGCCGGAACTCGGCGCTGCGGATGCTCAGCTCGCCGACGATCGCGGTGGCGCGCGGATGGGTGGGGTCGGTGGCGACGGCGGCACGCATCATGCCGATGTAGTCCAGGGCCTGCCGTTCCCAGTCCGGGCAGCTGCGCTCGCCGGTCAGCGTGTCGTCGAACAGCAGCAGGAGCATGTTGAGCCGGTCGGTCGGGTAGACGTCGGGGTCGCCGAGCAGCGCCTGCGCCATCGGGTTCCAGTCGAGCAGGTCGAGGTGCCGACCGAGGACGACCGCAGGGGTGTCCATCACCCGCAGCAGGCGCCGGGTGCCCTCCGGCACCCGCTCCGGATCGCGGTTCACCCGGGCGGGCACCGACCGGCGGGCGGCGTGGGCGAGGGTGAACAGGTGCCGGCGTTCCCCGTCGTCGAGGCCCAGCGCGCCGGCGATCGCGTCCAGGACGTCGTCGGACGGGCGTACCTCCCGGCCCTGCTCGATCCGCTGGTAGTAGTCGGTGCTCAGCCCGGCCAGCAGGGCCAGCTCCTCGCGCCTGAGCCCGGTGACCTTGCGTCGGCCGCCCGGTTCCAGGCCGACGTCGTGCGGACGCAGCCGGCTGCGCCGAGCACGCAGGAAGTCGCCGAGTTCGCGAGCGTACGGCTGGAGGCTGTTCATGCCGCAAGTGTGCAGCGGCCCGGACCGGCGAAGGTAGGACCCGCAGACCTAGGCAGCCGAGAACGATCGAACCGGAGTGGACCGGTCCTAGCGTCGGTGGCCCAGCGCACCGACACCTCCCAGGAGCAGCAGATGACCGGATGGACCGCCGACCGCATCCCCGACCAGCGTGGTCGGGTCGCCGTCGTGACCGGCGCGAACTCGGGCCTCGGCCTGGTCACCGCGACCGAACTGGCCCGCCACGGCGCGCACGTCGTGCTCGCCGTACGCGATGTCGCCGCCGGTGCGGACGTCGCCCGGCGGATCGGCGGCGACGTCGAGGTGTACGAGTTGGACCTCGCCTCGCTCGCCTCCGTGCGGGCCTTCGCGGCCAGGCTGACCGGCGACCATCCGGTTATCGACCTGCTGGTCAACAACGCGGGCGTGGTGTTGCTCGGCCCGCGCCGGACCACCGTCGACGGATTCGAGCTGCACCTCGCCACCAATATGCTCGGCCACTTCGCGCTGACCGGCCTGCTGCTCGACAACCTGGCTGCGGCGCGGGAGGCCCGCGTGGTGAGTCTCAGCTCGATCACGCACAAGAACGCGCACCTGGACTTCGACGATCTGATGTTCGAACGTGACTACCGGGCAGCGTCGGCCTACGGCCGGTCCAAGCTCGCCACCACGATCTTCGGCGTCGAACTGGACCGCCGTCTGCGCGCGGCCGGAGTGCCGATCGTCAGCGCGTTGGCCCACCCCGGTCTCACCCGCACCAACCTGACTCCGCGTGCGTGGGAGCACCGTGGCCGGTTCGGGCGGCTGATCGCGTGGGCCGGGCTGCTGGCGACCCAGCCGGTGCGGCAGGGCGCACTGCCGCAGTTGCGTGCCGCGACCGAGCCCGGTGTGCGCGGCGGCCAGTTCTTCGGCCCCTCCGGGCTGTGGGAGACGCGGGGCCGGGTCACCGAGGCCCGGCTCAGCCGGGCCGCCGCCGATCCGGTCGTCGGCAAGCGGCTGTGGGCGGCAGCCGAGGCCCTGACCGGCGTCGACTACCGCTGATCTGATGCCACCGCCCCGCAGCGGTACGGCGCGGCTCGGGATTGACAACCCTATAGCTAACGGCTATCTATTAGCGGTCTGGAGCGAGGGGTGTGCTGGGGTGCAGGACGTGGTACTGGCCATGCTGGCCAAGGAGCCGGCGCACGGGTACGAACTACGCCGCCGCCTGCGTGACGCCCTCGGTCCGCTGGGCGACACGATGAACGCCGGGCAGATCTACGTGACGCTGGCCCGGCTCGGTAAGGCCGGACTGGTGACCTCCGAGCGAGCCGACGGGCTGCCGGACCGGCCCGACCGTCGCGTCTACGCGTTGACTCCGGCCGGACAGCAACGGGTCGCCGGCTGGCTGGCCGAGGTGAGCTGGCCGAAGCCCGACCTGACGGAGTTCCATCTGAAGCTGGTGGCTGCTGCGGCTGCCCGGCTGGCCGATCCCGTGGCACTCGTCGACGCACAGCGGCGCGAGGTACTGCGCCGGCTGCGCGACACCCAGCTCGCCGCACTGGACAGGTCGGTGGATCCGATCGCCGGATTGCTGCTGGAGGGTGTGGTGCTGCGGCTGCGGGCCGACCTGGAGTGGCTGGAGGCATGTGAGCGGATGTGGGCCGATCGTGATCGGACGGGGCGGAAGGCGCAGCAGGCATGACCGGTTCGATGGCGTTGCGGGCACGCGGGCTGACCAAACGGTACGGCTCGGACAACACCCTCGTACGGGCGGTCGACGAGGTCGACCTGGACGTGCCCGCCGGGCAGACGTTGGCGGTGATGGGCCCCAGCGGGTGCGGCAAGTCCACCCTGCTGCACCTGCTCGGCGGCCTGCAACGCCCGACCGGTGGGCAGGTGTGGCTGGCCGGGGACCGGATCGACACGCTCAGCGAACGGGCGCTGGCCCGGCTGCGGCGGGACCGGGTCGGCTTCGTCTTCCAGTCGTTCCACCTCATGGACGAGCTCACCGCGGTCGAGAACGTCGAGTTGGCGGCGCTACTGGCCGGCCGTGCGCCGGGACGGGCCCGCAGACGGGCGATGTACCTGCTGGACCGGGTCGGGTTGGCCGACCGGGCCGCCCACCTGCCCTCGGCGCTGTCCGGCGGGCAGCGCCAGCGGGTCGCGATCGCCCGCGCGCTGAGCAACGAGCCGCTGGTCGTACTCGCCGACGAGCCCACCGGCAACCTGGACAGTGCGGCCACCCTGGAGGTGCTACGGCTGTTCGCGGAGTTGCACAGCGCCGGGCAGACCCTCGTGGTGGTCACCCACGACGCCCGCATCGCCGCCGTCGCCGACCGGGTGATCTCGATGCGGGACGGGGCGTTCGCCGACGACAGCCGCTTCGCCACCACCACTGGGAACGTCTACGACGGGCGGCGCTGACATGTCCGGTCGCCTCCTGCTCATCTGCCGGCTGCTGATGCGAAGCCTGCGCCGCCGCCGGACCGAGACCCTGCTGCTTTTGGTCGCCATCACCGCCACCACCGCCACGCTGACCCTCGGCCTCAACCTCAACGAGATCGCCGATCGGCCGTACCAGCAGACCCGGGCCGCCACCGCCGGACCGGACGTGATCATGACGCCCCTGGCCACCGGTCAGGCCGCGTTGGACGAACTCGCACCGCTGCCCGGCGCGGCCGGCGTCGCTGATCACAGCGGGCCGTTCCCGATCGCCTACCTGACCATGACGGCTGCCGGTGGGTCCGCGCACGCCGTTGTCGAAGGCCGGGACGTCGTACCGGACTCGATCAACCGGCCGGCGGTGACCGACGGCACCTGGGTACGCCCGGGCGGCGTGGTCGTCGAGAGCGCCTTCGCCGACGCCCTCGGCATCCGCGTCGGCGACACCGTCGACATCGAGGGCCATCCGCTGTCCGTGGCCGGGACCGCGGTCACCGCCGCGAGACCGACGTATCCGTACGCCGGGTGGCACTACTCCGGCAGCGTGCTGGTCGAGCGCGGCGGCCTGGTCTGGGTCGAGCGCGGCGACATCGCCACGCTCGCCGACGGCAAACCGCTGTCGTACACCCTGAACCTCAAACTCACCGACCCGGCGGACAGCGTCAACTACGGCGATCGCCCCCACGCGACAACCTGGCAGGAGATCGGCCGGCTCAACGGTCGGCTGTACCGGGACGCGCAAATGACGCTGCTCGTCGGCAGTTGGCTGCTCAGCGGCCTCGCGTTGGCCGGTGTCGCCGGCATCGTCGCGGGCCGGATCATCGGGCAACGCCGTCGGGTGGGGCTGCTCAAGGCCGTCGGTGCCGGACCGGCCGTGATCGCCGCCGTCCATCTCGCCGAGTACCTGCTCATCGGGCTCACCGCCGCCGCGACGGGCGTGGCCGTGGGCTGGTCCGTCGCACCCGTGCTGATCCGCCCCAGCGTGGGGCTCGTCGGCTCGGTCAACGCCCAGCCGCCCGCGCTGCGTACCGTGGTCGCCGCCACGCTCCTCGCCCTGACGATCGCCGTGGCGGCGACCCTGGTGCCGGTCGTACGCGCCGTCACCACCAACACCGTCCACGCACTGGCCGACGCCGCGACGCCACCGCACCGTCGACGGTGGCGGATCCGGCTGTCGCGGCTGCTGCCCACCGCCCTGTTGATCGGGGTACGGATCAACGCGCGCCGGCCGCGCCGTGCCCGGCTGGTCACCGTGAACGCCCTGATCACCACGACCGCACTCGTCGCGGTACTCGTGGTCAACGGCCAGGTGGAGCGCTTCGACCTCGGCTACACGGAACTCGCCAACCCCCGTAGCGAGCGGATGAAGCAGGCGCTGCTCGTCGTCATCGTCGTACTCTGCCTCCTCGCGCTCATCAACGCGGTCGTGAGCGCCTGGACGGCTGTCCTCGACGCTCGGCAGCCACTGGCCGTCGCGCGGGCGCTCGGGGCCACGCCCGCGCAGGCCGGCATGGGCCTGGCGGCAGCGCAACTGCTTCCCGCCCTACCCGGCGTCGTGGCGGGGATCCCGTCCGGCCTCGGGCTGCTCACCTTCCTCAGCCGGGACGAGGTCCATTACCCGCCCACCGTCTGGCTGCTCGGCACCGCGCTCGGCGTCCTACTCGCCATCGCCGTGCTCGCCGCCATTCCCGCAATGATCGCCGCACGGCGCCCGGCCGTGGACGCGCTGCGATCCGCGCTGACCTGACAGCCGCCACCCGCCGACGGTAAGCAGGCCGCCGGCTACCCTGCTCCGATTCGGCGTCGCGCTACGAACGCCGTCGAGGATTAGATCGAACTCGGGGCGGCATCGATCACGGATACGACCTCGACGAGCGCCGGCACGGACAAAGGCCAGCCCTTGGCGCTGCCGCAGATGCCGACCAATACCGCCAGTCCCGCCGGTGCAGGGCGCGGTCGAATTGATCGAGGATTTCGAGGGACTGACGTTTGACGTCGCGCTCTACGCTCGGGCCAGTCACGTGCGTCAGTCTGCGAACGGATGTGATATGACCATCACACGCCAGGTGCCGACTCTGGTGACGCCGGTAGAGCGGGGCTTCGACCGCATGTTGGCGGTGCGTCTCGCGCGGATGGGTCATCCCGGAGATCGGCAGTGGCCCGGTCTGCTGCGGGCGTTGGGCCCGTGCGCGCTCGCCGCGAGTCTGCCGCTCTACATCGAGGTGACAGCGCGACTCTTCGCCCCCACGTACGCGTTGCACACGTTCGAAGCCGTCTCCTGGGTGGCGATTCTGTCGGCCCTCAGCGTGTTCGGTCTGCTGTGCGCGTGGTGGGTGTGGACCCTCCTGGCGGAGACGGCTCCCCACCTCGACGACCTGATTCGGGATTCTTCGCTGCGTGCGGCGCTGGCCGACGCGCTGATGCGGTTCATGTCGGTCCGGCGTCAGCTCGTGGTGACGGTGGCCGGTTCGGTTGCCTGTTGCCTGCTGCTGCGGTTGATCCAGCCGTACATCGTGGACAACCTCGAGATGGGGCCGGTGTCGTACCTGGCGATCTTCTGGTCGACGCTGATCGGCGGCAACTGCGCGTACTGGATGGCGTTCTTCGTCTATTTCGCCAGCCGCATCCTGCGCTCCAGCGACCTGAACCTGGTCTGGCACTCACCGGCCAGCACTCCCGCCATCGCCCGGATGAGCACCGGGTACGCCTTCACCACGACGGTCACGCTGATCGCCCTGCTCGCGGTGGAGTTGCTCTCCATCAGGGCTTCGACCTACGGCTCCAGCGCCGTGCTCGACTCGGTCATCAGGGCCGTTCCGCCGATCGCGGCGGTCTGCGCGCTGGCTACCGGAATCATCCCGCACATGCTGTTGTTCGTGGCCGTCCGCAATGCCCGCCAGGCGACCCTGTTGGCGATGCTGCCGCTGACCGGGGCGGAGCCGCCGACGACCGCCCAGGAAGTGAAGTCCGTCCAGGAGAACATCGCGCTGTATCGACTGGTGGAGACGAGCCCGGGGCTGCCGTTCAACACCGCGGCGATCGTGCAGTACGGTGCCGCCATCTTCGGCTCGATCGTGGCCTTCTTCCTGAGTACGTGATCGTGGCTCACCCGTCAGCGCTGCTCGTTGTGGCCCTGATGGCCGGCGATCTGCTTGTCGATCCGTGACTGGTAGCTCGACCGGGAGGAGGCTTGTGCCTCCAGGCGTACCGCCCGTCGGGCGGCGTCGCGTGACCAGCGGGGGGCCATGGTGTCCAGGGTGGCGAGGAGGCCGGACCATCGTGGTACGGCGACTCGGGCCGGGGGGCGACGTCGAGTGAGCGCCCGTGCCACGGCTGCGCTCACCAACTCGGTGCCCTGGGTCGGCATGCCGCCGAGGGTCAGGCCGGCAGCCATCTCCGTGCGGACGAAGGTGGGCAGCACGGCGGTGACGCCCACACCGTGCCCGGCGAGTTCGAATCGCACGGCGTCGGACATCGCGATGACGGCGGCCTTGCTGCCGCTGTAGACGGCGGCGCCGGGGCAGGGCATCCGGCCGGCTATGGAGGCGATGTTGACGATGTGGCCGGAGCCGCGTTCCACCATCTCCGGTATCACCAGTCGCATGCACCGTACGACGCCGCCGAGGTTGACCCCGATCTGTAGGTCGTGCTCGACGGGGGAGAGCGTGCGGAACTCGCCGGGAATGAGGACGCCGGCGTTGTTGACCAGTACGTCGATCGCGCCCAGTCGGGTTCGCGTCTCGGTGAGGAATTCCTGCACCGAGTTCTCGTCGGTGACGTCGAGGGGCAACCCGAGCGCGCCGAACCGGGCGGCCTGTTCGCGGGCCGACTGGGTGTCGATGTCGCCTATCGCGACGTGCGCGCCCATTGACGAGAGGCGTTCGGCGATGGACCTTCCGATGCCTTGTGAACCACCGGTCACGACCGCGACGAGTCCGGCTATGCCTCGACGGCGCATCCGCACCACATCCGACGCGTGGAAGCTGACAGCGGCGATTGTGCTGCTGTGACCTTACCACTCTGCGGCGGTGGGGTATGCCATTCTGATCTTGGTAATCGGCACGGTTGTACGGGATTCAGCCATGGCGGTCGCTCCACTCGGACGCTACCGTGAGCGGGACAATTGCAAACCTGTGGGAGGCCGTTGGTGGCTGAGCCCGGAATCGGCGCGCGGGTGGCGACGTTCTTTCGTCATGACATCTTCTCCTCAGGGGCCCGCGGTGGCACGACGCCCACCGCGACCGACCAGGTATTCACCTGGGCGAATGGCATCACCTTCATCCGCCTGGCCGGAATGCCGGTCATCGTCTATCTGATCATCGGGCGGGGTGCGTACGGCGTCGCCTTCGTTCTGCTCTGGACGTTCGCGGCCCTGGACGTCCTCGACGGATATCTGGCTCGCCGGCTGAACCAGGTGACCCGCGTCGGCACCTGGCTCGACCCGATCACCGATCGGGTGACGATCGCGGCTCTGGTCGTGTCCCTTCTCGTGGTGGACCTGCTGCCTTGGTGGGTGGCGCTCGGTGTGCTGCTGCGCGAGCTGACCCTGGCACTCGTGGTCGGCGTGATCACCCGAGGCGCGATGGCCAGGCCCGTCACCCGCAGCGGAAAGATCGGGACACTGGCACTGCTCGTCGGCCTTCCCGGGTACCTGCTGCCGGCGATCGACCTGCCGTGGGCGTCGGTCCTGCACGCCGGCACGCTGGCCCTCACCGTGCTCGGCCTCGTGCTCTACTACGCCTCGCTCGTTCAGTACGCTCGGGCCGCCCTCGCCATCCGACCTGGTCGGTCCCGGCGGCAGCCAGAGCGCGTGTAGCGGGCGTCGAACGTCGACGTGGGAGAGTTCCGGCCGACGGGGGAGTTGCCCCGGCACGTCGCCTGCATCATGGACGGCAACGGCAGGTGGGCGACCCGGCGGGGGCTGCCCCGGTCAGCCGGGCACGCGGCCGGTGTCGCCGCCGTGCTCGGCTGCGTGGACGCGGCGCTCGACCTGGGGGTGCGGTGGTTGACGCTGTTCGTGTTCTCCACCGAGAACTGGAGTCGGCCGAGTCCCGAGGTCGCGGCGATCATGCGGCTCAATGCCGAGGCGATCCGGCAGTACGGCGAGCTACTGCTCGCCCGGGGCGTACGCGTGCGGTACATGGGCGTGGAGGACGCCCGCATTCCGCCGGAGGTGCTCAACGAGATCATCGCCATCGAGCGGGTGACGGCCGCCAACACCAGGCTCACCGTGACGTTGGCCTTCAACCACGGTGGCCGATCCGAACTCGTCAACGCCGTTCGCGCGATCGTCCGGGCGCAGGTGTCGCCGGACGACATCACCGAGCAGCTCCTCGGCGAGTTCACCCAGTACCCGGACATGCCTGACGTCGACCTGTTGATCCGCACCTCGGGCGAGCACCGGATCTCCAACTTCATGCTGTGGCGCGTGGCGTACGCGGAACTCATGTTCGTCGACACCCTCTGGCCCGACTTCACCGGTGCGCACCTGACCGAGGCGGTTCGGCGCTACCAGCGGCGGTGCCGGCGGTACGGCGCTGTCGGTGACCTACCGGGTGAGCAGCAGGACGACGGCGAAGGCCAGTGGGATGCTCAGGAGGAACGAGTCGAACCGGTCCAGCAACCCACCGAAGCCGGGTAGCACGGTGCCCGCGTCCTTCACTCCGGCGTCCCGCTTGACGACACTCTCCACGAGGTCGCCCCACACCGCGCCCACGCTGAGCGCGACGGCAAGCGCGACAGCCACCGCGAGCCCCCAGCGATCGGGCACCAGAGGCCATTGCAGGGCGAGCCCACCGGCGACGCCCAGGACGGCACCGCCGACACCACTCCAGGTCTTCTGTGGGCTGACACTCGGGGCGAGCCTGGGTCCACGGATGGCGTTGCCGAACAGGTAGGCACCGGCGTCGGCGAACACCACGGCGGTGCCGGCCACGACCAGGAACCGCAGCCCCCACGGTTCGGCCTGACGGGCGAGCACGACGACGGAGAGGCCCAGGCCGATGTAGAGGTGGCCGAAGACCACCGCGCCCAGCTGCCGGTGCGCGTCGGCGACCCGGCCGGTCAGGATCGGCACGGCGGCGACCACCAGGACCAGCGCCGGGGGGAGCGCGAGCAGCAGCGTCGGCTGTCCGGCCAGCGCCACCACAAGGGTGACCAGGCAGTACGCGGTCAGCAGCACGCGGTACGGCCGGTCGAGTCGGGCCAGCACGGCGTACTCGCGTACCGACTGCGTCACCACCACCGCGACCACCAGGGCCAGTGGCACCGCCCCCGCGAAGACGGCGAGCAGGAGAACGGGCGCCACCCACACGACAGTCAGCGCCTTGGCCGCGAGCGGTGAGTGTGCTCCTCGCCGTACCGTTCGCCAGTGCCGCCACAGCAGTGCCGCGACGACCACCGCGAGCACGGTGCCGAGCCGCCAGGCGGTCCCCGGCAGATGGGGGTTGGCCAGTGGATTCTCGATCATCCGACGGGCTCCTTCGAGGCGTACGGCCGCGACCCGGCGTCGCCTGTGGCCGCTGGCGGCGCAGCCCTAGACGACATGGGTGTAGACCGCTGTCGACAGCAGGCCGAACCAGTAGACGACCAGGTAGTAGACCAGCAGGGGCTCCCGTCGCCGACGCCACCACAGAGCCAGTGCCGCCACCGCCAGCGCGGCCACCACGTACAGGTCGAGCCCGATCGGTTCGAAGGACAGGTTGGCGAAGACGGCCAGGCCGAAGACGATGCCGTTGCCGAGCAGCGCGGGTACGTGCCAGCCGACGGCCGGCCGGGTCGTGGGGTACAACGGCACCGTCAGCAGCACCGCCAGGTTGATCAGGAGGAAACCGCTGAAGAAGACCCAGTGGGAGAACTCGTCGTCCTGGTAGACGATGATGGCGCACATCTGATCGAGGTCAGCGCCGCAGAAGCGACTGTGCAGATAGTTCGTCACCTCGTGGCTGCCGTAGCCGGCACCGAGCAGGTAAACCCCCACCACGAAGACCACCGACAGCGCCCGGTCACCGGACCGCCGGGTCGCGCCGCTGCGGGTCACCTCGCGCAGGCCCATCGCGACCAGCACACTGACGACCGGCAGGACGAGCATGTTGAGTAGGTCAGTCCAGCGCAGGAACTGGTTCGGTGCGACGTAGCCGGTGGTGATCCCACTCAGCCGGTTGATCGACAGCAGCACCACGACCAGCGACTGCACGCTGAGCAGCGTGTGGATTCGCCGGATCCGGACAGCCGCGTCGGCAGCGATCGGCACTCCGTCATGATGACAGGTGAGGTGCCCGCTCGTTCCTCGACGAGGCCGGGCACGGAACCCGGCGTCAGATGATCCGATCCCCGGTCCAGGCCGCTTCGAGGATCGCGGTCAGGCTGGCGGTGTCGTTGGGGCCCGGATGGTTCTGGATCAGGCGGGTGACGCCACTGGCCATCTGCGCGAAGCGTGGGAGGTCGGCGCGGGCCACGCCGATGTCCGCCAGGGTGGGCGGGATACCGATCTCGGCGAGGAACCCGTCGAGCCAGGTGAGGAAGGCGTCCGTGGCCTCGGCCTCCG
The DNA here is from genome assembly GCF_049844495.1 of Micromonospora sp. DT48. Lineage (NCBI taxonomy): Bacteria > Bacillati > Actinomycetota > Actinomycetes > Micromonosporales > Micromonosporaceae > Micromonospora > Micromonospora sp. DT48. Next base: position 35,476 of record NZ_JBNCLE010000013.1, read on the forward strand.
AAGCATCGGTCACGTCTAGCCCACACACCCGGGCGAGGACGGCCAACCGGTCGCCGATGGCGTCCCTGGCGGCGTCCAGCGCGTAGGGCAGGAGCAGCCCGACGCCAAGGCCGTGTGGCGTGTGCGTGGCCGCGCCGATCGGATATTGGAGGGCGTGTGGGGCTCCGGTGCCCGCGTGGGAGAAGGCGATCCCGGCGAGCATCGAGCCGTAGGACATGTCCGCGCGTGCCTCGGTGTCGCCGCCGTCGCGGACCGCGCGAGGCAGGCTACGGGCGATCCGCTCGGCGGCCAGGAGCGCGTAGTGGTCGGTGACCCGGTTGCGGCCGAGGAACACCTGCTCCACCGGGTCACGCGGTCCGTGGGCCCGGGGCCGCGCCGTGTAGCTCTCCACGGCGTGGCAGAACGCGTCGATACCGGAGTGGGCGGTGACGGTCGTCGGGCAGGTGTATGTGAGTTCGGGGTCGACGATGGCGAAGTCGGGCACGATGTGGACGCTGGAGACCCCCACCTTGAGTTCGCGGTCCGGGTCGGTCAACACGGAGACGGGGGTGAGTTCGGAGCCGGTGCCGGACGTCGTCGGGACCGCGACGAGGGGGATCGTCGGCCCCGGCACCTTCGCCTCGCCGTAGTAGTCGCGCGGCGTGCCGCCGTGCCGCCGGATGACGCCGACGATCTTGGCGAGGTCGATCACCGTGCCGCCGCCGATGGCGAGGGTCACGTCGGCGTCCACCTCGGCGGCGACCGAGACGGCCCGGTCGACGTCGGTGAGCGGCACGTCTGGAGTCGCCTCGGAGAACACCGCGACGACCTCGACCCGCTCTCGCACGGCGGCCACGATCTCGGCCACACCCGGCTGGTCCAGCAGGACCCGGTCGGTGACGATGAGGACTCGCGAGCCACTCTCGGCCACCACTCGCGGGATGTTCTGTGCGACCCCTTCGCCGACTATCAGCTGGCGCGGTCCGCGGACGGTCTCAAGCATGTCTGTGCCTCTCCGGAACGTCGGCGGCGTTGTGCGTGGGGGAGGTCCGGGCCACCCGCGTGACCCACACGGCGTCGGCGGGTGCCCGCAGCGGTGGGCCGGTCACGGTAGGTCGATCGCCGCGTAGGTGAGGTCGAGGTACTCGAGGATGCCCTCGTGCGACCCCTCCTTGCCGAACCCGGACTGCTTCACGCCGCCGAACGGAGCTGACGGCTCGGACAGCAGGCCACGGTTGACGCCGACCATCCCGGTTTCCAGCCCTTCGGCGAACCGTAGCGCCCGCTGGAGGTCACGGGTGAAGACGTAACCGACCAGACCGTGCTCGGTGTCGTTGGCCTTCGCCATCACCTCGTCGTCGGACGTGAACGAGACGATCGGCGCGACCGGCCCGAAGATCTCCGCCCGGAGCATCCGCGCGTCCTCGGGTACGTCGGTGAGGACGGTGGGCGGGTAGAAGTGACCCGGCCCGTCCGGCCGCTCGCCGCCGACCACGACCCGGGCACCGCGACCGACCGCGTCGGCGACGAGTTCGTCGATCGTGGTGACGGCGGTGTCGTCGATCAGCGCCCCGACGTCCACACCGTCGTCGAGACCGTGGCCCACCGAGAGCGCGCCCATCCGCTCGGCGAAACGTGCGGTGAACTCCTCGCGTACCGGCTCCTCCACGTAGATCCGGTTGGCCGCGATGCAGGACTGCCCGATGTTGCGCATCTTGGCCACCATGGCGCCGTCGACCGCGACGTCCAGGTCCGCGTCGGCGCACACGATCAAGGCCGCGTTGCCGCCCAGCTCCATGGAGGTACGCAGCACGTTGTCGGCTGCCTGGCGGAGCAACAGGCGTCCGACCTCGGTCGACCCGGTGAACGAGAGCTTGCGGGTCCGACTGTCGGCCAGCAGTGCCGAGACCACCTTGCCGGACCGGGTGGTGGTCACCACGTTGACCACGCCCGCCGGGACGCCGACCTCCTCCATCACGCGGGCCAGTAACAGCATGGTCAGCGGGGTCTGGGCCGCCGGCTTGGTGATCGTCGTGCAGCCCGCCGCCAGCGCGGGAGCGATCTTTCGGGCGCCCATGGCCAACGGGAAGTTCCAGGGCGTCACGAAGACGCACGGTCCGACCGGCTTCGGCACGGTGAGGATGCGGTAGCCACCGGCGGGAGCGGTGCGGTAGCGCCCCTCGACGCGTACCGCCTCCTCGGCGAACCAGCGGAAGAACTCGGCGCCGTAGGCCACCTCCGCCCGCGCCTCGACCAGCGGCTTGCCCATCTCCAACGTGATCAGCCGGGCGAACTCCTCGGACCGCTCGGTCAGGGCCTGGTACGTCGCGGTCAACAACTCCGACCGTTTCCGTGGCGGGGTCGCCGCCCACTGCGCCATGGCCCTGCTCGCCGCGTCCAGCGCGGCGAGCCCGTCGCCGACGTCGGCGTCCGCCACCTCGGCGATGGTCTTGCCGGTAGCCGGGTCCTCGACGGTGAAGGTGGCTCCGGTTGTGGCGTCGCGCCAGGCGCCGCCGATGCGCAGCCGCCGGTGCTCGGGGGCCAGGACGTTCGTCGGGTCACTCATTGCGTCGCCTCCTGTGATGATCTCCGGCGTGCCTCAGCGATCGCGTACGCGTAGACGGGCGGGTCGGTGGTGGTGGTCCGGTCCCCAGGCGACGCGGGCCGCCGGTCGCCCCGGGCCACCGGCGGTCGCCACGTCGTCGGATCGAGCCCCGGGGTGACGGTCCGTCGAGGTTCGGCTGCCGGGGCGTACACCGCCACCCGGCGCGGTCACCGCCCGGCTAGCGACAGCCCGGTGTCCGCGTCGAACAGGTGGGCCCGGTCCAGGTCGACCGTGACCTGCCGCCGTTCGCCGGGTGTCGCGGTGACGGTGGGTCGTGCCTTGACCTTGAGGATCTCCGTACCCACCTGGACGTCGACCACCGTCCGGTCACCGAGCGGCTCAAGTCCGTAGAGTTCCCCCGACAACGACGCGCTCCCACGCTGCTCGACGGACAGGTCCTCGGCGCGTACGCCCAGCAGCAGCGCACGGCCGTCCTCGACGGTGGACCAGCGGGGCCGCGGCAGCGTCCAGCCCTGCGCACCGACGAGCCGATCTCCCTCGGCGCGGCAGGCGAGCAGGTTGATCGGCGGGCTTCCGACGAACCCGGCGACCCACGTGTTGGCGGGACGCTCGTACACCTCGGTCGGCGTTCCGACCTGTTGCACCTTCCCCTCCTTCAGCACCGCCACCTGGTCGGCCATGGACAGGGCCTCGACCTGGTCGTTGGTCACGTAGATGAAGGTCGCCCCGAGGCTGCGGTGGATGCGGGTGAGTTCGGTGCGCATCTCGACGCGGAGTTTGAGGTCGAGGTTCGTCAGCGGCTCGTCCATGAGGAATGCGTGCGGGCTGCGGACCAGCGCCCGGGCCAGGGCGACCCGCTGCATCTCACCGCCGGACAACTGCGCGGGACGCCGCTGTAGCAGACGTTCGATGTGCAGCAGGTTCGACATCCGCTCGACGGCGGCGGCGATCTCGCTCGGCGAACAGCGGCGTGCCCGCAACGGCGACGCGATGTTCTCGTACGCGGTGTGGCGGGGGTAGAGGGCGTAGTTCTGGAAGACCATGGCCAGGTCGCGTGCGGCCGGGGAGTCACCGGTCGCGTCCCTGCCGTCCAGATGCACCGACCCGGCGTCGAGTTTCTCCAGGCCGGCGATGGCTCGCAGCGTCGTCGTCTTGCCGGCCCCGGAGGGCCCGAGCACGACGAAGAACGAGCCGTCCGGCACCTCCAGGGTCACCCCGTCGAGGGCCTGGACCTTGCCGAAGGACTTGCACAGCCCGTGCGTTGCCACGGTTCCCATCAGGCCACCAGTTCTTCCGTGCTCACGTCGTAGACCGTCGGGTTGCCGCCGGTGTGCCGCAGCCCGACCGGTGCGTCGGCGGCGAACCGGACCGTCGGTGGCATCCGGACCCGTACGTCGTGCCCGCCGCCGTGGTCGACGACGTAGATGATCTCGTCGCCCAGCCACTCCGCCGAGACCACCCGGGCCGGGACCGACCCGTCCGCCCCCGGTTCGGTGACCTCCAGCGCCTCCGGTCGGACCCCGGCGACCAGGCGACGGTCGCGCGGCAGGCCCGGCGGTGGCGTGAGGGCCAGCCCGCCGGGACTGCGTAGCTTCCCGTCGGCCACCTCCACCTCGATGAGGTTCATCGGCGGAGAGCCGATGAACGCGGCGCAGAAGAGACTCGCCGGACGGTCGTAGACCTCCAGCGGTGTGCCGATCTGCTCGACGCGGCCCTTGTTGAGGATGGCGATCCGGTGACCGAGGGACATCGCCTCGACCTGGTCGTGGGTGACGTAGACCATCGTCGTGCCCAGTTCCCCCTGTAGGTGCTTGATCTCCGTGCGCATGTCCGCCCGCAGTTCCGCGTCCAGGTTGGTGAGGGGTTCGTCCATGAGAAAGGCACGTGGTCGTCGCACCAGGGCGCGGGCCAGCGCGACGCGCTGCTGCTCGCCGCCGGACAGTTGGCGCGGTCGCCGGTCCAGCAGCGGGCCGAGCCGCATCAGTCGGGCGGCCTCGTCGACCCGTTGGCGGACCTCCGCCTTGGGTAGTCCCTCGGCCCGCAGCGGGAACGCCAGGTTGTCCCGGGTCTTCAGGTGCGGGTAGAGGGCGTAGAACTGGAACACCATGGCGATGTCGCGTTCGGCGGGCGGCAGGTCGTTGACCAGCGTGTCGCCGATGTGGATGTCGCCCGTCGTCTGCCGCTCCAGGCCGGCTATGGCCCGCAGCGTGGTCGTCTTGCCGCAGCCCGACGGGCCGAGCATCACGAACAGTTCACCGTCGCCGATGGACAGGTCCACGTGCTTGACCGCGACCGTCCCGTCCGGGTAGCGCTTGTGCAGCGCGGTCACCTCGATGCCCGCCATCAGCGTCGCACCGCCCCGAGCGTCACACCGGCGACGAGGTGCTTGCGGACCAGGTAGGCGAATATGAGCACCGGTAGGGCGAACACCACGGAGGCGGCGGCCACCAGTCCCCAGTCGACGGTGGTGCCGCCGATCAGACCCGCGATGGCGGGTGGGGCGGTCCGGACCTCGTCGCTGGAGGTGAGGAAGATGGCGAACACGAACTCGTTCCACGAGAAGATGAGGGCGAAGACCGCCGTCGCGGCGATGCCGGGTACGAGCAGGGGAAGGGTGAATCGTCGGAACGCCTGTAGACGGGTGTAGCCGTCGAGCATGGCGGCGTCCTCGTACTCCGCGGGCACCTCGTCGACGAAGCCCTTCATCATCCAGATGGTGAAGGGGAGGTTGAACGCGGCGTAGATGAGGATCAGGCCGAGCTTGGTGTCGATGAGGCCGACCTGGCGGTACATGAGGAAGATCGGGATCACGACCACCACGGGCGGCATGAAGCGGGTGGACAGGATGAAGAACAGCTGGTCCTTCTTGGCCTTGACGGCGAAGCGGGAGTAGGCCCAGGCGGCCGGAACCCCCAGCACGGTGGCCAGCGTCGTCGAGACCCCGGCGACCAGTACGGAGTTGAGGAACGCCACGGACAGGTCCGAACGACCGCCGCCGGGGGCGATGAACACGTCCCGGAAGTGGTCCATGGTGACCGTGAAGCCGAAGAACTGGGCCGGGACGGCGTAGACGTCCCGGTTCTCCTTGATGGATGTCTCGATCATCCACAGCACCGGGAACAGCATCACCACGGCCAGCACGGCCAGCAGCGCGACCTCCACCACGGATCGACCCCGGCCGCCGCCGAAACGACGCGTGGCGGGCCGGCGTTGCCGGGTAGGACCCGGGGACACGGCCTCGTCGACGGAGACGGCCATCAGCCCTCCTTGAGTTTGTTCAGGTAGCGCAGGTAGAGCTGGGTGAGGACGATGACGACGAGGACCATGAGGATCCCGTACGCCGAGGCGGTTCCGGTGTTGAAGCCCAGGAACGCGACCTTGTAGACGTGGAACGACAACGTCTCGGTGGAGACACCCGGGCCTCCGTTGGTGAGGATGTAGACGAGGTCGAACAGCCGGAACGCCTCGATGGCCCGGAACAGCACGGCGATGAGCAGCAGCGGCCACACCAGCGGCAGGGTGATGGTGCGGAACCGGAACCACTCGGACGCCCGGTCGATCGAGGCGGCCTCGTACAGGTACTTGGGAACCGCGGTGAGACCGGCGAGGGCGATGAGCATGATGAACGGCGTCCACTGCCAGGTGTCGACCACGATCAGGGAGATCAGCGCCGTTCGCTGCCGGGTGAGCCATTCCACCTGCCCGATGCCGAGCGAGCCGAGCATGCTGTTGATCACGCCGAACTGCGCGTCGAGCATGAACCGCCAGAACAGGCCGACCACGACCGGTGAGAGCATCATCGGCACCAGGAACAGGGTGGTCAGCACTCCTCGCCCACGGGTACGCCGGGAGATCAGGTAGGCGATGGTGAAACCGAGGACCGTCTGCAGGGTGACCGCGCCGACCACGTAGATCAGCGTGGTCAGGGTGCGTTGGTGGACCTGCGCCGACGTCAGAACTGCGGTGTAGTTGCCGAACCCGACCCACCGGGCGGGCCCGCCACGGGTGGCCGAGTAGTCGGTGAAGGACAGGTACAACGCCCACAGCAGTGGGAACACCGACATGGCGAGCAACAGCAGCAGCGCGGGGGAGATGAAGGCGACGGCGAGCCCACGGTCGCTCAACCGGCGGAACCGCCCCCGGGCAGGCGGCGTCGTGGACACCACCTGCCCGGGGTCCTCGGCCGTCACAGGTACGGGGTCACTCACAGTCCGCCGCCGCCCTTGCGGTTGCTGGAGTCGAGCACGGCCTGCTGCTCCTTGGCGATGTCGTCGAGCGCCTGCTGCGGGCTCTTCGCACCGTTGAGGGCCGCGTTCACGTTGGTGTTCTCGATGTCGACGAGGCGGGCGTACTCGGGCACGTTCCACATGTCCCGCATGCGCGGCACCGAGTCGGCGTACACCTGGTTGAACGGCCCGGCGTTGAGGAACTCGGGTGATTCCAGGGCGTCGGTACGCGACGGCACACCACCGGCGGCGGCCCACTTCTTCTGGATGTCGGCGCGCTCGAACCACTTCATGAAGTTCAGGGCCTCAGCCTGGTTGTCCTTGGCGGAGTAGGCGGACACGTGCATCCCCATACCGCCGAGCGGGACCAGGTCGGTCTTCTGGCTGGGCAGAGTGGCGAAACCGAGCTTGTCGAGGATCTGCTCCCGGGTGCTGCCGAGGGTCGACTCCTTCGGATCGAGCAGGCCGCCGCTGGCGGCGATCCAGTTGAACGCGATGCAAGCCTTGCCCTGGGCGACCGCCGCGTTCACCTCGTCGATGAACCAGTTTCCGGAGCCCTTGGCGGTCAGCGGCTTCATCTTGTTGACCAGGACGTCCATCGCCTCCTGGCCGGCGGCGTCGTTCAGGACGCCCTCGATCTTGCGGTTCTTGGCGTCCCAGAGGTTGCCGCCGTAGACGCCGTTGACCGTGTTGTAGGTGACGGCCGCGGCGTCGGAGCCGTTGGCCTGGTGGAAGGCCAGCCCGCTGACGCCGGGGTTGTCCGCCTGGCACTTCTCGGCGACTGAGATCATCTCGTCCCAGGTCTTGGGTGGCTCGTCGCCGATCAGATCCTTGCGGTAGATCATCGTCCAGGTGTCGCCGAGCAGCGGCAGCCCGTACAGGCTGGCGTTCTCGTCGCGCTGGCCGGTCTCCGCCTGGGGGAACTGGCCGTAGGCGGCCAGGAGGTACGGGTTGTAGGCGTCGACCTCGATGTTGTTCTTGACGAACTCGGTGATGTCGAGGATGTTGCCGTTCGTCACGGCCTCGCCGATGTGCTGCGAGTCGAGGATCGCGATGTCGAAGTCGGTCTTCCGCGCGGCGAACTGGGTGAACATCGCGTCGTGCCAGTTCGCGTTCGGCACGGTGTTGACCTTGATGGTGACGTTCGGCCGTTCCTTCTTGTACTCCTCGTTCGCGAAGGCTTCCAGCGCCTGGGCTGGCGGCCATTCGAACCAGATGAAGCTGAGGGTCAGCGGGTCCGTGGTGAGCTCCGGGATGGTCGCCGGCGCGGCGGGGGCGCTCGTCGTGGCACCGTCGTCCTTGCCGTCACCGCAGGCCGCCATGGTCGTGGCCACCAGCAGCATGGCTGCGGTCGCCAGCTGCACCTTTCGGCCGGGACCGGACAATCGTCCTGTTCGCTTCGGATGTCGCATCTTCTCGCCTGCTTTCTGCCGGTGGGGAGTTCTGGGACCTCGCTATGTGCTTCGCCGACCAGGTGCTGGTTGTTCGGGGCGTGTCGTGCGGGCCGGGTCGCGGCCCGGTGTCCCGCGTACGCCGCGCTTTACTGGATCTTGTCGTCGAAGTCCGTCGGCCTGTCTGTGGCCCGGGGCCGGACCGAGCAGGGCGTCGCCGCACGCTCGTGGGAGCTCCAGGCGATCGAAGGAAAGCGATCGCGGGCCGGCTCCGCGACGTTGCAGGACGGCGAGCCACCGCTACATTTCCTATACGATCCGGTTGGGGCGTCAGCATGTCGCAGAGTTGTGACTGATGTCAACAGGTACGCGAAGGCGCAAGAAGGGACCTCACGTCACGATGGGCGACGAAGGAAAGATCGTGCGGGGCCGTCGGGCCGTGACGGGCGCAACGGCGTCGGGGCGATCCGGCGGCCGGCTCGCCGACGAGGTGTACGACACGCTGCTCGGACAGCTGATGTCGCTGCGGATCGAGCCCGGCTCCCGCGTCACGATCGACGTCCTGGCGCGGGAGCTGGGGGTGTCGCAGACGCCGATCCGGGACGCGCTCAACCGGATGGAGGCCGAGGGCCTGGTCGTACGCGTGCCCCACGCCGGCTACCGAATCCCACCCCAGATCACCCGCCACCGGTTCGAGGACATGCTGGAGGTCCGCCTGCTCCTCGAACCGGCGGCGGCGCGCAGATCGGCCGAACGGGCCTCTCCGGAGCAGGTGGCCGGGCTGCGCGGGATGTTGGAGGAGATGGCGGAACTGGAAGGAGGCAGCGGGCCTGCGGCCTACGGCGCGTTCGGGCTGCGCGACGCCGCCTTCCACGATCTGGTGGCCTGTAGCGCGGAGAACCAGGTCATCCGGGAGGCGCTCGCGCGCCTGCACAGCCACGTGCACCTCTTCCGGCTGCACCACGACGCCCAGGTCACCCACCAGGCCATGGCCGAGCACGAGGAGATCGTGGCCGCCATCGCCGCACGTGACCCCGACGCCGCCGCCTACGCGATGCGTCGGCACATCCTGCGCTCCGGTGAGCGTTTCCGACGGTTGTTCGAGGTCACGGACGCGGACGCGGTGGCGGGGGAGGGTTGACGGGCGGGCCGGGTCGAGGAATGCTAACCCCAATCGGATCGTATTGGATTTTTGATCTACTTCACCCGTCCCCCAATGCGAGGAGAAGCAGGTGCCCAGAGCGCTGCTCCTGACCGGCGACGCCGCCGAGGAACTCGACACCATGTATCCCTACTACCGCGTGCAGGAGGGCGGCTGGGAGGTCGACGTCTCGTCACGGACGACGCGTGACGTGCAACTGGTCATCCACGAGTTCGACCCCAACTCCGACGCCTACGTGGAGAAGAACGGCCGGAAGTTGCCGGTCGACGTGACCTGGGCCGAGGTCGACGTCGAGCGCTACGACGCCCTCATCATCCCCGGCGGGCGTGCTCCCGAATGGATCCGGGTCGACCCCGACGTCCGGCGCATCACCGAGCACTTCTTCGCGCGTAACCTCCCCGTCGCCCTGGTCTGCCACGGCGCTCAGGTGCCGGCGGTGTACGGGCTGCTGAAGGGTCGGAAGACCGCGTGCTTCCCGCCGATCACCGGTGACATGGAGAACGCGGGCGCGACGGTCATCGACGCGCCCGACGTGGTGGACGGCAACCTCGTCTCCTGCCGGGGCTGGCCGGACATGCCGCAGTTCGGCCGGGCGATGATGGATCTCTTCACGAAGTCCGTCAAACCCGCGTGAGCACCCCTGGCCCGGTGACCACACACCGGACCATCACCGTCGACGGTTCCCCCGTCCACGTCTTCGAGTGCGGCACCGGGCCTGCGGTGCTGATGCTGCACGGCTCCGGGCCCGGCACGACCGGGTCCGGAGCCTGGGCGACGACGGCGCGGGCACTGGGCACCTCCTGGCGGCTGGTGGCTCCTGACCAAGCCGGTTTCGGCCGTACGCCGATCCCGGCGGGCTCCCGGGGCGGGCTCCGGCTCTGGTCTGAGCAGGCCGCTGGCCTGATGGACGCCCTCGGTGTCGACTCCTACGCGGTGGTGGGTCACTCCATGGGCGGTGCCGTGGCGTTGGCGTTGGCGGCCGCGCGTCCCCACCAGGTCACCGAGGTCGTGGCGGTCTCGACGATGGGTGCTCCCGGGGCGCCGCTGTCCGCCGCACTCGACGCGGTCTGGGCCGCCCCGCCCGACCTGCACGGGGCACGGGACATGCTGAGTCGCCTCGTCTTCGACCAGACGCTGGTGACCGACGCGGCCGTCGAGGCCCGTGCCGCCGCGATGCGGGCGGGAGCGACCGCGTACGCCTCGCTGTTTCCGCCGCCCAGGGCGCGATGGGCCGCCGGGCTCGCCCTCTCGGCGCAGACGCTGGCGGCGATTCGCGCGCCCGTGCTGCTCGTGCACGGCGCCGAGGACCTGCTCACTCCACTGGGGACGGCTGTCCAGCCGTTGATCGAGCATCTGGCCGACGTCCGGCTGCACGTGTTCGGCAGGTGCGGGCACGTGCCGGCGGTCGAACATCCGCACGAGTTCCGGCGCCTGCTGTCGTGCTTCCTTCGTCGCCAGGGGCGCTCCGCCGGGAGCGCTACCAACGGGTCCACAATCTAGACCGTCCGATCGCTACACTCACGGGCAGGTTCGGGACTACCCACCCAGCCCGGTGCGCGATCGAAATCGGATGGAGATGCCATTGACCCGCGACAAGGCCGCACCCCCCGGAATCGACCCCACCATTCCCAGCGTGGCCCGGGTCTACGACTACTTCCTGGGCGGTAAGGACAACTTCGAGGCCGACCGGAAGGTCGCCGAGCACGCCATCCGGATCACCCCGGACGGGCCGGCCGCCGGCCAGGCGAACCGCGCCTTCCTGCGCCGGGTGATCCGCCACCTCGTCACCGAGTCCGGCATCGACCAGTTCCTTGACATCGGGTCAGGGCTGCCCACCCAGGGCAACGTGCACGAGGTCGCCGCCGAGCACAACCCGAACGCCCGGGTGGTGTATGTGGACAACGATCCGATCGTGCTGGCGCACGGGCGGGCGCTGCTCTCCGCCGAGGGCACCGCGACGGTGATCCAGGCCGACATCCGGCGACCGCAGGAGATCCTCGACGACCCGGACGTCCGCCAGTTCCTCGACTTCGACCGGCCGATCGGTCTGTTGCTCTTCGCGATCCTGCACCACCTCGGCGACGACGAGGAGCCGGGCACGGTGGCGGCGAAGCTGATCGACGCGCTGCCGTCGGGCAGTTACGTGGCGATCTCGCACTTCCGTGATCCGGGGGAGCGGGATCCGGAGGGCTCCCGTAAGGCCCGTGAGGTCGAGCGGGTCTTCAACGAGTCGCTGGGCACCGGCCGCTGGCGTACCGACGAGGAGATCCTCTCCTTCGCCGACGGGCTGACGTTGGTGGAGCCGGGGCTGGTGCCACTGCCCGAGTGGCGTCCGGATCCGGGCGCGGACGAGCCGAAGCAGACGGACACCTACCACACGTTCGTCGGACTGCTCGCCCGTAAACCGTAGGCCGCCGCCGCGACCGGCCGTCCGCACACCGACGGCCGGTCGTCGCGCTGCCGTGCCGCGCGCACACGGCTACATTCGCGATTACCACAATGGTGGTGTCGACAACCTCCTACGTCGTCTATCGCCGGTGGGATTTGCTCACGTGGGCTCCGCAAAGAAGAGGAAAACATTTCGTGATGCGGGGGCTTCCGGGCCGCCACGATGCGTCGGCTAATATGCACCGGTGAATGTCGCCCGTCCTGCCATTCCGCTTCTGTGCCGTCAGCATGTTTCCCGTTGAGCTGCCACCTGTTCTGGCCGGGCGGGAGAAGGAACTGTCCGTGCTGCGTAGGGCCGTCGAAGCCACCGGCCAGGGCCGTGGCGCGGTGGTCTGGGTGGAGGGCGAGGCCGGCATCGGCAAGTCGTCGCTCGTCGCCGCCGCGCTCGACGAGGGCAGGGACGGGCCGCACAAGGTGTTGTGGGGCACCGCGGATCAGCTGTCCCACCGTTTTCCGCTGCGGGTGATGCTGGACTGTCTCCAGGTGCGGGCGCGTTCTCCCGACCCCCGTCGGGCGCGAGTCGCCGAATTCCTACGGGACCGGCGACCGGGGCTGTTCGCCGGGGACGACATCACCTACACCGCCACCGAGATGCTCGTGTCGCTGGTCGACGAATTGTGCACCGAGGCGCCCACGGTGTTGATTCTCGACGACCTGCAATGGGCCGACGAGGCATCGCTGATGCTGTGGCACCGCCTCGCCCTGGCCGTCGACGAACTTCCGCTGCTGCTGGTCAGCGCCACCCGTCCGGTACCCGCCCGCCAGGACGTACAGACGTTGCGGGCGGCCACTCTGCGTCGCGGTGGCGTCCTGCTTCCGCTCGGCGCGCTCAGCGCGGAGGACGTGCGTACGGTGGTGGCCGGAACGCTCGGGGTGCCGCCCGGGCCCACCCTCGTCCGTCTCCTCGGGCGTGCCATGGGCAACCCGCTGTACCTGCGGGAGCTGCTCGACGCGGTGACCCGGGAGCAGGCGGTCGGCGCGGCGCTGACCGGCGGGGATATCTCCGACGACGCGTTCGACCGGGTTCCCGCCTCCTTCGCGGCTGCCCTCAGTGACCGGCTCAGCGTGGTGTCGGCCCCCACCGCCCAGATGCTGCGGACCGCGTCCCTGCTCGGCGGTGAGTTCGCCGTGGCCGACCTGGCCGCGTTGCTGCGCCAGACGGCCTCCGACCTGGCCGAGGGTCTTCAGGACGCGGTCGCGGCCGGTCTCGTCGTCGGCGTCGGCGACCAGCTCGCCTTCCGGCACCCGCTGATCCGCCAGGCTCTCTACGACAGCGTCCCGGCGGCGCTGCGCGCGGCGTTGCACTGCGAGGCGGCGAAGACGCTGGCTGCCGCCGGTGCCGAACCACTGCGGGTGGCGCAGCAGTTGCTGGCGGCCGGTCGCCCCGGTGACGAGTGGAGCCGCAGCTGGGTGGTCGAGGCGGCACCGGCGCTGACCACCCGGGCCCCGGACATCGCGATCGAGCTGCTGCAACGCGAACTGGAAGCGAGTCACCCCGACCGGGCCGACCGGGCCGTGCTGACCGTCGAACTGGCCCGGGTGCTGCTCGGCGCGGGTCGGCACCCGGAGGCCGCCGACCGGGCCCGGCAGGCGCTCGCCCTGGCCACCCGCCCCGAGCATCGGGCCGAGATGTCCTCGATCCGGGCCCGTGCCCTGTTCAGCCAGGGTCGTAACGAGGAAGCCGTGGAGGTCGTGCGCGGCGCCCTCGGCAGCCCCGACGTGCCAGCGGTGTGGCGGGCCTGCCTGCTGGCCTCACTGTCGATGTTCGAGCGGGCCAGCACCGGTGACCTGGAGGCCGCCGACAGCACCGCGCGTCAGGCGCTGCGGGTAGGGGAGGAGGCCGGGGACGCCTTCGCCATCGCGTACGCGTTGACCGACCTGTGGTTGACCCACTCGGTGCGACGCGACCACGACGCCGCCCTCGGGTACGTCGATCGGGCCTTGACCGTGCTGGGCGACGCGCCGGAGCACAGCGACCTGCGGGCCTTCGCCTTCGACGGCCGGATCTTCACCCTGCAGAACCTGGACCGGTGGCCGGAGGCGGAGGCGACCCTGCGCCGGGCGCGTGAGCTGGGCCAACGAGCCGGCGGGACGGGCCAGGGCACCTCGGCGCTCACCGCCGCCGTGTTGCTGTACTGGCTCGGTCGCTGGGACGACGCCCTGGCCGAGTTGGCGGCCGTCGACCGGGACACCACCGGCCTGACGTACTCCGGGCTCCGGGAACGGGGACCGGCGCTGCTCCGGCACGGCGTCGCCGCCCTGATCGCCGCGCACCGTTGCGACAGCGGCACCATGACCGACCACCTTCGGGCCGGTCTGGCGCTTCCGGTCCGGACCGTCGCCGACCGGGAGAACCGTGACTTCCTGTTTGCCGCCCGGGCGCTGGCCGCCGAGCAGGAGGGCGAGCCGGCGCGGGCGTTGGCACTGCTGTCGGAGGTCCTCGACCGCCGATCCGGCGAGATGACCCTGCTCCACCAGTGGGCACCGGAACTGGTGCGACTCGCCCTGGCGGTGGACGACCAGTCGGCGGCCCGAGCGGCCCAGCGTGCCTGCCAGGCCGAGGCGGCGGCGGAGTCCCGGGAAGGTCGGGCCACCGCCGCGGCACGCCGGTGTCAGGGCCTGCTCGACGGCGACCCGGCGCCGCTGCACGAGGCGGTCGGGTACTACCGGTCGGTCGGCGCGCCGGTCGAGCTGACCGGCACCCTCGAAGACCTGGCGGCGGTGCTCGCCCTGGCCGGCGAGCAGACCGAGGCGAGGGCGCTTCTCGGCGAGGCGGTCGACCGGTACGACGCCCTCGGCGCGGTGTGGGACATCCGTCGCGCCGAGGGACGGCTGCGGCGTCACGGCGTCCGTCGCGGCGTCCGTGGCCCCCGACCCACTCGGGCACAGGTCGGCTGGGAGGCCCTCACCCCGACGGAGACCCGGGTGGCCGCGCTGGTGGCGCAGGGTCGCTCGACACCGGACATCGCCCGGGAGATGTACCTCTCCCGCCGTACCGTGCAGACCCATATCTCGCACGTGCTCGGCAAGCTCGGCGTACGGAGTCGGGTGGAGATCGCCCGTGAGGCGTTGCGCCGCGAGGCGGTGTCCGGCGCGGGATCCTGACCCTCACCGACCGGGTGGCGGAATCGCGCGGCGCGGTGGACATCGGCCAGGTGACGTAGCGGAGTCGGCGAAGGCGTCTCGACCACGCGTCCTGCCCGGGGCGTACGGGCGGTGAAGGGCCGCAGCAGGCCGGATTCCGGGGGCAGGTCGTGCAGCCCGGGGCGGTGGTGGTGACCGTCGGTAGGAGATCCGGGGCCCGGAATCGGATCTTCCGCGTCAACTGACCGATGTCCGTCAGGACCGGCGGGTCCACCATGTTCCGCAGGATGTCGTCCATGGGGGGACGGAGGAGTTCAGGTGATGACCCAAGCCAACCACGAGCCGATCCGGGTACGGGCGTCCGGGCCGACGGGACCGGAGGCGGCGTACGTCGGTCAGCCGTTCACGGTGCGCTGCTTCGGCGGGTTCCAGCTGCACATCCCGGGGCGACGGTTGGACTGGACGAACGTACGGCCACGGGTCCGCGCCCTGCTGCGCTTCCTGGCCGTCCACGGCGGTCGGCCGGTGCACCGGGAAGTGATCCTGGCGGCGCTCTGGCCCGAACTGCCGGTCCGCTCCGGCATCCGTAACCTGCACGTCGGTATCTCGACGCTGCGGGCCTTCCTGGAACCGGGTGTGCGGCGCGGTGCGTCCCGGTTGGTGCGGCGCGACGGCGAGTCGTACCTGCTGGCGCTGCCGCCCACCGCGTACTGCGATGTGCGTTCGTTCGACGAGGCGATCACCGCCTGGCGTCGCACCGCCGGTACGGGGCAGCGCGGCGCTGCGGTTGCCGCCCTTCGGGAAGCCCTCGCCCAGTACACCGGTGACCTGTTGCCGGAGGAGGGACCAGCCGAGTGGATCGTCGCCGAGCGCGACCGCTATCGCACGCTGGCCGCCGAGTCGGCGGCGACGTTGGCCGCGCTCGAACTGGAGGCGGAGCGACCCGCCGCGGCGGTCATGGCGGCTCGGCGCGGACTGGAGATCGACGGATTCCGGGACGACGCCTGGCGGGTGCTGGCCGAGGCGCATCAGCGTTCCGGTGACGTGGCGGCGGCAGCACGCGTCTGTAGCGCGTACGACCAGGTGTTGCGGACGCTCGGGGTGCCCGGTCCGGCGCGGGCGGCGTGAGCGCGCTCAGCGCGTGGGTGAGGAGGCGCGGCCCCTCACACGCGCGCTCAGGGACGCCGGAAGACCTCCACCTCGCCGATCGCCGTACGGCGGCCGGGCGCGTTGCCGTAGCTGTTCCGGACGGTCAGCCGTAGCCGCACCACGTCCTCGACGACCCAGTGGAAGGTCTGCGGACCGGCCTGGTCGGTGAGCCGCAGCGTCGTGCTCTCCGAACCCCGACTGGTCCAGGCGGTCAGTTCCAGTTCCGCCGGCCGGGCCTGCCGGAGGAACTCGTCACGTTGCGCCGACACCCCCGGATGGATGATCAGGTCGAGTAGCCGGAACGGGTCGGCGAAGGTGAGTTCGACGTACTCGTCGCGTCCCGCGCCGCCCGTGGCGGGAGCCCAGTGACTGTTGCTGATCCCGTCCGCGACGAGTTCGGGTGGGTGGTCGGCCGCGTGACTCGACGCGCTCACCGACACCGGGCTCACCGGCTGTGGATCGGCGAGCCGGTCCCGAATCGCGTCGCTGGCCCGGCTGCCGAGCCGCACCGCGCCGTAGCCGAGACCGGCGAGCAGGGCGGCGGCGAGCAGCACGGCACCGACGCGGCGGAGCAGGCCCCACCCGCCCGGCCGGGGCCGGAACAGCCAGCGTGCCGCCCGCAGCAGGAAGCGGCAGAACCGACGCCACCAGGAGAGCCGGACCGGGGGTGCTGCCGCGCTGCCGAGCGCCGTGCCACACCGTCGGCAGAATCGCCGCTGCGGCGGGTTGCCGGTCGCACAGGACGGGCAGACGACATCACCGGAGCCGTCCTGCGACCCGAGGGGCTGCTGCCGTACCAGGGGTCGGCGCTCCCGTGGGCGGGCCGGCTGGACCGCGCTGATCGTCGCCTCCGGCGCGTCGACGGGCACCGGGTCCCGTCCGGCCGCCGGTACGTCCATCGCGGGTTCCGTCGGCGGCGGTGACTCGGAGTGGACCGGGGTCGCCGCTGCGGGCTCGACGGAGCGGACCGGTGCGGCGGCGTCGTCCCCGGGCTGTTCCCAGCCGAGGAACGACCCGCAGACCGCGCAGAAGGCACCGCCCGGCTCGGCCGGGGCACACCGCTCACAGCGCTGCATCGTCGTCGCCCTCCGGCTTCTCGTCACCCTCGACGACCACCCGAAGCACGCAGGGCACGTGCGCCGGCCGGTTCGCCTCCACCAGTTCTCGTAACCGCGCCGTCGGAATCAGCCCGGCATCGGGAACCCGCACCGTCACCGTCAGGGCGGGCACCGCCGAGCCGGGAAGTGCTCCGCCCGGCGTCGACGACCAGGCGGCTCCGCCGCTTTCGGTGATCTCCGGCCACACCCCGAAGACCGTCCGCACCTGCTCGGCGAGGCCCCGTGCGGTGCCGCGCATCCGGTGCAGCGCCACCGCGTTGGCGACCGCCGTGCGACGCTGCTCCAGCGTCCAGCCCGGCGCGGTCTCGGCCGCCACCCAGCTGGCGAGCCAGTCGACGAAGTCGGCCGGCGCCAGCCGCGGATCCAGGTAGGCGGCGAGGTTGTCCAGCGTCGCGTGCACCGGGGCCAACACCTCGTCGAACGCGGCGAGCAGCCGGCCGGTCAACTCGTCCGTGCCGTAGATCGCCGGTAGCCGCCGACCGAACGGCTGTGGTGTGCCGAGGCCCGCCAACGCGCCACGCATCAGACGCTCCCTTCTCCGTCCGCGTCAGCGTTCCTCGACCCGGACCTGGTGCTCGTAGGAGAAGACCAGCGCATGCCGGTCCAGTTCGACCCGTGATGCCGCCGCGCCGCGTTGCCCGGTGATCGGGTCGGCGGGAAACAGCAGCACCTCCTCGACCAACGCGACGCCGGTCAACCGCTGGAGCACCCCGAAGAGTTCCCCGGACTGCACCGGTCGGCCGAACGGCCAACCCGACCCGTCCGGGCCGCCGCGCAGCGGGTTGAGGTAGCCGTACAGCGCCTCGAGGGCGGCGGTACGCAGCCGCTCGGCGGATGCGCCGGGCCGGGCGGTCAGCCGGGCGGCCACGGTGACCCCCTGGTAGAAGGGCGGTTCCACGACCAGCCGTACCCCGATGGGTCGGCGGGCGTCCAGGTGCTCGGCGACGGTGGCGAGCATGTCGTCGGGTGGGATCAGCTGCTCGAAGCGGAGCCGTTCGCCGCTGTCCGCGACCGCCTCGGGCACGACGAGGACGCGTACGCCGCCCGCCTCGGCGCCGTCTCCGGCGGCCAGGCACCGGATCCGGGCCGCCGCCGGCACCGCCTGCCCGGCGATGAGTTCGTAGTCGCGGGCGGTCACCGCCCGGTCCTGGGCCCGCAACTGCACCGGGCCGCGCTGCCGGGCGCTCTGCACCGACTCGCCGTCCACCCCGCCGGCGGCGGCCTCCCGGTTCTCCACCCGGCTGACGTACGGCACCGAGCTGCGCAGGGTGGAGATCGCTCCTCGGGCCACGTTGCCGCGTCGCCCGCCTCCGGTGCGGTACCGGCGTACCCGCATCCGGGCACCGTTCGGCGGCACCGCGCCGTACCGGCGCAGCGAACCGTCAGGCTCGCGGACCGCGGGCCCGAACGCCACCTCGCCGGTGCTGCGGTCCACCGTCACACACCGGTCGTCCGGGCCGGTGGCACCGAACGCGTCCACTTCGGTCCACTCCTGCCAGCCGGTGCCGTCGGAGACCTCGACCACGAACGGCTCGTCGTCGGGGATCACCGGTGGTCGGGCCACCCGGAAGCGTTGGCCGGACACCCCCTCGGACTCGCCGAGGAACTCCTCGGTCACCGTCTCGGCGTGCACGGCGGTGACCGTGCCGCCGAGGGTGAAGGCGGAGGCGGCCCGGATCGTCGGTGACGCGGAGTAGAACGGTTGGCCCGCTTCCGCGGCCACCAGCCGGCACCGCAGCCAGCCCGCCCGCTGACCGCCGATGACCGAGTCGGTGTGTCCGGACGGTACGTGCAGCACGACGTCGCCGGGTCGGTTGAGTCCGCCGGTGGAGTCGCTGTCGACCTCGCACGCGACCCAGTCGGCGCCGTCCCACGCCTCCCAGCGCAGCGGCGGCTGCCGTGGGTCGACGCCGATGCCCTCCACCCGGCTCTCCAGCCGCAGCACCACCGCACAGGACGGCACCGCCGTGTCCAGGCCGAGCAGCAGGGCGTCGCCGACCGTGGGCGGGGTGGTGAAACAGGGCACGTCCCGGCCGTTGAGCAGCTGGTCGGTGCGGTCGGCTCCCGGGCCGTCGGCGGGGTGGACCCGCAGGTGAGTCAGTTCGCACGGCACGATCGCCAGGTCGCTGACGGTGCCGAAGACGATGGCCTCCTCGGTTTCGGTACGGACGGTGCCGGCTTCGGTGCCGGCGCGCAGCAGTACCGTCTCGGGCTGCGGAGCGGCGAGCCAGAAGGTGAGGTCGACCCGGGCGGCGGTCGGCGGGTAGAGCCGGACGCCGATCAGGTCGAGAAAGGCGAGGTAGTTCTTCTCCGGCACCCGGTTCAGCCGGTACAGCAGCTCGTCGGTCATCTGGGCGAACGCCTCGATCAGGGTGACCCCCGGGTCGGAGACGTTGTGGTCGGTCCACTCCGGGCAGCGTTGCTGGATGAAGCGTTTGGCGTCGTCGACGAGCTGCTGGAAGCGGCGGTCGTCGAGGTTGGGCGCGGGTAGGGCCATCAGTCGATCTCCGCTTCGGGGCCGTCGTGCGACGGGATCACGTAGAACGGGAACACCAGGTTGCGGGGATCGTTGGTGCCCCGGATGAGGTAGCGGATGTCGATGTAGAGGGTGCCCTCGGCTTCCGCGTCGAAGCCCACGAGCACGTCGGTGACCTCGATGCGGGGCTCCCAGCGGTCCAGCGCGGCCCGCACCTCGAAGGCGATCTGCCCAGCGGTGTTCTCGTCCGCCGGTGCGAAGACGTAGTCGTGCACCGCACAGCCGAACTCGGGGCGCATCGGCCGTTCGCCGGGTGCGGTTCCGAGGATCAGCCGGATCGCCTCGACGATCTCGCGCTCCCGGCTGACCAGGGCGATGCCGCCACGGGCGTCGACCCGCAGCGGGAACGCCCAGCCCGCGCCGATGAACTGCTCCGCCATCGGGGTCAGCCCCCGATGAGGACGTTGACGGCCCCGGTGAGGATCGTCGCCGAGCAGGTCGTCCGGTCACCCACCCGGGCGGCGGGGAAACCACCGATCAGCACCTGCCCCGACGGTGGTGGCGGGCCGGGCAGCACGACGTTCCCCGGCCCGAGCGCCAGGTGCGCCGGTGGGACCGGGCAGGTGCAGACGGTGCCGACGACGGCGGCCGGTCGGCCACCGATGAGCACGCTGCCGACGCCGAGCGTCGGACCACCGCCGGGTGTCGCCGGGACGACGCCCGGCGGGCCGACGGTGCCGGTGGGCGCGCCGTGACCGACCCTGTCCCCGATCCGGGCTGCTGGTGGCATTGCCTCTGTCCTTCCTGCTCAGTTGATCCGGACGACCTTGCCGGAGATCGCCACGCTGGCGCCGGTGAGGTTCAGCTCGCCGAGTCCGGCGTCCACGGAAACGCCCCTGCCCGTGACCGAGACGGGCCCGCGTGACTCGACCGAGACACCGTCGGCCCCCTGGACGGTGACCTCGGTCTTCGCCTCGATCACCACGCTTCCGTCGCTGCGGACCAGCACCGAGGTGCCGGCGCGGTCGAGGTGCAGCAGCAACTTCTCGGCACCCTTCTCGGTACGCAGCCGTACCCCCTGGGTGGCGCTGGTGGTGGGCCCGTCGAGCAACTCGACCCAGTTGCCGGTGCTGCCGCGACCGGTCCGACGTTGGCGGGAGGCGAACGACAGCCGGTTCACCGAACCGCTCGTCGGGTCGACCAGCGGGCCGTCGTGCTCCGACGGCTTGGCGACGCCGTTGTACAGGCCGCCGATCACGTACGGCCGGTCCAGCAGGCCCTGCTCGAACCCGACCAGCACCTCGTCGCCGGCCTCCGGGCAGACGACGCCGCCGCCCTGGCCGCTGCCCACCTGCACCGTGCGGACCCAGTCGGTCTCGTAGTCGAGGTCCAGCCACGGGAACCGGAGTTTGACCCAGGCCCGGTCCAGCCGTTCCGGGTGCTCGCGGTCCAGCCCGGCCTTGACGTTGGTGACCACACCGATGGCCAGCCCCGGCATCCGGGCCGACCGGGCCGGGGCCGGGGCACCGGCGGCCAGCCCGGTCAGCGAGCGGTCCTGGCCGCCGCTGACGGTCAGCCAGGTCTCGTAGAAGCGGGCCGGGCCGAACACGTGACGGCTGGCGGTCACGGTGTACTTCCCGGCGAACGGTCGCCCTACCCCGGTGAGCGCGAACGGCACACCGGCCCGCAGCCGGGGGTTGCCCCGCACCGCCACCTCGAGTTCGGCGAAGCCGACCGCCACCTGGGCGGCCAGGGCCCGCGACACCGTGTCGACCTCGGCCTGGGTCTCGTACGGCACGTCGGCGACCAGCATCGTGGACTTGCCGAACCCGGCGGCCAGCTCGCCGGCGGTCACCCCCGGAAGCTGCACCTCGGGGCTGTCGCGTACCGGGGTGCGGCCCACCACTGGTTGGCAGGTACGGCGGTCCCAGCCCCGTACCTCCACGTCGGTGACCTGGCCGACCGAGGTGACCGTGGCGCGCATGGAGAGGACGTTCCCGTCCACCTCGGCCACGAAGTCGTCCCGTTCGGCGCTCGCCTGCGGGCCGGGCGCGGCGGCGGCGTGGACGGGGCGGCGGAACTCGAACTTGCCGTCGACCATCGCCAGTTCGACGTCGTTGTCGGCGGCGAGCATCCGGAGGAACTCCCAGTCGCTGACGTTGGGTTGCGACACCATCTCGTAGACCACGGTGGTGGGGTCCAACCGGCCCAGCGGCAGGCCCGCCTCGGTGGCGAGTCGGCGGGCGATGTCGGCGGCGGTCTGGTTGCGGTAGCTGACGACCCGCCGTCCGCGCCGCATCCGGTGCGACAGGTCCATCGCCCGGATGATGGTGTAGGTGCCGGTGCCGTCGAACTCCGACTCGACGGTGACCACCTCTCCGGTGAACAGCCTCGTCTCGCCGTTGCGGTCACCGGCGCGTACCGCCACGGTCAGCGTCCGGCCGATCGTGATCCCGGTCTTCTCCAGCATCAGCGCGCCAGGGTCGCGGTAGCGCAGGGTGGCCACCGCCGGGTGTTCGGTGCCGTCCTCCACGCAGCCGTACACCAGCTCGTCCGGCCACGGGTCGGGGAGTGTCGCCGGTACGCCGACCTTGAGCAGGTTGGTGAGGTTTCCCGTGGACATCCGGCTACCTCCGGTCGCCTGGGGAGCCGACCCGGTCGGACGTCGCGGGGCCCGGGTACGCCTCGGTCGGGAACTCGTCGGGGGCGGGCAGCAGCAGTTCGGTGCCGGGTGGCAGCCGGGTCGGGTCGTCGATGTCGTTGACCTCGGCGATGGCCCGCCACACGGTCGGGTCGCCGTACTCCCGGTGGGCCAGCAGCGGCAGCGAGTCGCCGTCGACCACCCGGTGGACCCGTCGGGTGCGGTGCCCGCCGGAGGTGGGGTTCTGCCGGGGTTTGGTGCCGCCGACCTCGGTCAGGTTCAGCTCGCAGGTCGCCCGCAGCGGGGTGCCGGAGCTGTCGAACAGCGTGTACGTGGCGGTGACCTGGCTGACGTAGGAGTAGAACGAGACGGTCTGGAACTGGCCCCAGGTGAACTTCACCCACGGTGGTGACGGCGCGTCGGCCGCGATGCTGGTCGTCGTGGGAGTGCAGCAGGTCAACAACGTCTCGACCCGCTGCTGCACGGTGCGGCTGTGCGTGTCGGTCACGTCGAGGAACACGGTCAGCGCGAGGGTGCGCGGCTCCGACCCGCTGAACTCCGCGATCCCGACCTGTTCCGCGCCGCGTACCACGTGGGGGATCCAGGAGGCCGACTTGGTCAGCGTGAGCTGGCTCGGGTTGAACATGAACTCGATCGGGCCGCCGAGTGGACCGCCGGGGCGGTTTCCGCCGTTCGGCGGCGGGTGGTAGCGCTGGAGGAACGCGGAGACCTTGCCGGTCGGCCTGGACACTCAACCCACCTCCAGGAAACCGTGGTACGCCAGTTCGATGCTCTCCGTCGCCACCTGCGACTGGGTGGGGTCGAAGGACGGGCCGGTCCAGCGGACGAGTACGACGTCGGCGAGGCCCCACTGCACGAGGACGGCCCGGTCGGGCCGCAGCGCCGCGATCTGGGCGGTGCCCCGCTTGATGCCCTGCGGAAGCGCGGTGAGCAGCCGGGCCACCTTCGCCGTGTCCGGGATCAGCGGCCGGGTCAGCGTGACGTTGGTGTAGCGCACTCGCGACGGCAGCTGCCAGACGAAGCCGTTGCTGCCGCCCTCCTGGTGTTGCTCCACCTCGACCTCGCAGCCGAGTCCGTCACACGAGTTCCAGTCACCGAGGTTGATTCCGTCGACCTGAAGTCGGAAGTGGACGCTGGTGCCGGGGTCGGGGCCGGTCATCGCCGACCGTCCAGCCATCGGCCGCTGCGTTCGCGCCCGGTCCGCAGCTCGGCGCGCAGCAGCCGGGAGATCGGTTCGACCAGGCGGTGCGCGAGTTCGTCCAGGGCGCGGCGGTCGAGGTGGTGGAACTGTTCCGCACTGGCCCGGTCCTCGCGTCCGGACCGGTGCTCCGGGCCGGTGGGGCGGTCCGCACCGCCGGAGGTCGAGGCGGCGCCGGCGCTGCGGGTGGTGGTCGTCGCGCCGACCGACGACCGCTGCACCTGGCGGGCGGGCCCTGGGTTCGTCGGTGGCACCGTCGTGGTGGTGCCGGGTTTGCCGGTCGAGGCGCGCTGGACCGGCAGTCCGGCCCGCTCGGGGGTGGCCGGCCGGACGTGGTGCGTGGCGGCGGTCTGGGTGGCGCTGGCCATTGGCGGGTGCACCCGTACCGCCGGTTGCGGTAGTCCCGCCGCCGGGGGCGCCGACACCATCCCGGCGACGGCGGATACGGGCCCGGTGACGGCGGATACCGGCCTGGCGACGGTGGACGCCGGCCTGGCGGCGGGCAACGGCCCAGCGGCGGACACCGACTTGACGGCGGACACCGGTCCGGTGGTGGCCGGTGCCGGCTGGATCGCTCCGGAGACCTGCCGGGGGTGTGGCTGGGCCCGGCGGTGAGGGGTCGGCCGGTTCGACGGGCCGGGGGCAGCTGCTGGGGGTCTGGTCATACTGGACACCTCGTTGGCGTTGGCCAGGGTCGGGTTCGTCGTGGTGGTCGGCGGCGAGGATTCGCCGCCGGGCGGCCGGATCCAGCGGATCGGCACCGTCGCCGCGCGGCCGTCGGCCGCCGTCGCTCCAGGGACGGCGTGCTGTGGTCCCGTCGCCCGGGGGGTCGGTGCCGTCGTCGCGGTGCTGACCCGTTGCAGGATCGGGGTCACGGGTCGCTCGCCGAGCAGCGGCACCCGGCCCGGTCGTTTGGCTGGTTCGGTCGCGGTGGCGTCCGGCGTTCGGGCGGCCCGGTCCGTTCGTGTCGGGTCCGGCTCGGCCGCCGTCGGCCGTGGTGGCACCGTCGCCGACGGCGGCGGTACGGGAGGTTGTGGTCGAGCGACCGGCATCTCCGGTGGCGCGGTGCCGGTGTGCGGTGCGACGGCGCGTTGCACCGGACGGGTTGCCGGGTCCGTAGCGCTGGACCGGGTGGAGTCGGTGACCGTGCCCCCGGTGTGGGTGGTGGTGCCGCCCGGGTGAGTCGCGGCCGTGCCGCCGGTGCGGTTGGCGGTGCCGTCCCGGCGGGTCGCGGCCGTGCCGCTGGGTGCATCCGCCGGTGGGCCGGGTCGGTCGGCGATGCCGCCGGAGCGGGGCGACGGATCGGTGGCCGGGTGCCGTTGGATCGTCGGGGCAGCGGCCGGGGTCGGGGCAGGGGCCGGGGCCGGGGTCGGGGCGGGGCCAGGGGTGGCAGTCGGCCGGGGCCGGGCCACCGTACGCGGCGGGACGTCCGGATCGAGTGGTGCCCCGAGACCGGGCCGCACGGCGGGGCGGTGCGGCGACGGGCCGTCCGGCTTCGCCGGTGCGCCGGAAGGGGGCCTGTCCACCGGTGCGACGCCCGGCGTCCGTGGGTGGGCCGGCGTACGCGTGGGTGCGGTGTCACCGGGTGCCGATGCGTGCGATGCCGGGGTGCCGGTGGGCGACGAGACCCGGTGCTGGGCCGACGTGGAGCGTTGCACCACCGCCCGGGTCTCGCCGCCGGTGCCGGGCAGCCCGGCGGCGGGCCCCGCCGGTGCGGTCCGGGGCGGCGGAGGTTTGGTGGTCGGCCGATGTCCGGACGGGACCGCCGCCGGGGCTTCCGGTTCGGGGGCGGGCATCACGATGGGCTCGCCGAGACCGAGCCGTGGCGGGGCAGCGGCGCGTCGCCGCGCCGGTGCCGCTGGTCTGACCGGGGGTGCTGGGTCGGCGCCGGGCGTCGGACCGTGCTGGGTCGGCCCGGCCGGGGGTGGGGTGACCAGGGAGGGGACGGCCGTGGCGGGTTCGGCCGTCGGCGCGGCGGCGGGGGAGGCGGGAGCCTTCTCGGCACCGCGGGCACCGGCGACCGGGCTGGTCTGGATGGTAGGGACCGGCATCCGGGTGGCGGTGGGCGCGGGCGGCCGGGCGGGCAGTCGGCGCGGCGGTACGGCGACCCGGGCGAGAGTCAGCGGGGTACCGGCGCGACGGGCGGGGGAGGGGCGTACCGCTCGGGGCGCGCCACCGGCCGCCGTCGGCGTGGCGCGGCTGGCGACGGACGGCCCACCCCGGGGCGCCGACCTGCCGCTACTCGCCGGTCCACCTCCGCTCGCCGGTCCGGTTGCGCTCGCTGATTCGCTCCCGGTTGCCCGTTCGCCTCCGGTCGGCGGTCCGCCTGCGGTTGCGGCTCCGGTCGGTGTCACGGTGTCGGTGCCGGACGGTCCAGGCGGGAAGGCCGCCGAGTCCGGGTCGGTCGACGGGACGGCGCGGCGTTGCACCGGCAGGTCGCGCCGGGTCGGTGCCGCCTGCGGCGGGGAGACCGGCCGGAGCAGGTCGTACGCCGTGCCGCCGGGCGCGTCGGGGCTGACCAGATGCCCCAACGGTCGCCGGAGGGCGGGGTCCTGCCGGGTGGCCAGTCGGCTCGGGAACCCGAGCGGGTCGCTGATCGACACGTCGGCTCCGGCGAGCAGCGGCGTCATCGGCGGCACCCGTCGCCAGCCCGGCTCGGCGCTCGGTCGACGCGGCTCGTCTGCCGGACCAGGAGCCGCACCGGCCGACCTGTCCGCACCACGCCACCGTCGGAGCAGGTCGCGTACGCCCATCGCCGATCACCGGCCCTCGTTGACGCGGGTGTTGATGGCGGCGATCTCCGCTACGTAGCGCCGCCGTTCGTCGTGGCGCAGGTCGAGGATCTCGTCCTGGGACCAGTGGAAGTGGTAGGCGACGTACGCGACCTCCTCGTAGAGTCGGTCGGCCGCGTACGTCACGATTCCCCCAGGCGACCACCGGCGAGATCCACCTCGAAGGCCGTATCGCAGTGCGGGCAGGTGACCGACGCGCGGCTGTGTCCCTCCGCGTTGATCCGTCGGTAGAAGTCCTGGAGGAACGCCAGGTCCGAGGCGAAGAGCCGCTCCACCTGCTCGACCCGTACGTCGGTGATCGTGCCGAGCCGGGTGATGACCATGCTGAGCAGCACCACCGACAGGTAGGCGGGGTTGTCCTTGACCCGCAGGTCGATCAGCGGCGCGAGTTCGTCGCGGGCGGTGGCCAGCCGCATGCTGCCGTCCCGGTGCAGGGTGCCCGTCTCGTCGACGTACCCCCGGGGAAGTTCGAAGGAGAACTCGGTCTGCAGCCTCGGCGGCCCGGACGGGACGCCCCGACCGGCCGGTGCGGCCCCGACGGCCGGCTCCGGGCTCTCCGGCAGCTCGTCCAGGGCGGTGTGCGAAACCGTACGTCGCCTCATCGGTCTCGCGGTGCCGCGCCGACCGGCGCGACACCGCTTCCCCCTTCCACGGGTCAGGTGTGCTGGAGCAACGGCGTCACCAGCCGCTGCGGACGTCAGGAACTCTTGATCTCCTCGAAGACGATCGTGATCTTCTCGGTGGCCGGGGAGGTGTCACCGGCCTTCAGGCTCGGGCCCTCCCACCTGCTCACCCAGGCGTTGCTGAGATCCCACCGACGCTGTTCGGTGTTCTCCGAGTTCACGACGATGACGCTGATGTTCTGCCGGGCCGCGTTGATCGCACCCTTCTCGTAGGTGTCCTTGATCCACTCGGTGAACGCGCTGCTCTTGTCCAGGCCGCGGGTGATGGTCACCTCGCCGCCTTTGCGCGCCCCGGGGATCTTGCGCAGGATGTACTCCCCGGTCGGGGTGACCTGGGTGACCTCGATCGCGTCGAGTTCCACGGTGAGGCCGCTGACCTCCTGCACCGACTCGACGCGGGTCTTGCCCAGTTCCACCTGGAACCGGTGGGTCACGAAGGTGTCGCCGGTGTCCGCCATCGCTGGCTACCGTCCTTTCGTTGTCGTCGCCACCTCGACGTCCACTGCGGATCGTCGGCGGGTCATTCCGAGACGAGGCTGGTGCTGTCGGAGTACTGGGACAGCCGGAAGACGACGAACTCGGCCGGCTTCACCGGGCTGACCCCGACCTCGCAGACCACCCGGCCCTGGTCGATCGACTCCGGCGGATTGGTCTCCCGGTCGCACTTGACGTAGAAGGCCTCGGCGGCGGTGCTGCCGAACAGTGCCCCGCCGCGCCACTGCTCGGTGAGGAACGCGGCGATGTTGCGCCGGATGGTGCCCCACAACCGTTCGTCGTTCGGTTCGAAGACCGCCCACTGGGTGCCGAGCAGGATCGACTCCTCCAGGTAGTTGAACAGCCGACGGACGTTGACGTAGCGCCAGGCGGGGTCCGAGGAGAGCGTCCGGGCGCCCCAGACCCGGATGCCCCGGCCGGGGAAGGCGCGGATGCAGTTCACCCCCGCCGGGTTGAGCAGGTCCTGTTCGCCCTTCGTCACGGTGTTCTGCACCTCGATGACGCCGCGCAGCACGTCGTTCGCCGGTGCCTTGTGGACCCCGCGTTCGGCGTCGGTGCGCGACCACAGCCCCGCGACGTGCCCGCTCGGCGGCATGAACCGGTGCAGCCCGGTCGCCGGGTCGAACACCTTGATCCAGGGGTAGTAGAGGGCGGCGAACCGGGAGTCGTAACCCGCCTCGTCCTGCCGCCAGGAGAGCACCTGCCGGGCGGTCAGCTCCGGCGGCGGGTCGAGCAGCGCCATTCGGTCGCCCATCTGTTCGCAGTGCGAGATGACCGCCAGTTGGACCGCCTTGACGTCGTCGAGACCGATCCGCCCCTGCTGGTACGCGCTCATCAGGTCGGGCACCGCGACCATGGTGATCTCGTCGATCGCCTCCAGGCCGCCGAAACCGGTACGGGCGTCGGCGTCGCCGACGTAGTCGTCGGCGGAGACCCGGGCGGGCAGGCCGGCGTCGTCGGCCGGTGCCAGCGGTACGTTCACCGACTGCTTCGCCGGTCGGGCCAGCGCGTTCGCCGGTGCCGCCTCCTCGATCGCGATCAGCTTGGACCGCTCCCGCACCTGGTTGACGACGTACGCCTTGGTGTTCCGCTTCGCGGAGACCTCGAACGTCTCCCGCTGGACACCGTTGTGCCGGACCACCAGCCGGAACCGGTCCTCCGGCACGCTGTCGCCCTCGACATCGGCCACCTCCACGGTGATCTCACCGACGTCACCGGCGGCGGGCAGCGCGGCGACGGTGAAGGTGCCGAGTGGCACCGGCGGCCCGGCAACCGCCCGACCGGCCGCGTCCCCGCCGGCCGGGCTCTGCGCGGCGCCGACCCGGACGACGTAGCAGGCTCCACCGCCGTTGGCGAAGTAGCCGTACACCGCCTGCGCCAGGTAGGCGTCCTCGACCATCTCGCCGAACGTCTGGACGAACTGGCTCCAGTTGGTCACCAGGGTCGGGGTGTGTGACGGCCCCCGGGCGGCGAAGCCCACGAAGGCGGCCACCGCGGTACCCACCCCCTCGATCGGGCGTGAGCCGCTCGGCACCTCCTCTACGTACACCCCGGGTGACAGGTACGACGGCATGACAGACTCCCTCGAACAGGACGGTGATCCGTAGAGAGAAGTCTGGGTCGGCGGCAGAACGGCGACCATGACCCGACGGGCGGGCACCCGGGAAGCCGCGGCTACCCGAAGAGGCAGTCGTGCGCGGGTGCGTCAAATGGCGGATGTCTGTCCCGCCACCGGGCGGCAGGCTCCGCGTACCCGAGGGACACCTCAACCGTCACCGCCGCGTTCGCGGCCCGGATCCCGGAGTGGTCGGATAACCATGCCCAGGCAGCGAAATGGCGCCGAGATCGTGTTGGAACCGGCCGCCCGACGGTTCGCCGAGGCGACCGTGGACCCTCCGTACCTGCACCAGCTGGGACCGCAGCGGGGGCGGCTCCTCCTCGACACGCTCCAGTCCGGCAACGTCGCCCGGCCGGAGGCCGATGTGCAGGACCGGACCGTGCTCGTCGCCTCGGGCCGCGAGGTACGGCTGCGGATCGTCCGGCCGGGGGGTGCCATCGGCCGCCTGCCGGTGGTCCTCTACCTGCACGGCGCCGGCTGGGTCTTCGGCGGCGGCCACACCCACGACCGACTGGTCCGGGAACTGGCCGTGGGCACCGGCGCCGCCGTGGTCTTCCCGCACTACAGCCGCTCACCCGAGGCGCGTTATCCGGTGGCGATCGAGGAGTGCTACGCGGTGCTGTGCTGGCTCGCCGGGCACGGCGCGGCCGACCTGGACGGTGGGCGGATCGCGATGGCCGGTGACTCGACGGGGGCCAACCTGGTCGCGGCGGTGACGCTGCTGGCGAAACGGCACGCCGCCACGCGCCCGGCCGCGCAGGTGCTCTTCTACCCGGTCACCGACGCCCGGTTCGACACCGCCTCCCACCAGCTGTTCGCCGAGGGCTTCTACCTGCGCGGGGACACGATGCGCTGGTACTGGGACCAGTACGCGCCCCAGCAGGCCGCCCGGTCCGAGATCACCGCCTCGCCGCTGCGGGCGGATCTCGGGCAGCTCTCCGGGCTGCCACCGGCCCTGGTCATCACCGCCGAGGCCGACGTGGTGCGGGACGAGGGCGAGGCGTACGCCCACCGGCTGCGGGCGGCCGGAGTGCCGGTCTCGGCCGCCCGGTACCAGGGGGTCGTCCACGACTTCGTGATGCTCGACGCGTTGCGCGGCACCGAAGCGGCCGAGGCGGCCATCAATCAGGCGATCACCTTCCTGAAACGGGCGCTGCGGGTGGCCTGACCGGCCTGCGGCCCGCCGCGGTCCTCGCCGGTGCCCCCTCCCGTCAACCGATTGTCGAGGTATCCGACGTCTCCGATGCGGCAGTCTCCTGCCGCCGTACCTCGTCCTTCCGCTGCTCGGTCCTCTTCTCGAAGAACTCCAGGTCCTTGCCCCTGCTGCCCATGTCCATCAAATACCCGGCGATGTTCTTCGGCAGTAGCTCCCTGTGGCGAAGCAGGTAGTCGAGATGGTCCTGGCCCATTCCGGCGTAGCGGACACCTCTCTTCGCCGCGTCCGCTACGCCGTGCAGGAAGCGAAGGTTGCGCCACTTTCTGAAGAATTCCCCTTGATCGTCGGCGTCTTGCGTAGGCATACCTGCTAGTTTTTTCTGCTCCTCGTCGGTCAGGGTTTTGTCGGTATGGACGAGCATCGCGGCGACAAATGCCTGGCTGAATTCCTCCAGTGGACGCAGGACGATCGCATTGGCTGGGGCGACGAGCGCGTCGCCCAGGAAGCCGCCGGGTGTGAGGGAGGTGATGAACGTGTCGAGCGTCGTCCGTGTCTGCCTGACGACCTTCGCCAGATTGCTGTTTGCCTCCTCCTTTTTGGAGAATATCCGCTTTGCTCTTTGGAGTTGGCTGCGGTTCGACATCTTCTTCTCGATGTCCTTGCCGTGCGCCCAGGCGATTCTGAGATAACGCTGAGCCGGCTTCCCGTCGTATGCGCGAGGACCGGACGTGAGGCCCGCTATGGTGCCTGATCCGGAACCGGAAAGGCGGCCCAGCAGGTCCGCTATCGCCTCACCCAGCTTCGGGAACAGTGACTCGGCGCCGAACTGCTGCTTGTCGGTGACATCGGAGATCCCGAACCGATCGAATTCAACCTGACTTTCGGTTTCGTACGCTGCATTCGCTTCTTGGCCGGACAGGTCGTCCAGTATGAATGGTTCGTAGGTGAAGCTGTCCGAACCGACAGCCGTCAACACCTCTCTCAGGGTGACATGGGAGTGTGCCTCGCCTATGACATTCGTAGTGCCGGGCGGCTGGAATCGAACCCAGGTGCCTGCACTGGGTGTGCCGTCCGGCAGGTTGCCGATGTAGTCGGTCTGGTTGGCTACGTGTTGTCGGAACTCTTCCTCGCTCAGGTAGATGCGTACCTTGTCGTCGTTTGCCCAGTCCCTCATCGTTTCGTTGTCACCGATGAGGGAATCATCCGGTTGAATCCTGTTTCCGCCGATCCATGCCCAGCGTTGGATGGGCAGAGACTCCTCCGTGTCGGACTGGGCTGTGCTTTGCGTTCCCGGCGCGCGTTGCACGGGCTTTTCGCTGCCATCCGTGGTCTGGGGTGGGGTTTCCGGGCGTGATGCGGCGAGTGCTCGGGTGGCGTTCGCCTCCGCCGCGCGTTCGAACGCGTCGCCCGGGTCGGAGACCCGTAGGCCGTGGCCCCCGTCGGTGCCGGAGACCGGGCCGGAGCGTTGCTGGATGACGTGGGTGAGTTCGTGGGCCAGGGTGTGTCGGTCGCCGCCCCCCTGGCCGATCACCACGTGGCTGCCCGAGGTGTACGCCCGCGCGCCGATCTCGGCCGCCGAGCGTTGGGCGAGGGCGCCGGTGTGCAGGCGTACGTCGGAGAAGTCGGCACCCAGTCGGGTCTCCATGTCCCGGCGTACCGGCTCGGCGAGCGGGGTGCCGGCCGAGCGCAGCACCTCGTGCACGGTCGACCGTTGCACCGGCTGTGCTTCGGGTGGGAGCCCTTCGTCGTGTTCGTGGTGGGAGTGCCGGTGATCGGAGCGCTGCCGCTGCACCGCCCGGGTCACCGCGGCGTTGCCGGCCCGGCGTTGCAGGGTCAGTATCGCGGCCATCGAACTGGTCAGCGGTGCGGTGCCGGTCCCCGGTCGGGTCGGCTGGGTTTGCCGGTTCGGAACGTCACGCTCTGGCGGATCATGTGCACGCACGGGTGGTCCTCCTGAGGCCGAGGGTCAGACGGGGCGGAGCCGCTTGCTGCCGTCGAGGTTGTCCTCGAGGCGTACGGCGGGGACGTCGAGCAACTCGTTGATGCCGGGGAACTGGTCGGGCAGGGCCACCCCGCCCACCACGCTCGGGGTCGGCTGGGTGTTGTCGTGCGTACGGGCATGCGCCTCACCTGCCTGCAGCAGGTACTTGCCGGGGTCCTCGCCCTGGGCGACCGACTGTGCGCGATCCCGCCGGACCACCTGCTCGCCGTAGGTGTTCTGCATGACCGCGCGGCGGTGCATGTTCGTACCGAAGCGGCGCGCCGGTCGGCCACCGGTGCCCTTGACCCGCATGCCCGTCTCGTGGGCCGTCTCCAGGAACTCGGCGAGGTTGACGGCGTGCCCGCGCTGGTAGGTGTTGCAGAAGTTGGCCAGTTCCGGGCTCATCACCCCGGTGCTCAGGTACGAGTCGACCATGTCCTGGTGTACGTCGTCCCGGATCGCCTCCAGGTAGAGGGTCCGAACCCCGTTCTGGCGCAGCCGCGCCATGTGGTCGGTGGCCCAGGCGAAGAACGGTTCCGCGTGGTGAGGCCCGCCGATGACGAGACCGTCATTGGCCAGCAGGAGCATGTCCGTCGCGTCGGCCGCGGGCATCGGGATGCCCCGCAGCATCCCGGCCGTCGCGTCCCGGCGGGCCTGCGCGTTCTCGGCGCCGGACTCCTGCTGGTACCGCGCGGCCCGGGTCACCGCGTCGTTGGCCAGCCGCTGGTCCCGCGCGTCCTGGGCCTCCCAGTACGGGCGGGACACCGGATCCCGGCGACCCAGTTCCTCCATCATCTCGGCGTTGCTGCGGGCACCGGTGGCACCGCCCACCAGCGAGATACCCACCTGTTGGGCCACGTTGGTCAACGCGGTACCGAGTTGGTGGCCGGCCACGGGCGGGCTCATCTCGCTCAGGGAGGTCAGATCGGTGTCGAGGCTGATCCGCTCCTTGACCGGCGTCCGCCCGGTGGCCGCCTGGTAGGCGGCGCTGAGCTGCTCCCAGGTCTGCCGGTCCACCTGAGCGCTGGCGCGCCTGCTGGAGAACGATCGGCGGGGACCACGGACCTGCACCGACGGGCCGGGCGGCTCCCGGTGCAACTCGTCGTCGGTCATCCGCTGGACCGTCGGGAGGCCCGAGGCCGACCCGGGTCGATGCCCACCGCCGTGTTCGTGGCGGGCGTGCCCCTCGCAGATGTCGTGGCCGGAGCGCTGCCGCTGGATCTCCCGGCTCACCGCGGCGTTGCCGGCTCGGCCGTGCAGAGCCAGCAATGCGGACACCGTCGCGTGCGGCGCGGCGGGTTCGGTTCCGGACCGGCTCGACCGGGCCGGATGGGCCGGGACGTCACGATCGGACGGATCGTGCGCTCGCATGGGCGGTCCTCCTGCCGTCAGTGGACCCGGGCGGGCTCCCCGCGCGGTTGGTGCGTGCCGAACTCGCTTTCCAGCAGCAGTCGGCCGAGCTTGCGGTACTCCCGTTGCACCGCGCCGATCAGGTCGGCCATGCCCACCGGCCGGTCGGCCTGCGCGGCCAGGTACGCGGCGGTCACCACGCAGGCCCGGATGCTGCCGCCGGCCAGCTCGAAGTTACGGGCGCAGAAGTCCAGGTCG
Source organism: Micromonospora sp. DT48 (assembly GCF_049844495.1). Classification (NCBI taxonomy): domain Bacteria; kingdom Bacillati; phylum Actinomycetota; class Actinomycetes; order Micromonosporales; family Micromonosporaceae; genus Micromonospora; species Micromonospora sp. DT48. The sequence goes on from NZ_JBNCLE010000013.1 coordinate 69,268, forward strand.
AGGTCGTCGGCGCGGGGCAACTCGGTGCCGAGGCAGCGGTCCCACAACGCCCGCCGCTGCGCGACGTCCGGCATCGCGAAGTCGACGATCAGGTCGAGTCGCCGGGTGAACGCCTCGTCCAGGTTGGCTCGCAGGTTCGTGGTCAGCACCGCGACGCCGTCGAAGGACTCCATCCGCTGCAGCAGGTAGGCGCTCTCCAGGTTGGCGTACCGGTCGTGGGCGTCCTTCACCTCCGACCGCTTACCGAAGATCGCGTCGGCCTCGTCGAAGAGCAGCAGGCCGTTGACCCCGGCCGCCTCGGTGAAGATCCGCTCCAGGTTCTTCTCGGTCTGGCCGACGTACTTGTCCACCACCGTGGAGAGGTCCACCACGTACAGGTCCAGGCCGAGGTCGGCGGCGACCACCTCCGCCGACATCGTCTTGCCGGTGCCCGAGTCACCGGCGAACAACGCCAACACCCCCCGACCCCGGCCACCGCCGGGGCGCATCCGCCACCGGCCCAGCACCCGGTCCCGGTACCGGACCCGCAGGGCCAGTTCCCGGAGCTGGTCGCGGACCGGATCGGGAAGCACCAGGTCGGACCAGCCCACCCCGGGCTCGATCCGCCGGGCCAGCCGAGCCAGGCCACCGGCGTTCTGTCCGCGTACCCCGGCCCGCAGGTGACCGGCGTCGACGCGCTCCGCGCCGACGAAGACCGCCAGCTGCTCGGCGGCCTGCGCGGCCCGCCGCACCTGGTCCGGGCCGAGCAGGTACGGCGCCAACTCGCGCGCCGGGTCCAGCCCGTCGAGCCAACCGGGCGGCCGGGCCCCGGGCCGCATCCCGCTGGCCGTGCGCCACAGCCGGGCCCGGTCCTGCTCGTCCAGCGGGTCGGCGGTGACCAGCAGTGGTGCCTGTCGGCTCCAGTGCGGATCCCACTCGACGGTGCCGGTGAGCAGGACCGGCACCGGCTGGTCGGCGACCCGGCGCAGCAGCCGGGCGTGCTCCGGCCGGGTGACCGGGTCGAGCGCCTGGACCGGACCGGCGAGCAGACCCGCACCACGCAGCCGGGCCTCGCGTACCGCCACGGCGAGCAGGTCGGTGGGGGCCGGGTCGCCGGCCAACGCCTCCAGGTCGAGCCGGAGCACCGACCGGCCGGCCCGGACCAGCGCCGCGGTGGCCAGGTCGTCGGCGTCGGCGCCGGGATGCTCCCGCAGGTAGCTCAGACGTACCCCGGCACGGAGCGCCGTACCGAGCCGGTCCGTCAGATCGTCCTGCCGGGACGCGAGGTCACCGCCGTCGGCGTCGACCGGCCAGGCCACCCCGGCCAGTCGGGCGTCGGCGACATCGTCGCCGAGCAGGTACGCGGCCACCCGGTCCGGCACCCGCAACGACCGGGACAGGTACGGCAGGTCCGGCTGCTCCACCAGCAGCAGACCACCGCCGACCAGGGGCGCGGTGCCGGTGAACCGGGCCCGTCCGGCGATCGCCGACGCGGGGATCCCGCACAACTCCAGAGCCAGTCCGATGGTCGCCCGACGCCGACTGACATCGTCGTTGAGGTAGCCGTAGAGCCGCTCGTACCGGGCCTCGACGTCGGGCAGCAGCGCGACGAGCAGGAACTCCACGTCCATCGGGGTGAGCCGGAACTCGTGCGCCAGCCGGCGCAGCCGCAGCTCGGCCCCGTCCGAGACGGCCTGGTCCGCCAACGCCTCCAGCGCCTGGGTCTGGGCTGCCACGTCCGGTTCACCCGGCGTGGTAGTGCGAGCCGGTACGGTCGCCAGCCGTTCGGCGTCGGCGGGCGACACGTACAGCCCTCGAAAGGGGTCGTCGGGGTCGGGGTCGTCGCGGCGACGTTCGGCGACCAGCCGGTGTATCCGTGCCGCGACCAGCCCCAGCCGGCCCAGCAGGTGGGCGATCCCCGGCGGGCTGGTCATCGGTCCCCCTCCGGCCGGGCCGACCGTCGCCGACGCTCCGCCCCGGGGCGTGACGTCGACCCGGCCCGGTCGGCGTCGTCGTGGCGGCGGGTCACGGTGGTGCCGGCACGACGGCCCGCTGACGCCACGGAGGCGTCGGTGACCCGGACCGCCCGTTCCAGCACCGGCGGCGCGGCTGGCGTCCGTCGGGTCGACACGGGCGCGACCACCACCAGGTCCAGCGAGGGTTTCAGTTCGCCACCGAGCGCGGTCCACACGTCGGCCAGGGCACGTCCCTCGCCGGGTGGCGCGGCCACGACCATCGGCACCGCCAGGCGCAGCGCGGCGAGCGAACCGGTCAGCCGGTCGGCTGGCAGCTCGTCGTGCCGGACCAGCCCGGCGAGCAGCGCGGCGAGCAGCCGGTGCTCGTCAGTGGGGCGTTTGGTCCACGCGGTGACCAGATAGGACAGCGCGAAGAAGTGCGGCGCGTCGTGCCAGGCGACCGTGCGTCCGGTCGCGTCGCGTTCGGCGACCCGGCCCTGGAAGTGCCGGGACCGATCCTCGCGGATGTCGTAGAGGAACAGGTTCACCGTCGGCGCGTTACGTCGTGCCGCCCAGTCCCGGGTGGGTGCCTCGAAGGACACGTCCACTCCGGTGCCGGCCAGCGCCTCCTCGGTGACCAACCCCCGCAGGCCCTCGTCAACCTCGTGTATCACGTGTGAGCCCCCATCGTCGTCACCACCGGCGGTGCAGCAGTCCGGGTGGTTGCTGGGCCGGCAGCACCACCAGGAACGGGGTGCTCACCGGGCTGAACCCGGTGCCGGTGGCCACCGCCGCCCGGTTGCCCAACCGGTCCTTCGGCAGCACCAGCAGCTGGGCGGTGAAGGTGCCGTCAGCCGCCGGGCGTACCGGCGCGGCGTCGGCGGTGATGCCGACGTCCCAGGTGAGCCGCACCGGCCGGTCGGGTGGGAAGTCCACCCCCCGGATCGCGGTGACGAAGCCGGGCGGCCCGATCTCCGGCGTCGCCACGATCCGGGGGGCGAGTACCCGCAGTGGCGTGCTCGCGGTGTCGTTGTCCGCATCGGCGTTGCCGCCGGTGGTCTCGATGGTGCCCACCACGGTCGTGTTCAGCGCTGCGGTAGGCGTGAGGGAACCGGTGACGGTGGCAGCGGCACCCGGTGCCAGGTCCGGCACCGGACAGCCGTCGGCCGGGCAGGTGGCGAGCACCCCGCCGACCGGTACGCCTCCGGGAAGGCCGGGCCGCAGCCGCAGGCCGGTCGCGGTCGTCGCGCCCGCGTTGCGGACCGTGTAGGTCACCGTGACGGTGCCGCCGACGTACGCCGGGCGGGGGCCGACCGTGACGCTCAGCGCCGGGTCGGCCGGGCTGTCCGGCGGTGCGGCGACGACGCGTACCGTGGTGGTCGCGCGGTTGTCCGACGGATCGGTGTCCAGCGGGCTGGCCTCCACCGACCAGTCCAGCTCGAAGCTGCCGGGCGCGGTGCCCACCAGCTCGACCGCGATCTCGACGGTACGCCCCACCTCAAGCCGCCCCAACGCACAGCGCAGGGTGTCGAGGGAGCAGTCGCCGACCGGTGTGTCGATGCCGGTCACCGACAGTCCTTCCGGGACGCGGAGGATGCCCTGCACGTCGTCGGCGGGGGCCGGCCCCTGGTCGGTGACGGCGAGCCGCAGCGAGGTCCGGCCGCCCACCGTGGTTTCCGGCGCGGGCACGGACACGGCGGCGGCGACGTCGAAGCGGCGTTGCCAGGTCGGCTCCTTCTGCCGTCCCGGCAGGTGGGCGGTGAGCGGCCGAACCGTGTCGTCGGCGAGGTGGTAGATCCACAGCGCCTCGGGGGAGTTGTTGTCCTCCGCCCGGCGGGCCGAGAAGACCAGCCGCCCGCCCTCCGGCGACCAGGCCACGTCCCTCGGCTGGTGTGGGCCGTCGTCACGGTCCGGCACCGGTCCGGCGCAGGACCCTCCACCGGCCGGTAGCAGCAGCCGACAGTTACCGCCGTCCAGGTCGACCAGGAGCAGACCGTCGGCCTCCCGGTTGACCACGAGCCGGGTGCCGTCCGGTGAGAACGCGGCGCTGTCGTCGACGACGGCGCATCCGCCGCCGCAGATCGTCTCGGTCAGGTCGATCTGGTCCAGCCCGTCGCCGGCGTCGGCGGTCCAGATGTGTGTCATCGCGTCGCCCTGGTAGGTGCCCCGGGTGAAGGCGAGCCGGGTGCCGTCGGGCGACCAAGCCGGTTGGGTGTCGTCGAGCGCGGCCAAGGCGTCCGGCACCGGCAGTTCCAGCTGGAGCCGTCCGGTGTCGGCGTCGACCACCTCGATCCGGGACGGCGAGCGCGGTGCATCCGGCCCGTCGCCCGGCGAGCTGCGGACCAGGGCGAGCCGGGTGCCGTCGGGTGACCAGGCCGGATCGGTCTCCCGGTCGCCGCGACCCCGCCCGGCGATCGGCAGCAGGCGCGGCCGACCACCGTCGGCGTCGGCGATCCAAATCCGTTCGGTCCGGACACCGTCGACCGTCTCGAACCGGCTGACCGCGATCCGTTGCCCGTCGGGGGAGTACGCCTGCCGTTCGAACCACGGATCACCGTCGACCGGCTCCCAGAGCAGCCGTGAGTCGATAATCGCCCCCGGGTCCTCCCGCAACACCGGTAGGCGCAGGTCACGGGGGTCCACCCCGTCCGGCCGGATGTCCTGCACCGTGGCGGTGGTCCGGTCGGGTGCGCTGGTCCGGGCGACGAGCAGGGTTTCGGCGTCGGCGTCCGCAGCGGCCAACCAGGTGGGGTGGCTGACGTCGCGGTCCTCGGCGAGCCGTTGCACCATCACGCACTCGCACACGTTGTCGCGGACCACCACGGAGTAGACCCGGTCGACGTCTCCGGTCGTGTCGCCGCCGGGCAGGGTACGACTGACGAACGCCACGGTCGTCCCGTCGGCGGTCCAGGCCGCCTGCCGGGCCTGCCAGCCGGGCGGCAGCATCCGGGCCCGGCCGGTGCCGTCCGGGGCGATCAGCCACACCTCGGGTTCCGGACCGTCCGGGGCGATCGTGTAGGCGATCCGCTGGTGTTCCGGGTTCGGATCCCAGGCGGGCTCACCGGCCCCGCCAGGCTCGTCGGTGATCCGGGTGACCGTACCGCCGGTGACGGGCAGTCGATAGACCTGCGGGACGGTGTCGTCGCCACGCCGACCGGCGAAGGCCAGCATGGTGCCGTCCGGCGACCAGGTCGGCCAGGTGTGGTGACCGGTGCCGTCGGTGACCCGCCGGGTGTTCCCGTCGCCGTCGACGACGAAGATGTCGTGCCCGCCGTCGTCACGACCGGCGGCCGAGCTGTAGGCGATCCGGACGCCGTCGGGGGAGAGCACCGGCCGGGACTCGTCCGTCGAGTTGCGGGTGACCCGCAGCACCGGCCCGGTGCCGCGCCGCAGGTACACCTCGGTGGTGCGCTCGTCGCGTCGGCTCACCCAGGTCACGGCCGACCCACGGGCCGACACCTCATCGTCGAAATGATCGGGTCCGCCGTCGAACCACGGCGCCGCGGTCGCGGCCGACCCCTCGCCCCGGATGACGCCGATGCTGCGGTGCCCGGTGCCGGCGTACGCGATCCGCTGGCTCACGTCCGGGTTGACTGCCGCTGCGGGCGCCGCCGCCCGGTCCGGCGCGGGCGCGGCCCGGATCGGGCCGACCCACCCGGCGGTCGGCGTGGGTACGGCGAGGAGCAGCACGGCCAGTACGGCGGGCAATCCGATCATGCGTCGCAAGTGGACCTCGACAGGCGTGCGATGGGCGAGCTTCGGAAGTCATCCTGCGGCGGATGTCGGCCGGTCTCGACGGACCGGAGGGCACCAGCGGGGGCAGCGCTGCTGGCCCGTCAGGGCAACCCCGCGTGGGGGGTGGTCCGCTCTCAGATCAGCCCGTTGCGGAGGGCGTACGCCACGGCGTGTGCCCGGTTGCGCAGCTGAAGGCGGCTGGTGATGCCGTGCAGGATGTTCTTCACCGTGCGCTCTGAATAGGACAGCTTGCTGGCGATCTCCCGGGTGTCGAAGCCGTCGGCGACCAGGCGAAGCACGTCGGCCTCCCGGGCGGACAACCCGAGCAGGGACAGGCCGCGCGGTTCGAGTACCTGCCGTTGCAGCCGACCCATCTGGGCCATCAGTCGACCCAGCAGGTCGGCGGGGAGCGCGCCCTCGCCCCGGGCGACGGCCAGCACGATGTGGCTGAGCCGTTCCGCGCTCGCCTGGTCACGGCGGACCACACCCACCACGCCGTGTTCCACCGCCAGCGACAGCCCGGCGTCGTCGATCCTGGTCGGCACCAGCACCAGTTTGACCGTTCCGGCGCGGTGCAGCCGACGCAGGAGCTCGGTCGTCGCCTCGTCGAGCGTGTCGACGACCACCAACGCGACGGTGCTCGGCGGCTCCCGGTCCGGGTCGACCACCCACAGGTCCGGTCGGGCGCGAAGTTGGCTCTCCACCCCCACCCGGGAGATCGGGTCGTCCGCGTGAACGCTCACCGTGACACGATGCATTTCAGCCTCCCCACAGGTCGGCGCCCGGTGTCCGGCCTCCGGTACGGAGCTGCCGCACCGGCGGCACTCGGGGCGCTACGGCAGAGGGTGCCCCAGGGCACTTCGCGCGCACCTAACGTGGACCTAACGGGCAAGAACTCTGCCCGTGCCGGTTCCCCGACGGACCGTTTACCGGGGAGCCGCCGCGCCTATCGTCGGCGGACATGAGCATCTCGTTGGGTCTGGTGGACACGGCGCCGGTGGTCGTGCCCGGAGAGAGCGTCGACATTCCCGTGACGGTCCGCAACGCGGGCGACGTCGTCGAGGCGTACGCCTTCGAGATCATCGGCATACCCGCCACGTGGGCGACGTTCGACCCGCCGCAGGTCTCCCTCTATCCGGGTGCCAGCCAGACCGTCACGCTGACCGTCCGGCCACCCCGATCCAGCGAGGTCCGGGCCGGGGAACTGCCGTACGGCGTGCGGGTGGTCCCGTCCGAGACGCCGGAGGCCGCCACGGTCGAGGAGGGCGTGCTGACCATCGCGCCCTTCCACGAGGTCACCGCCGAACTGCGTCCGCTGGTGCGTCGGGCGTGGCTCGGTGCGCGCTACCGCCTCACCGGGGTCAACGGCGGCAACGTCCCAGAGACCCTGACCATCAGCGCCGCCGACGAGAACGAACAGTTGCGCTGCTCGCCCCGGCCGGGCACGGTGACCCTGGCCGCCGGAGAGTCGTACCCGGCCGTACTCGGTGTCCGGGCGCGGCGGCTGCTCTGGCAGGGCACCCCTCGTCACCTGCCGTTCCGGGCTCTGCTGACCGATTCTGCGGGCGGGGCCGTCACCCTGGACGGGACGCTGGTGCAGCAGCCGGTGTTCTCCGCCCGGCTGCTCAGGTTGTTGGCGTTGCTGTTGGCGTTGCTGCTGCTCCTGCTCGCCGCCTGGTTCGGGCTGCTGCGGCCGGCGGTGCAGTCGGCGGCCCGGGAGGCGGCCGACGAGCGGGCCGAGCAGGTGGCGACGGAGGCGAGGGAGGTCGCGAGTGTGGCCGCCGGTGAGGCGGCCCGGGACGCCGTCGAACAGGAACGCGCCGCAGCCCCACCACCCCCGTCGCCGTCACCGACGGCCACCGGCGGCAGCACGGGCAGCGGCCGGGGCGGGCAGTTCGCCACCGCGCTGTCGGTGCGGGCGAACCCCGGGAGTACGGCGTCGAGCAGCTACACCGTGCCCCGTAACCGGGTGCTCCTGATCACCGACTTCCTGGTCGACAACCCGCAGGGCGACACCGGAGTCCTGACCGTCACCGCCGACGACGTGCGGGTGGTCACCTACGCGCTGGAGAACTTCCGCAACCAGGACTACCACTCGGTCACCCCGATCCGGGTGCCGGCGGGCGCCCGGGTGACTCTGACTGTCTCCTGCCGGCAACCGGGTAACCCGGTCGGCGCGTCCGCGCCGCGCACCTGTCAGGAAGGGCTCTACGTCAACGGCACCCTGACCCGTACCACCAGCTGACCACCTCGGCGCGGGGCCGCCCACCGCGTGGCCTGGCGTGGTGGGCCCACGTCCGTCCGAGGTCACCGTCCGTGGTCGGCTTGCCGTCACCGGAGACCGATGGTCATGATGCCGCGGTGGGTTCGGACTGGTCGTGGGAGCTGCGGGTACCGGTGACGGAGTCGGTTGTGCCCGAGCTGTACGCCCTGGCGACCGAGCGTGGTCTGAGTCTGCGCCGCCCCGACGGGCTGATCAACCTGCTCACCAAGCCGGACTGCGACGCACGCACGGTCGAGGATCTGCACACCGCACTCGACGCCATAGCGACAGGTTGCGCGGCCGGCCAGCTCTGGTCGAACGACGACGTCGACATGTTCGTGGACTGGCAGGCGGGGAAGCTCGTCTGGGCGTTGGACGCGGCGTACGGTCACCGCCGCCCGTCACCGGAAGCCGACGAGTTCCGGCGGTTGCACGCCCGCCTGACCGACATGTGGCTCGACGCCGCCGTACGACTGCACGCCGACTTCGGTCGGATCCTGGACGAGTGGTCGACCGAGCAGATCTGGCATCTCGACGTCCACGACGCCAGTCATCCCGTCGGAGGTTGGCCGGCCGAACTCGGCTGGTGGACCTACCTCGGCCCCGATCGCCGGCTACCACCGGCTCCGCTGCCCGACATCGCCGAGCGGACACGCCACCTTCCCAACGGCGCTCTCCTCGTCGAACTCCTGGACGACCCGGCCGCCGTCGACCCGCTTCACTACCAGGACATCCACACCCGCTGGTTGCGGGCGCCCTGAGCACCGCGTGGCCCGGGAGTTGCCGACTACGTCGCGTTGGACCAGGCACGGCTGGACAGCACCAGCCGGTATCCGTCGGGGTCCTCGACGGTCACACCCCATCGATCCCAGTACGTGCCCTGGGCGACCCGACGGCCACCGGCTGCTTCGAGCCGGGCGATCGTGGACTCCTCGACCGGCGCGGACAGGTACAGCACGAGCAGGTCCTCGGATGTCGGCGTCGGGGCAACCTTCAGGTTGGGTCCGCCGAGAAGTTCGAGATGCCAGGTGGCCTGGGGCCAACCGAGCATGACCAGGTCGTGCTCGTCGGGAGACTCGGCAGCCGCGCGGTACAGCACGTGCAGCCCGAGCCCTTCGACGTAGAACCGTTCCGCAGCCGCCAGGTCGCCGCTGGGGCGAGCGATGCGGATTGCCGCCGTGGGGTCGATCATCCGGGTGACTCCGTTCTCTCGATCGACCCCCACTATCGAAGCTCAACGTGACTTCAGGTCAACGACACGAGCGCCTGAGCCGCCGGTACGAGCGCACCCGGGTGACCGGGATCACCTGATCGTCGTGCGGGCCAGGGCACGCTTGTCCGGTTTACCGCTCGGAGCCACCGGCACCCGGTCGATCAACTCGATCGTCTTAGGGGCGGACGGTGCCCCCAGGGTCTGCGCCACCAGGGCGCGCAGCCGGTCGACATCCGGTACGCGACCGGTGGCCGGTACCAGAAAGGCGTGCACCGCCTCGCCGGTGACGTCGTCGGGCAGGCCGATGACGTACGCCTCGGCGACCGTGGGGTCGGTGGCGAGGACCCGCTCGATCGGGCCCGCGTACACCAGGTTGGCGTGCACGATGATGACGTCCCGGGTCCGGCCGAGCAGGTGCAGGTAGCCGTCGCCGTCCAGCCGGGCCAGGTCGCGGGTGCGGACCCAGCCGTCGACGAACACCTCGGCGGTCTCGGCCGGATCCGTCCAGTAGGCGTGGGCCTGCGCGGGTGTCCGGACGAAGAGTTCCCCCTCGGCGGCGGGACGGCCGTCGGCGTCGCGGATGGACAGTTCGGTGACCGGCGGCGGTCGGCCGACCGAGGCGAGCACCGCCGGTGACGCCAGCATCTCGGCCGGTGTCGCCATTGTGATCATGCCGGTCTCGGTCTGCCCGTAGCCGTGGAAGACCACCGGGCCGAGCACGTCGAGCGCCTCGGCGAGCCGACCCGGCGCGAGCGGGGAGCCGGAGACCAGCAGCGCCCGCAGGCTGCTCAGATCGGTCGGAGAGGTGCGCTGGGACTGGACGAGTTGGTGCAGCTTGCCGACGGTGATCACACTCGCGGTCGCCCGGTGCCGGCTGATCATCTCCGGGAATCCCGGGGACCGTTCCGCGACCAGGGTGCCGCCGGCGGTCAGGGCGAGCACCGCGTACTCCAGCATGACCTGGCTGCTCAACGAGCCGAAGACGAGATAGCGCTGCAACCGGGTGGCGAGGTCGGCGACCGCCGGGGGCCAGCGGTCCGGGTAGGGCGCCCAGGCCGCGCTCATCGCCGCGTACGTCTGTGCGCAGCCCTTCGGGTTGCCGGTGCTGCCGCTGGTCCAGGTGATCCGGGCGACATCGCTCGGGCGGCCGGCGGCGACCAGGGTGCTCTCCTCGTCGGACGTCGCCACCAACTCGGCGACGCGGACGTCGTCGACGAGCAGTGCGGTGCCGTCGAGTTGGTGGGCGAGTTGCGCCGGGGGCAGGTCGGGTCGGATTCCGGAGACCCGGGCGCCGACCGCGAAGGCCGCGATGATCGCGGCGAACGCCTCGGCATTGACACCGAGCCGCAGGGCGACCCCGACGCCCGGCCCGGCTCCGGCGGTGCGCAGCCCGGCGGCGATCCGGCGGACCAGCCGGGACATCTGCGCCGCGGTGACCGTCCGGTCGCCGTCGCAGAAGACCGGCCGGTCACCTCCGGTGGCGAGCAGGTCCAACACGGGCTGTGGCCAGATCTCAGCCCGCATCGGAGAGGACACCCTTGATGAAGAGCACGAGTGGCTGGTGGTGTACGCCGGGAAGGTTCCAGTGGTTCTCGAGGTTCTCCGCGAGGTGGTGCTCCGCGATGACCCGGCCTCCACGGTGGACCCGTACGACCGGGTGCAGGTAGCTGGCGTCGTGTGCGTGCTCGGCGTCGTTCTCGGCGATCCGGGGGACCGTGATGTCGAAGGGGTCGACCTGGTCGTGGTCCGGCCCGTACTCCAGGGTGGCCACGAACGCGAACGGCTCGGGGCCCAGGCCGCCGTCGTGCAGGTAAGCGACCGGCACCTCCTCCTGGTAGAGCGCGGTGTCGCCGGAGATGGTGACGACGTCACCGAGGACCGCGAACTGCTGCCACAACGCCGACGTCCGGTTGAGCCGGGCGAGGAACGCGTCGGCGATCGCCTCCGGAGTGTTGTCCAGTGGTGTGGACGGCCACGGCGAGTCGTGGTGGCGGGCGTTGAGAATCCGGTGCAGGGCACGTACGCCGTACCGGAAACCGTGGATGAATCCGCTGGTCGAGCGCTTGAAGTCGCGCTGCTGGGTGAGGGTGCCGGCGAAGTACAGGCCGGGGACGTCGACCGACTCGTACGCCGACGTCTGCTCCGGGAAACGGTCGTTGATCACCAGGCGCGGCGCGGCCGACGGGTCGAAGATGCTCGCGTCGAACCGGAACCCGGTGCAGAGGATGACCCGGTCGTAGTCGATCTGCCGGATCGACTCGACGGTGCGGGCGTACCGGAAGTCGATCCGGTAGCCGCCGTCGTCGCGCCGGACGATCCGTTCGACGGTGCCGTCGAGCACCGCGTTCTGCGACTTGAGCTGGTAGGTGTCCAGGAAGTTGTTGTTCACCGCGCGGAGGTGCCCGACATAGTGGGACTGCCAGGCCATCTTGATCGAGTGTGGACCGGCGACATGGATGACGGCGGCCGTCTCGATCAGTGCGTCGGCGGTCTCGAAGGCCGAGTTGCCCTTGCCGATGATGAGCACCCGCTGGTTGGTGAAGTCGTCCGGGTCGACGCTGACCGTGTCGTACCGCTCGGCGAGTTCGGCGCCCTCGATCGGTGGGACGTACAGCTGGGAGACCCCGGTGGCGACCACGACCCGGCGGGCGGTCAGGGTGTCGTCGCCGGTGGCGACGGTGAACAGGTCCCCGTCACGTGCGACGCGGGTGACCCGGGTGTCGTACCGCACCCGCAGGCCACGGGCGAAGTCGGCGAGGTATCGCACCAGGTCGGCGGCGTCGGGGAAGTAGCGCCGACTGTAGTTCTTGAACAGCAGCGCCGGGTCGTCGGTGAGCAGTGAGTTCCAGTCCGCCCGCAGGTTGAACTCCGGGTCCTCGGAACCGGTCCAGATCTTGTTGATCGAGATGAGTTGCCGGTGCCGGGGATAGGTGGTGAAGAAGGTGCCCGGTGTGGGGCCCGCCTCCAGCACCAGATACTCACGATCGTCGCGCTCCAGCAGGGCGGCGAGCTGGAGTCCGGCCGGCCCAGCTCCGATGATCAGGTAATCGAGCGTCATGTGGCGCAACGTAACGCCCCGATTTCAGAGCGTTCTGAGATTCCGTCTCTAGGGTGCGTTCGCATGACGAGAGAGGTAGATCTCGCGGTACCGCTGCGGATCGCCGACCTGACCGCTGCTCGTGACCCGGTCAAGGTCGTGGTCGGGGCGGAGGTCCGGGAACGGGTCGCGACCACCCGCGCGTTCCTGTCCGACGTGCTCGGCGACGACCGCACGGTGTACGGCGCCACCACCGGCTTCGGCGCCCTGGTGGGGTACCAGGGCCGGGCCGATCTGCGCGACCAGGCCGACAACACGCTCGCTCACCTCGGTGCGGGGCAGGGCCCGGAGCTCGCACCGGAGGTCGTCCGCGCGACCATGCTGATCCGGGCCTGGTCGCTGGCCCGGGGGGTCTCGGGGGTGTCCCCGCACGTCATCGACGCGCTCACGGCGATGCTGGCGACCACGTTCGTCCCCGTGATACCCCGGTTGGGCTCGGTGGGGGCCAGCGGCGACCTGATCCCGCTCGGCGCGGCGGCCCAGGCACTACGTGGTCGCGGGTGCGCCTACCTCGACGGGGTACGGCTGCCTGCGGCCGAGGCGTTGGAGAAGGCGGGTCTCGAACCGCTGCCACTGGACGGTCGGGATGCCCTGGCACTGGTCAACGGCACCTCGCTGACCACCGCGGCGACGGCGCTCGCGGTGGACTCGGTGCGCGCCTCGCACCGGGCGGTCCAGGTGCTCACCTGCCTGCTCGCCGATCTGCTCGGCAGCGATCCGCAGTTCCTCGACGCCCGGCTGCTGCGGGCGTTCGGCCATCCGGGCGCCATCGACGTGGGCGCGTACATGCGCCGGGTCAGCGCCGGGCTCGTGCCGTCCGGCAAGCGTCCACTTCAGGAGCCGTACAGCATCCGCTGTGCGCCGCAACTGCTCGGCGCGGCCGAGGACGCCCTACGCTACGTCGACTCCGTCGTCCGGGCCGACCTGGACGCCGTCAGCGACAATCCGCTGTTCTTTCCCGACGAGGACCTCGTCGTGCACGGCGGCAACTTCTTCGGCCAGCCGGCCGCGTTCGCCGCCGACGTGCTGTCGATGGTCGTGGCGCAGGTCGGCAACCTCGCCGAACGTCAACTCGACCTGTTGGTGGACCCGAACCGCAACGGCGGCCTGCCACCGATGCTGGCCGCCGGGCCGGGGCAGCAGCACGGCCTACAGGGCGTGCAGTTGGCGTCGACCGCGCTGGTCACCGAGATCCGCCGCGACGCGGTTCCGGCGAGCATGCAGAGCCTGCCGACCAACCTGCACAACCAGGATGTCATCCCGCTGGGCACCCAGGCCGCGCTGCGGGCGTTGGACCAGGCCCGGCTGCTGCACCTGGTCGTCGGGTCGCTCGCGCTGGGGTTGCGTCAGGCGGCGTACGTCGGTGCGCGTCCGCCGACCGCACCAGGCTGCGCCGAGGCACTGGCCGCGCTGGCCGAGGCCGTACCACCGGTCGACCCGGACCGGCCGTTGGACGGTGACGTTCGGCGTGCCGCCGATGTCATCGCGAATGTCGACCTTCCTCCGATCTCATCCGTGGAGTGGCAGCTGTGACGCTTGACTATCTGATCATCGGTGCCGGGCCGGCCGGACTCCAACTCGGCGCCCTGTTGGAAGCCGACGGCAAACGCGACTACCTGGTGCTGGAGGGTGCGGACATCCCGGGCGCGTTCTTCGCCCGCTTTCCCCGCCACCGGCAACTGATCTCCATCAACAAGCCGCACACCGGCTCGGACGATCCGGAGCTGAACCTACGACTGGACTGGAACTCGCTGCTCAGCGACGATCCGACACTGCGGTTCACCGGGTACACGGAGCGGTACTTCCCGGACGCCGACGTGATGGTCCGCTACCTGGCGGACTTCGCCGCGAAGACGGGGGTCAAGGTCCGGTACAACTCCCGGGTGACGTCGGTCAGCAAGGTCGACGGGATCTTCGAGGTCCAGGCCGGGCAGACCTTCCGGGCGCGGCGGCTGGTCGTCGCCACCGGCGTGTCCCGGCCGTACGTCCCGCAGATCCCGGGCATGGAGCTGGCGGAGCAGTACGCGGACATGTCCGTCGATCCGCGCGACTATCTCGACCAGAAGGTGCTGATCATCGGCAAGGGGAACTCCGCGTTCGAGACCGCGGAGAACCTGATGGAGACCACCACGCTGATCCACCTCGCCGGTCCGAGTTCGATCCGGATGGCCTGGCGGACCCATTACGTCGGGCATCTGCGCGCGGTCAACAACAACTTCCTGGACACCTACCAGCTGAAGTCGGCCAACGCGATCCTGGACGGCCACATCAGACGGATCGAGCGCGACGGCACCGGTTTCAAGGTCACGTTCGCGTTCTCCCGGGCCGACGAGGTGGTCAAGGAACTCTGGTACGACCGGGTGCTCGCCTGCACCGGATTCGCCTTCGACGCGTCGATCTTCGACGACAGTTGCCGTCCGGCGCTCGCCATCAAGGACCGCTTCCCGGCCCAGACCCCGCAGTGGGAGTCGGTGAACGTGGCCGGTCTGTACTTCGCCGGCACGCTCTCCCAGGAACGCGACTTCAAGCGCTCGACCAGTGGCTTCATCCACGGCTTCCGGTACGGCGTACGGGCCCTGCACAAGATCCTGGAGCGCCGGTACGACGACACGCCGTGGCCGTCGGAGAAGCTGGACGCCACGGCGGAGTCGATCGCCGACGCGATCATCGCCCGGGTCAACCGCACCTCCGCCCTGTGGCAGCAGTTCGGCGTCCTCGGCGACGTGGTCACCGTGGCCGGGTCGGACGCCCGCTACCACGACGAGGTGCCGATCGACTACTTCACCCACATCGGCCTGCGCAGCGACGACCACGACTACCGGCACGCCTTCGCGGTGACCCTGGAGTACGGCCCCGAGCACGACCAGGTGGATCCGTTCGACGTCACGGTCAGCCGGGTGGCGCAGAACGTCGTCGGTCAGGCCCACGACGCGGCCTACCTGCACCCGGTGGTCCGCTACCACCGGGCGGGGCGGGTCGTCGCCACCCACCACCTGGCGGAGAACCTGGAGAACCAGTGGGACCGGCCCGACGTCCACGTCGCGCCGCTGATCGCGTTCGTCGGCGACTGCCTGAGCGGTGTCGAGGGCTGAGATGCTCGCTCTGGACGGCACGGAGCTGAACCTCGCCGAGGTGGCCGACGGTGCGCGGCGTCGCCTGGACCCGGTGTACTGGGACTTCTTCGCGGGCGGGGCCGGGGACGAGCGGACGCTGCGCGCCAACGAGGAGGCGTTCACCAGACGGTGGCTCGTGCCCCGGGTCCTGCGTGGGGCGCGCGAGCGCGACCTGCGGATCTCGCTACTCGGCAGTCGCCTCGCGATGCCGGTGCTGATCGCGCCGACCGCCTTCCACCGGCTGGCGCATCCCGGGGGAGAGGCGGCCACCGCCCGCGCCGCCGCCGAGGCGGGCACGGTGATGGTGGTCAGCATGGCGGCGACCCAGCCGATCGAGGAGATCGCCGCCGCCGGCGGGCCGCTCTGGTTCCAACTGTATCCGCAGTCGGATCTCGCGTTCACCACGGCGCTGGTCCGGCGGGTCGAGGCCGCGGGCTGCCGCGCCCTGGTCGTCACGGTCGACTCGCCCGTGTTCGGCCGACGGGAACGCGACCTGCGACACGGCTTCGTCGATCTGCCGTCCGGACTGGTCTGCGAGAACATGCGTGACCCGAGTGGCCGGGTCCGCGACATCGAGATGGACGCCGGGCTGGACTGGGCACGCATCGACTGGCTGCGTGCGCTGACCACGCTGCCGATCCTGCTCAAGGGCGTACTGCACCCCGCCGATGCCCGACTGGCGGTGGCGCACGGCGTCGACGGGGTGGTGGTCTCCAACCACGGGGGACGCCAGCTCGACGGTGCGGTCGCCACCCTGGACGCGTTGCCCGGGATCGTGGCGGCCGTCGAGGGCCGACTGCCGGTGCTGCTCGACGGTGGCGTCCGGCGGGGCACGGACGTGTTGGTGGCGTTGGCGCTCGGCGCGAGCGCGGTGCTGGTCGGGCGTCCGGTGCTGTGGGGGCTGGCGGTGGGTGGTGTCGCCGGGGTGCGGCACGTGCTCGACCTGCTGCGTGCCGACCTGGACCGGGCGTTGGCGCTGGCCGGTGCCGCCGGGCCGGGTGACCTGAGCCGTGACCTCGTGGGGGGATGCGGATGAGCGCCGTGGGCGTGCTGATCGTCCTGGCGGTGTGCGGCGTGGTCTGGACCGTCCCGTCCTGGCTGCCGTCGGCCGTCGTCCGGCTGCGGGAGCGGGTCTTCGCCCGGGTCAACGGCGAGGAGGGCATCCCGGTGCCGGGCCCCACCGTCGGCATGGAGCACTTCGAGCGGGTGTACGCGGATCCGGCGGCCGACGGGCGTAGCCGGGGGGCCGGGTTGTCGGACCTGTTCTGGTACTGGCTGGCCCCTGGGCCGCACATGCACCAGGAGCATCTGGAGCCGGGTGAGCGCTACCGGACGGTGGCCGCCACGACCAGGCGGGTGCTGGCGGTCCGACGCGAGCGCGCCGACGCGCTCGCGACCGCTGCCACCCGGCGGGTGTTGGACGAGTTGCCCGCCGATCGGATCAGCCATGTCCGGCTGCGTGACCTGATGATGCCGGTGTGGGCTGAGGTCTACCACGAGTTGGTCTTCGGTGAGGTGGCGTCACCCACCGCCCGTACGTTGATCGTGGCCAACGCGGACGACGTGGTCACCGCGCTGAAGTGCGTCGGGTTGCGGCACATGGATCGACGTGACCGGTTGACCGAATACCTGCTCGGGCGGATCGAGGCGGGAACCTGCCCGGTGACGCTGCCGCCACCGTTCACCGCGCAGGAAACGGCCTGGTACCTGCAAGGTGCCTTCTTCAACACGGCGGTCGTGCAGATGTCCGAGGCGATGGCGCACGTGCTGCTGGCCCTCGCCACACATCCCGACGCACAGCGGGAGCTCGACGACGACGCCGCGCTGGACCGGGCCATCGACGAGACGCTCCGGTTGTATCCACTCTTCGGCGTCGCGCACCGGATCACCTCGGCGCCGATCACGCTGCCCACGGGGGTGTCCCTGCCGACCGGGTCGGTGCTGCTGTTCAACTATCCGGCGTTCCACCGAGGGGGAGTCGCTGGTGACCGCCGGTTCGACCCGGACCGGTGGCGCACGCTCTCCCGTGGTGACGTGCACTTCATCCCGTACGGGGTGCCCGCGAACCGGGCCTGTCCGGCCCGTGGCGTCGCGCCGGTGATGATGCGCGCGGCGACCCGTGAGGTGCTGCGCCGATTCGTCCTGGCCTCCTCCGTCTCACACACCCGGTCACTGCCCAGCCGGGGCCCGGCCTATCTGACCCCCGCCGGGTGTGCCGGCCCGGGACGGCTACGACTGGCCGCGATGCGGCTGCGGGACCGGTGGGCCGACGTGGGTCGCAGTGTCCGGCAACTGGTGCTCGGCACCTGGATGGTGCTCGATGCCCGGCGGCAGCGGTTGTGTTCCAGCTACTTCGAGAAGGCGGTCCGATGACTCCCACGGAGTTGGCACCACGGTTCTTCATCGCGGTCACGGTGATCCTGATCTTCTGCAAGGGGGTCGCCTGGCTGCTCGGCAAGGTCGGCCAGCCGGCAGTGGTCAGCGAGATGCTCGCCGGTGTCCTGCTCGGGCCGTCGCTGCTCGGGCTGCTCCTGCCGGACGTGCAGAACGCCCTGTTCCCCGCCCCGCTGCTGCCGGTGCTCTACATCGTGGGTCAGGTCGGACTGGTGCTGTTCATGTTCCATGCCGGGTACGCGTTCAGCTCCCATCGGGTCACCGGGCTCGCCGGCACCGCCGGAGTGATCTCACTGGCCGGGGTGACCGCGCCGCTGCTGCTGGGGGTGCTGCTGGTCCTGGTGACCGCCGGTGCGGTGCCGATCAGGGCCGACGGGACGTCGCTCGGGGTCTCCGCCGCGTTCGTCGGTGTCGCGCTGGCCATCACCGCGTTTCCGATGTTGGCCCGGATCATCACCGAGCACGGGCACGCCGGCACCCGGCACGGCACCCTCTCCCTGGCCAGCGGCGCGATCGACGACATGGCCGCCTGGATCCTGCTGGCCGCCGTCCTGGCCTTCGCCTCCGGCCAGGCCGGTCCGGCGATCGTCACCGTCGGCGGGACGGTTCTCTTCGGACTGGTGCTCTGGTTCGGCGGGCGTGGGATCACCACCGCGTTGATGACCCGTCGTGGCCTCACCGACCGCACCCGGCTGCTCGGCACGGTCGCCCTGCTCTTCCTGGTCGCCTGGTACACCGACGAGATCGGGTTGTACGCGGTCTTCGGCGCGTTCGCGATGGGCGTGGTGATGCCTCGTACCGACAACACCGACAAGGTGGTGGACACCCTGACTCCGGTCGCCGCGACCCTTTTCCTGCCGTTGTTCTTCACCTACTCGGGGTTGCGGACGGAGTTCGGACTGCTCGGTTCCATGCCGGTGCTGCTCTTCGCGCTGGCCTGCGTGACGGCGGCGATCGTCGGCAAGTTCGGTGCCTGCTGGGTGGCGGCCCGGCTGCGTGGGGAGCCGTCGGGTGTCGCGCTGCGGGTGGGCGCGTTGATGAACGCTCGCGGGTTGATGCAGCTGATCGCCCTGAACGTCGGGCTGGAGGCGGGCATCGTGAACTCGTCCCTGTTCACCGTGTTGGTGCTGGTCGCGCTGGTCACCACGCTGATGACGACGCCGACGTTGAGTTGGATCGAGCGCCGGGAGGCTCGACGGCCCGACGCCGCACGCCCGCCCGCGCTGGTGGTTTCAAATAGTTGAAGAGGCAAATATCACTGATTACATCGACCTCTATCTATGAGATTGTTGGCGCATGCGGGGCGGAGGATCGAACCGGCTGCTGCTGGTCGAGGATGACGCAGATCTGTCCGAGTTACTCACCGAGACGCTGGCTCACGAAGGTTACCTCGTCGACCGCGCCTCCGACGGCCAACGTGGACTGCATCTCGGACTGACCCGTACCTACGACGTGATGGTCATCGACCGCATGCTGCCGGCACTCGACGGCCTCGACCTGGTCACCCGGCTACGCGCCCGGTCGATACCGGCCCGGACCCTGATGCTCACCGCCCGTGGCGCGGTCGACGACCGGATCGCCGGACTGGACGCGGGCGCCGACGACTACCTGGTCAAACCCTTCGACATCGACGAACTGAGCGCCCGGGTCCGGGCGTTGTGTCGGCGTACGTCCCAGTCGACCGACGTGCTGCGCATCGGCAACGGGCTACTCGACCTGACGGCGCGCGACGCGGTGCTGGCCGACGGCACCCGGGTGGCGCTGTCCGCCCGCGAGTTCGAGCTGCTGCGGGTGCTGGCGGCCCGACCGAACGCCGTACACCCACGGGGCGTGCTGCGCCGCAAGGTATTCGAGGAGGCCAGCGCCGCGTCGATAGTGGACACCTACGTCTACTACCTCCGGCGCAAACTCGGCCGTGGGGTGGTACGCACCGTGCACGGGCTCGGCTACCGCCTCGGAACGCTCTGATGGAGGCGGCCGAACGGGCGATCGTACGACGGACCCGACTGCGGATCGGCCTGTTCGTCGGCCTGACCATCGGTGCCCTGCTGCTGCTGGCCGGCGGCATCTCGTACGCGGTCCTGGTCCGTAGCCAGGAGGCGCAGATCCAGCGTGAGCTGAGCTGGGGCACCGAGCACGGCACGATCGCCGGACCGCCCGCCTGTAGTTGGATCTTCCAGTACGACGGCACCACCGTGCAGACCGGCACCAACCCGCCGCCACCGGGCTTCCCGTTGACCCGGGCGCTGACCACCGTGGCAGCCACCCGGAGCACCGAGATCACCAAGGTCACGCGCAACGGCACGACCTACCACGTACGTACCGAGGCACGCGGCGACACGGTGATCCAGGCGGTGTTCGACGCCCGTTTCCAGTTGTCCGACCGACGGCACCTCCTGCTCGCGTTCAGCCTCGCGGCGGCGGTCGGGCTGCTCGCCGCCATGCTGACCGGTGTGCTCGTCAGCCGTCGAGCCGTCGCACCACTCGCGGAGGCGCTGACCCGGCAGCGCCGCTTCGTCGCCGACGCCAGCCACGAACTGCGCACCCCGATCGCCCAGGTGCACACCCGGGCCCAGTTGATCGCTCGGCGGGCGCGCGACGACGGCGCCGCCACGAACCTGGACGACCTGGAACGGCTGATCGGCACCACCCGGCGGCTCGGTGAGGTCGTCGACGACCTGTTGCTCTCGGCCCGACTCGCCGCCGCTCCCGCCGACCGCAAGTCGGAGCCGCCGGTCGACCTCACCTCGCTGATCGCGACGGTGGTCGCCGCCGAGACCGAACGCGCCGCCGAGCGCCGAATCACCCTCACCATGGACATTCCCGATGATCCGTTTCCGGTGCCGGGGGTCGAGTCGGCGCTGTGCCGGGTGGCCAGCGAACTGCTGTCCAACGCGCTGGCCCACACCCCGGCGGGAGGCCGCATCGACGTGACACTCCGGCAGGCCGGTGACTGGGCCGAACTCGTGATCGCCGACACCGGGAGAGGTTTCGACCCGGCGGACGCTAAGCGGATCTTCGACCGCTTCCACCGTGGCGCGGGCTCCGGAGACCGTCGCTTCGGGCTGGGACTGGCCCTGCTCCAGGAGGTCGTCACGAGCCATCACGGCACGATCGAGGCCGAGGGCCATCCGGGTCGGGGGGCCCGCTTCACGGTGCGCCTTCCCATCACGCGCTCGCCGATCACCAGGGGTAGGACCGTGTGGATCGGCCGACGCCGGGCACGGTGGCGCAGAGCCGACAGGTGAGCGCCGGAACCGGCGGTCACGGCCGCCGATGGGGTCGAGCCTCGGATCGGGCGCACTGTCGGCCACGCCTGCGGACGGCTTCACCCGCGCGGCGCGGGGGGTTCGGATAGCCCGGGATCGCGCCCCCTTCGGGGCCGGTTGTGCGGGCGGATCGGCCTGCCGCAACGGTGTTGACGTGGGAAGACACAACTACGTGAATGCCACTTCCCATTTTTCCCATAGGTTCAGTAGACTTTGGCCATGCACAGGTCCTTCTGGCGCTGCCGCGCACTCGCCGTATTCGGAGCAATCGTGTTAGCCGCCGGGGCACTCACCGCCTGCGGTGAGGCTGAGGGAAGTGGAGGCGGCGATGGTCCGCTGCGGGTGGGATACCAGCGCTACGGCAGCCTGAGCCTGCTCAAGGCCCGCTCGGAGGCGCCCAACGTGACCTGGGCGTTGTTCGAGAGTGGACCGGCCCTCACCGAGGCGCTCAAGGCCGGGTCGATCGACGTCGGGGAGACCGGCGAGGCCCCGCCCATCTTCGCCGCCGCCGGCAAGATCCCCTTCAAGATCGTGGCGACCTCGGACGAGGTGCCGCAGGGCGAGGCGGTGTTGGTCAAGGAGAGCAGCGGCTTCCAGACCTTCGCCGACCTCAAGGGCCGGACGATCGCGCTCAACAAGGGCTCCAACGTGCACTGGCTGCTCGTCAAGCTGCTCGAAGCCAACAACATGACCCTGGAGGACATCACCGTCAGATACCTCAAGCCCGCAGAAGGGCGGCCCGCCTTCGATGCCGGGCAGGTCGACGCGTGGATCATCTGGGATCCGTACTTCGCCATCGCCGAACAACCCGGCGTCAAGATCCTGGCCGACGCGACCGGGCTGGCCAGCAACCGGCAGTACATCCTGGCCTCGCCCGATGCCGTCGAGAAGAAGGCGGATCAGGTCCGCGACCTGCTGACCAAGCTCGACACCACCACCGACTGGGGCACCGAGAACCCGGAGGAACGGGCACGGGTGCTCGCGCCCGAGCTCAAGATCCCCGAGGACGTGGCGAGACGGTCGCTGGACCGCAGCGCCAAGCCGCTCGCCCCGGTCACGTCGGCTATCGGCGACGAGTTGCAGGCGATCGCCGACGGCTTCGCCGACCTCGGGCTGATACCCGAGCCGATCGACATCAAGGCCCGCGTCGACACCACCTTCAACGAGGTCTTCACATGACGGAGCTGGCCACCCGACCACCGGCGGCCACCGCGCGGAGGACCGCGCGCCCCGCCGTACGGGCCAACCGATGGCGATGGCGGCGGCTGACCACCCCCGTCGTGCTCGTCGCGCTCTGGGAGACGTCCTCGCGGATGGGTGTCCTCCCCGAGGAGAAGCTGCCCGCGATCAGTGACGTGCTCCTCGCCGGTTGGCGGCTGGCCGAGGACGGTCGGCTCGTCGAGCACCTGCTCGACTCGCTGACCCGGGCCGGTGTCGGCCTGGCCATCGGCGTCGGACTCGCGCTGGTGCTCGGCTCGATCGCGGGCCTGCTGCGGGTCGGCGACGACCTGGTCGATCCACCGGTCCAGATGGCCCGGATGCTGCCCCACCTCGCACTGGTGCCCCTGCTGATCATATGGGTCGGCATCGGTGAGTCGCTGAAGATCACCCTGGTGGCCCTGGGCGTGTTCTTCCCGATGTACTTCAACCTCTACGCCGGCATCCGGGACATCGACGAGCGGCTGGTCGAGGCCGCCCGCACCTGTGGGCTCGGGGCGCTGGCCCGCATCCGCCACGTCGTGCTGCCCGGGACGCTGCCGTCACTGTTCCTGGGGCTGCGCCTGGCGACCGGCGCCGCATGGCTGAGCCTGGTGGTCGGCGAGACAGTCGCCACCCACAGCGGCATCGGTTTCCTGATGATGGAGGCCCGCGAGTTCAGCCAGACCAACGTGGTCCTCGTCGGCCTGTTCGTCTACGCCCTGCTCGGCCTGCTGTCAGATCTGATCCTGCGGGTTGTCGAAAGGAAGACGCTGACATGGCGACGCGGTCTACAGGCGACGTAGTCACCGCCACCGGGGTGCGGCGTGGCTTCGGGGACACGGTGGTCCTCGACGGAGTCGACCTGACGATCGGCTCCGGTGAGGTGGTCGCGCTGCTCGGTGGCAGCGGCTCGGGCAAGACCACCCTGCTGCGGATCCTCGCCGGGCTCGACCGGGACGCGACCGGCGACTGGCAGGTGCACGGCAGCCTGGCGGTGGTCTTCCAGGAGCACCGGCTGCTGCCGTGGAAGCGGGTCGCCGACAACGTGGCGCTCGGCGTGACCGGCCCCGACGTGCGGGACCGTACCGCTGCGGCGCTGGCCGAGGTCGGCCTGGCGGGCCGGGAGCGGGCCTGGCCGGCCGAGCTGTCCGGTGGCCAGTCCCAGCGGGTCGCGGTGGCCCGTGCCCTGCTGCGCGAGCCGGACCTGCTGCTGCTCGACGAGCCGTTCGGCGCGCTGGACGCGCTGACCCGGCTGCGGATGCAGGCCCTGTTCGGTCGGCTCCGCGCCGAGCACGGATTCGCCGCGCTGCTGGTCACCCACGACGTGGAGGAGGCGCTGCTGCTCGCGGACCGCGCGCTGGTACTGGCCGACGGTCGGGTGGTCGACGACATCGCGGTGCCGCTGGCCCATCCGCGAGCGCCGGACGACCCCGGCTTCGGCGCGCTGCGCCGGCACCTGCTCGACCGGCTCGGCGTACCGGCCGCAGCCTGACAGCACCCCACCCCACCCACAACCACGACAGGTGAGCTCATGACCCAACTCGCGTTCCATTGGTTCCTGCCGACCAACGGCGGTGACGGCCGACAGATCGTCGGCGGCGGGCACGGCACCCCGGCCGACGTGGGTGCCCGAGCCGCCTCGGTCGCCTACCTCGGGCAGATCGCCCGCTCGGCCGAGCAGCTCGGCTTCGAGGCCGCCCTGACTCCCACCGGCGCCTGGTGCGAGGACGCCTGGATCACCACCGCGATGCTGAGCAGCGTATCGGAGCGACTGAAGTTCCTCGTCGCGTTCCGCCCCGGCCTCACCGCACCGTTCCTCGCGGCGCAGATGGCCGGCACCTTCCAGAACCTCTCCGGCGGTCGGCTGCTGCTCAACGTGGTCACCGGAGGTGAGAGCCACGAGCAGCGGATGTACGGAGACTTCCTCGACAAGGACGCCCGCTACCAGCGCACCGGCGAGTTCCTGGACATCATCCGGGCGCTGTGGTCGGGCAAACCCGTCGACGTGCAGGGCACGCACTTCCAACTCAGTGAGGCGGTGCTGAGCCAGCTTCCCGACCCGATCCCGAGGATCTACTTCGGCGGATCGTCACCGGCGGCGCTGGACGTGGCGGCCCGACACGTCGACGTCTACCTCACCTGGGGTGAACCGCCGGACGCCGTGGCCGAGAAGGTGCGTCGGGTGCGCCAACTCGCCGAGCGGCAGGGCCGCACCCTCACCTTCGGCCTGCGGGTCCACACCATCGCCCGGGACAGCGCCGAGGAGGCCTGGGCGGAGGCCGACCGGCTGCTGTCGGGCATCTCCGAGGAACAGATCCGTCAGGTCCAGGCCGGTCTGCGCCGCAGCGAGTCCGAAGGCCAGCGCCGCATGCTCGCCCTCAACGGCGGCACCAAGGACGGGTTGGAGATCCACCCCAACCTGTGGGCCGGCGTCGGGCTGGTGCGCGGCGGTGCCGGTACCGCTCTCGTCGGCGACCATCAGCAGGTCGCCGACCTCATCGAGCAGTACGTCGAGGCGGGCATCAGCGAGTTCGTGCTCTCCGGCTACCCGCACCTGGAGGAGGCGTACCGGTTCGGTGAGGGCGTGTTGCCGGAGCTGTCCCGCCGTGGTCTCTGGCAACACCCCGCACCCGTGCGGCGAACGGCATCGGCCGTACCCTTCGGCGCGGCACCCGCACCGTCTCCCGCATCCGCGCCGGAGAAGGCGGCGGCGCGATGAGCTGACCGCACGGGGCCGCCGTCGTCTCACCCGTCCGACACGCGGCCGTGGCGCTCCTGCTCGTACCCCGGCGGACCCGGCCCGGGTCAGGTCGGGCCGCCGTCGCGGTTCGGTAGGCCCAGCACCGTCGCCACGGCCTCGGCGGTCTCCGGGTACGCCCGCACGAGGGCGGCCGCGGTGAGCCCCGGCGTACCGTCGTCGCCGCCCTGCCAGTCACCGGTGACGCCGAGGAGCGCGGCGACCGCGTCCACCGGCTCCCGGTGCCCGGCCAGCAGGGCATGCACCTGCCCGATGGGTCGCTCGGGAACGGTCGGCGTGACCGTGGCGGCGGTACCCGCCCAGGGCGGCACCCAGGAGTCCAGTGCGGCCAGCGTGCCCGGGAAGGTACGCGCCGCCTCCCGGACCAGCAGCGGCACCAGTTCCGGCCCGTGCGCGCGCAGCGTGGTGACCAGGTTGGGTAGCCAGGGCAGCAGCACCGGATCGGGCAGTTGGGCGAAGGCGGTGGACATCGTCTCCACCACGAACGGCGCGAGCCCGGGCACCGGCTCCAGCGCGTGCACGAAACCGGAGAGGTACTGCGGGAAGGCGGGCACCACCAGCGGGTTGGTCAGCAGCTCCCGGCAGCGGGTCCGCAACTCGGCCAGGGACAGCAACCCGAGCTGGTGGTGGGCCGCCCAGAGCAGGGCCACCTTGGGCGGTGCCTGCGGATGGGACTGGGCCAACGCGAGTTCGAGTTGGGACCGGTCGCAACCCAACGACAGCGCCAGGCTCTCCATGCTGAACAGGAAGCCGAGCATCGCCCCGACCTGCCGTACGCCGGTGTCCTCGTCGACGACCGCGGTCGGCAGCAGCGTGCAGTAGTGGGCGTACCCGGTGGTCACGAACGCTGCGCACCAGGCCGGCAGCGTCGATGTCGTGGCCTGGTGGTGGGCGAGCAGCCGGCGGATGCGGCGCAGCACCTCGGGGGCGTCGTCGACGGTGCGTTCGGCGGCGAGCAGTTCCACCGCCCGGGTGCCCAGCTCGTCGACCAACCGGGGACTGTTCAGCAACGTGATGGCGTCCTCGACCGCGGTGAGGGCGCTGACGGCGGTCGCGTCGGGACCGTGCGCCGCTCGGCGTAGGCGCTGTTCCAGCACCTGCTCGATGGTCACGCCCTCGTAGCCGAGTTCGATCAGCGCGCGTTGGTGGCGGCCCAACGCCAGGTCCCAGCTCTCCTGGACGGACCGGTGGCCGAGACGACGCTCACCCATGATCGGCCGGACCGCGCCCGGTGGCAGCAGGTGTCGCAACATCCAGAGCAGATCCGAGCAGCCGGTCAGCTCCGGGTCGCGGTGCAGATCGAGCAGCGCCCGCTGCACGGTGCGCTTCTCCAGGTCCAGGCCGAGCGGCTGGAGCCGGTGGAGGACGTCACGGGCAAGCGGTGGCAGGCTGTCGTAGCCGACCTGGCCGACCCGGTCTCCGCCGAGCAGGATCTCGCAGAGCCGCCGTACGTCCCGCCGACCCGGTACGACGTCCTTCTCGATGCAGGTCACCGCCGCGTCGGCGAAATCGTACGGGGTCGGGCGGGCCCGGTTGCGCAGCCCGGCCAACAGGATCGACGTCTCGAACACCGCGATCGCGTCGGCGGTGCTGGCGAGGTACCCGTTACGACGGGCCAACCGGACGATGTCCACGCACCAGCCACGCAGCTCCGCCTCGTCGAGCCCGTCGGGGGTGGGCGCCGTGGCGAGGAAGCCGGAGAGCCGATCGGCGACCGGCCCGGCCGCCCCGGTGACCGCCTTGACACGTCCGCGTCGGATGTTCGCGCCCCGCTGACCGCTCAGCCGGTACGGCTTCAGGCCCGACGCGCTCACCGCCTTGCTCCACGCGGCGGCGGCGATCGACACCGACCCGGGCGCGAGGCCGAACTGGGCCTCGATCGCCGAGTGGCTGGACGGGATGAGTCCGTACTGCCACTTCGTCGCGGTGCGGGGGGTGATGTCGAAGTCGGGGGCGCAGGAGTCGAGGCCGAACTGTTCGACCCGGCTGGCGGCGTGGAAGGCCCCGCAGACGTAGAGACACTCCTCCGGGTCCACGCCGGTGGCCGCCAGGTGCTGCCGGATCCTGGTCCACATGTAGCGCTCGCGGTCCTCGTCGCGGTCGTTGCGCTGCGCGGCGGAGGGACGCAGCCGCCGGAACAGACTCCCGATGAGCACCATCACCTGGCGGTAGGTGTCGTGATCGGCGGTGGCGAGCGGACGTTCGACGTAGCTGGCCCACCACTCCGACCAGTGCCGCACCTTGCCGTGGTGCAGCAGGTACGCCTCCAGCTCGGCGAAGCCCGGCCGGAGCGCACCGATCTCCACACCGACCGCGTCACCGTGCAGCGCGGCCTGGCCCTCCGAGTCGTCGCCGGTCGGCTCGGGCGTGGACTCGTCGGCCGCTGGAGTCTCGTCGCGCGGCGTCCACTGGAAGACATGGTCGGTGGAGCGGTCCACCAGCACCAGCTCCACACCCGGCGTCTCCAGCGCGTACGCGATGGCCTGGTATTCCGCCGACGCCTCGGTGACCGGGGCGATCACGCTCAGCGGAGCCCACGCGGCGGGGAAGCCGTCGAGTTCCGAGGCGAACGCCTGCACCGCCACCGGGAGCCGGCAGTTGCGCAGCTCCGTCAGGACCGGTTGGAGATCCTCGCAGAGTTCCAGGTAGATCACCCGGGGCTGCTTCTCGCGTAGCCGGCGCACCATGGCCAGCGCGGAGGCCGGTGAGTGGTGGCACACCGGGAAGATCTCCAGCCGTTCGCCGAGTGCCCGGTCGACGTCGTCGACCAGACCGGTGAGGATGTCGGCGAGCGCGTCGGGCCCGTCGGCGAACGCGGCGGCGGCCTCGGTGAGCTGCTCACGCAGCGCGCCGAAGGCGCCGATGGTGGCGGGCGCGGTCACGACAGGGCGGCGATCGTCTGGCGGCCACCGTCGAGGAAGTCGTTCCACTCGCCGCCGTCCTCCTTGGCCCGGGGCTCCACCACCGCGTGCAGGTACTTGTTGAGGATCGCCAGGTCCTCCGGGCTGCGCCGGGCCAGCGAGCCCACCAGCGAGCCGGCCAGCGTCGAGGCCCGCAGGGTGCGGTCGCCGAAGAACTGGCTGTGCAGGATGGCGTCCTCCAGCACACCGATCTGCTCGGCGGTGGACAGCGCCGACTCCAACTTCTCGTCGTCGCTGGTGGCGGAGGCGGCGGCGGCCCGCAGGTCGGCGAAGCTCTGCAACAGGATGTCCAGCAGGGTCGGCGGCACGTCCAGCTCGACGTGGTGGCGGCGGAGCAGTTCCTCGGTACGGAACCGGACGATCTCCGCCTCGCTGCGCTTGTTGGTGACCACCGGGATCCGGACGAAGTTGAACCGTCGCTTCAGTGCCGAGGAGAGGTCGTTGACGCCCCGATCCCGGCTGTTCGCGGTGGCGATGATCGAGAATCCGGGCTTGGCGAAGACGATGTTGTCGTCGTTGAGTTCGGGAATGGAGACGTACTTCTCCGACAGGATGGAGATCAACGCGTCCTGCACGTCGCTGGTGGAGCGGGTCAACTCCTCGAAGCGCCCGAGCACACCCTGCTCCATCGCCGTCATGATCGGCGAGGGGATCATCGACTCCCGGGACTGCCCCTTGGCGATGACCATGGAGACGTTCCACGAGTACTTGATGTGGTCCTCGGTGGTGCCGGCGGTGCCCTGCACGACGAGGGTGGAGTTGCGGCAGATCGCCGCGGCCAGCAACTCGGCGAGCCAGCTCTTGCCGGTGCCCGGGTCACCGATGAGCAGCAGACCCCGATCCGAGGCCAGCGTGACGATGCTGCGCTCGACGAAGCTGCGGTCACCGAACCACTTCTGCGGGATGTCCCGGTCGAGGCCGTCGGCGCGTTCGGAGCCCAGGACGAAGAGCCGGACCATACGCGGGCTCAACCGCCACGAGTACGGCTTGGCGCCGGTGTCGACCGACTCGAGGTAGTCGAGTTCGTCGGCGTACTTGACCTCTGCGGGGGCACGCAGCATGTCGGACATGAGGGGTGTCTCTCCTAGGTGAGGAAGCTCTTGAGCTCGAAGACGAGTTTGCGGATGTGGCCGGAGATGACCGGGGTGCCCAGGTCCTTGAGGCGCTGCCGGAACCACGGGTTGACGCTCTGCTGGCCGGAGCTGCTGACCGAGCCGACCGGGATGAATCGCACCCCCGACCGGTGCACCGCCTCGATGCCGTCGAAGAGCGGCTGGGACCTGTCGAACTCGTAGAAGTCCGAGATCCACACCAGCACGGTGTTCCTCGGTTCGACGATCTTCGGGCGGGCCATCGCCATCGCCAGCGGCCCGTCGTTGCCGCCACCGAGGTTGGTACGGAGCAGCACCTCGAACGGGTCGTGCACCCACGGGGTCAGGTCCAGCGCCCGGGTGTCGTAGGCGATCAGGTGCACGTCGACCTTGGGCAGGCCGGCGAAGATCGACGCCAGGATGGTGCAGTTGACCATGGAGTCGACCATCGACCCGGACTGGTCCACCACCACGATCAGCCGAGACGGGGTGGTCTTACGGGCCGTCTGCCGGTAGTAGAGCCGGTCGACGTAGAGCCGTTCGTCCTCCGGGCTCCAGTTGGTCAGGTTCTGCCAGATGGTGCGGTCCAGGTCGAGGTTGCGGAAGACCCGCTTCGGCGGCACGGACCGGTCGACAGCGCCGACCGTGGTCTGCTCCACCTGCGTACGCAGCACCTCCGCGACCTCGTCGACGAAGCGACGGATCAGGGACTTGGCGTTGGCCAGCGCCACCCCGGACAGGTTGGCCTTGTCCCGCAGCAGTTGCTCGATCAGCGACATGCTGGGGGTGAGCTGCCGGGCCAGCGCCGGATCCGCCAGCACCTCCCGCAGGTGCATCCGGTTGACCAGGTCACCCTCGATGCCGGCGAGGGTGGGGCCCAGGCCGGTGCCCGACCGGCGCAGCTCGCCGGGTGCGTGCCCGAGCGCCTGCTCGAACCAGCCCGCGTCGGACTGCCACCGGGCCAGCTGACCGGCGCTGACCGACCCCGACCCGGTGGCGAAGATGTTGAGCAGCAGTTTCGACACCAGCGCGGCCCGGCGGACCTCGGCCTCGCCGGGCTGGTGTGGCCCGCCACCCTCGTCGGCGGTGGCGGCCTCGGTGTCGGCGAGCAGGCCGCGTAGCTCGTCGGCGAGCTGCGGGAAACGCTGGATCACGGTGTCCACCGACACCGTCGGGTCCAGCAGGATGGCGGGCAGGCCCAGGTCGTCGACCACGGCCATGCTCGCCGATTCCAGGGTGGGCTGCTCGTCCGGGTCGAAGATGCGGCCCAGCAGTCGCCAGTAGAGCAGCTGACGGCGGTTGGCGGCGGACAGGTCGCCGGGAGTGGGGGAGTCGGTCATCGGCGCAGCAACCGTCCTGCCCGCTCGCGCAGCACCGCCACCGCGTCGCCCGTCTTGGCCTCGACCTTCGCCACCTTCGGATCGGTGACGCCTTCGGCCCAGTCACCGTTGTGCGCCTCGACGGGCTTGCGTTTGACGGTGGCGCGTACCGCCAGTGGCTGCACCTGCCAGCGACCGCCGTCCCAACGGAGCAGGCCGAGACAGCAGGACGAGGCGGCGACCAGCGCGGGGGTGAGGGGGCCGGCTGCCGGCAGCCGGTCGACGGCGACCGGGAGCTGCTGGTCGTCCCACTCGACGGTGAGCCCGTCGTCGTCCTGCCGCGTCGTGTAGCCCTCCAACAGCACCGGTTCGGCGATCGCCGCCGGGTGTCGGTCCAGCGGCGCGGTGGCCGCCGCGATCGCCGGAGCGAGCAGCAACCGGGCGGTGGCGAACGGGTCGGCCTGCTCACCGGCACGGGCCTGCGCATCGAGCCACCGCAGGTCGCCGCCGTGCAGCGGCAGGTCGGTGACCGTCAACACCCGCCGTTGCGCCAGCGCGGCGAGCAGGTTCGGGTGTGCCTGCAACAGCCGCCACACCGCCGGACCGGTGATCGTCTCGACCTTCGCGGCCGCCACCGCCGTACGCACCAGGCGGGCGGGTTGACCGTCGGATGGTTCGAGAACGCCGTGCACCTGCACCTGGACGGTGGTGCAGTGCTCGTGCAGGTCCACACCGAGCGGCAGCAGGCGACCGGAGACCGTCTCGACCTCGCCGTCCGGGACCGACCAGTCCTGGGCGAGCAGCATGGCCCGGGACCACAGATCGGCCCAGCGACGGGCCGGGACCTGCGACATCAGGGCCACCGGGTGGCTGGCCCGCAGTTCGGCGGCGAGGCCGTCGAGCAGCACCGCCAGTCGGCGCAGCGCCGGCTCGGCCAGGGCCGCCTCGACCGGTGCCCCGGCGGCGGAGAGCAGGTCGTGGTCGACCCCGCGCCAGCCGGCCACGGCCGTCTCGTGCAACCAGGCCCGCGCCGCGCCACGAGGCGCGGACACCTCCGCCGGTACGCCGGGCGGCGCCGTCCACGGTGCCCGCTCCCTCCCGAGCGCGGCGTCGAACTGGCCGAGCAGCGCGTCGTGGGCCGCGCCGAGCAGGGCCGACCGGGCACCGGCCAGGGCGGCGAGGTCCTCCTGGCTGAACGACCCGGCGGTCACCTTGCCCACCGCCTCGGCCACCCGGTCGCGCAGCGGGGTGCTGGCCACGGCGTCGGCCAGCGCCGCCAGCGCGGTGGCGGCCTCGTCACCGACCCGTGCGAAGCCACCGACCAGGGCATCGTCGAAACCGGCGACCACCGCGTCGGCGTCGGCCAGCCCCGCTGGTACGCCCTGCCGCAACTGCGCCACCTGTGTGCTCAGCATCAGCGGACCGCCCCGGTGGCCGGGAACCAATGCAGCTCAGGCAGCGCGGTGGTGCTGTCCGGCAGTTCGAGGTACGCCAGGTGGCGCAGGAACCGGCTGAACACCACCGCCGCCGAAGTCGGCTCGTGTCGGGTGTCCATCCGGGCCAGTAGGTCGCTGCCGCTGCGCACCCCGTCAGCGACGTCGACCCGCAGGTAGCGGGCGACCCGGTCCAGGCCGTACTGCAGGACGGCCTCCTCGGCGAGGGCTTCGAGATGCTTGCAGGGTGCGCCGCGCAGCCCGCCGCAGGGCCGGTTGTTGTTGGTGGAGCAGTGGTAGGCGTGGGTGCTGGCGGTCAGCGACGAGACGTAGACCCGCCCGATGTCCGAGCCGCTGGAGACCACACCCTGCAGCCGTCCGTCGGCCAACTCGACGAAGGGCACCTTCGCCAGCTTGCGCGGCCGAGCGGGCGGTGCCACCGCCAGCACGCTACGCCGCCGCCAGGCGGACCCGTCAGCGTCCGTCACCTGTGTCCTCCCCGCCCCCGTCGCGGACCTGCCCGCGCGTGGTGAAGCCGCGCCGACCGGTGTCGGCGTCGCCATGACGGGAGGATCATGGCGGATGGCTACGACACTTCTGCGTCGCGGTCCGCGTTTCGGGACGCCCCGATCCGGGACTGCCGGCAGATGCGACGGACGGGTCTGGCGTGACGGTCGGGCGTCGCGCCACCGGTAGCGCCCCGGATCAGCAGGTGAGGCCGAGGATGGTGGCGAGTCGCGCGACGTCGGCCGCTGCCGGGCCGCTGCGGATGATGTCGGTGAGCAGGGTACGGGCGACCGGTCGGTGGCGGACTTCGGCGGGTGCGGTGCGGTCGGCGTCGAGCAGCACCTGTCCGGCCCGATCGTGCTGGCCGGTGTCGAGGTAGGCGCGGGCGGCGTCGATGAGGTGGGCGGCGCGGTGCTCGGGCGGGAGGCGTCGCCAGCTGTCGCTGCGGATGGTGTGAACGTGGCGGTGAAGGGCTTCGGTGGTGTCGCCGAGGTGGTGGGCGGCGAGGGCGCGGGCCACCTGGACGGCGGCCGGCCCGAAGCCGGTGTGGTGGGGGTCTGCGTCGCCGGTGTGCCGGTCGGCGAGGGCGGCGGCGTGGTCGAGCAGGTCGTGGGCGGTGTGGCGGTCGCCGTTGCCGGCGGCGGCGAGCCCGGCCTGGAGGTAGAGGGTCCCGCGTACGGTGTCGTCGTCGGCGTGATCCGCTGTCGCCAGGGCGGCGGTGTGAGCGAGGTGGTGGTGGCCGAGGGCGCGCAGGGCTTCGGCGACGGCGATGGTCGCGGTGGCGATGAGGATGGGGCCACCGGCGGCGGTCACGGCTCGGTCGGCGGCGAGCCAGCCGAGGTCGGCGTGGTCGAGTTTGACCAACACGCTGGCGGTGAGCCGGTGGGCGGAGGTGAGTAGGCCCCGGGTGCCGCTGGTCGCGTCGAGCAGGTCGGGCAGGGTGTCGAGCAGTTGCGGGTAACGGGCGTGGTGGTAGGCCATCCAGGCGTATGCGACCTGGGCGCTGACCTGTTGCGCGGTCTCGGTGCGCTCAGGCCGGTGGTGGTAGCGGGCGAGCGCGGCACGCACCCCGTCGATCCCGTCGAGGTGGGGTGTTGTCCCGGGTGGTTGGTGGGGGCCGAGCAGCATCTCCGGGTCGAGGCGGAGTACGTTGGCGATCTCGCGGATGACCGAGTAACGGTCGAGTCGACGTACGCCGCGTTCGATCTTGTCGACCCAGCTTTTCGACTTGCCGAGCCGATCGGCGAAGGTCTGCTGGCTCATTCCCCGATGGGCCCGAAACTCGGCCACCCGCCGCCCGAGCGGTACGGAGTTGTGGTCGCGTCGGTGGGTCATCGGCTGCCCCCTGATGGAGGCATGGTGTGGGTGGACTCGCCGCAGCGCGGACACCAGCGCGACTTCACCCGGAACGCGAACAGCCCGGCCGTGAACCCCAACAGCACTCCACTGAGCGCCGTCATCACCAACTCGACACCCACGACACCTCTCACCTTTCAGCGAGTCCTGCGACACCACCCCGGGATGCGGAGCGGCCACTGCGGAAACGACGCTCCGAACCCAGGCGGTTGCGTGTGGTAATCACAGTTACGCATCACATGATGCAAAGCAAGAACCTAAGCAGGATCGGTTTGCTGGGAACGTGAGTCGGAGCAGGGGAGCGGGCGGAGACTGGGGCAGAATCACGACATGCCTCGATTCGCGCCCGCGACACCACGATCTCGCAGACTCGGCCGGGAGCTGCGCAAGCTCCGCGAAGCCAAGGGGCTGACCGGTGAGGAGACTGCGAAGCTCGTTCGCTGCTCGACGTCGCGGATCAGCCGGATCGAGTCCGGCGAGATCAAGCCTCGCGCCGGTGACGTGATGGAGCTGCTGGTCACCTACGGCGTCAGGATCGACGAAGAACCCGGCACGTCGCTGCTTGAGCTTGCCCGAGACCTGCGTGAAGAGGGGTGGTGGCAGCGCCTCGGCGGCAAGTACGCCACGTACATCGCGTACGAGACCGAGGCCGCCGAGCTGAAGAACTTCGAGCCGATGCTCGTGCCCGGTCTACTCCAGACTGAGCGGTACGCCCGTGAGGTCAACATCATCGGCCGTGAGACCGACCCGGCGACCGTCGACCAGCGGGTCACCGCTCGGATGACCCGCCAGGAGGTGCTGCACCGGCAGCCGACCCCGCTGCGGCTGCACGCCATCCTGTCCGAGGCGTCTCTGCGGACTGAGGTGGGTGGCCCGGACGTGCTGCGCGAGCAGCTTCACCACCTGGTCAAGGTGAGCCAACTGCCCAATGTCACCATCCAGGTGCTCCGCTTCGAAGCCGGCGCGCACCTGGCGGACAGCTCCGGCTTCGCTCTGCTCACCTTCGCGCACGACGACCCGCCGCTGGGCTACATCGAAACCCTGGCTGGTGAGCTGTTCCTCGAATCGAGTCGCGACCTGGCGCGGTTGTCGGCGGCGTACGACAATTTGAGGATGCTGGCCCGATCGCCGGCCGAGTCGATGAGGTTCGTCAAGGAGTTGAGCGAGCATGGAGCGTAACGTCTGGCGCACGTCGAGCCGTTCCGGCAGCAACGGCCAGTGCGTCGAGGTCCGCGACCGAGGCACCGCCATCGACGTACGCGACTCGAAGGCCCCCACCGCCGGGACGCTGAGCTTCGACTCGGTTACCTGGGCCACCTTCATCACCGGCATCAAAGCCGGACGGTAGCTGTTCCCAGGCTGTGACGGGTGGTTGGGCCATCTGGGCCCATCCGTGACAATGGATGTCATGGGTGACGGAATCATGTCCGGCAAGACCGTCGTGATCACCGGTGCCAGCGCGGGCATCGGCGCTGAGGCCGCGCGCCGGTTGGTCCGCCTGGGCGCGACCGTGGCGGTGGTCGGCCGGTCGCCGGAGAAGACCGCCGCCGTCGCCCGCCAGGTCGGCGCCGAGCCGCTGGTGGCCGACTTCGCCCGGCTGTCGGAGGTACGCAGGCTCGCCGACACGCTTCTGGGCCGCTACCCGCGGATCGACGTGCTGGCCAACAACGCCGGGGTCGTGCTGACCAGGCGGAGCCGCACCGAGGACGGCCACGACCTGATGTTCCAGGTCAACTACCTGGCCCCGTTCCTACTCACCAACCTGCTGTTGGATCGGTTGACCACCGTCGGGCCGGCGCGGGTCATCACCACCTCCAGCAACGGCCACCGGTTCGGCCGCGTCGATCTCGACGATCTCGAAGGTGCCGGCAACCGATCCGAGCTGCTGCGGTACGGGACGACGAAGCTGCAGAACATCCTCTTCACCCGCGAGCTGGCCCGTCGTACGCGGGGCAGTGGGCTGACCGCGACGGCGTTCCACCCCGGGGTGATCGCCACCACCGACATCAACCGGGAAGCCCCGCTGGTCGCCGCGCTGGTCCGGTATCGCCTGCTGGGTGGCCTGTCCACCCTCGAGGAGGGTGCCGAGCCGCTGGTTCACCTGGCCACGATGCCTGATCCGGAGACCACCAACGGTGGGTACTACCACCGCCTCACGCCGAACGGTCCGGTTCATCGGCAGGCCAAGGACGATCATCTGGCGACCCGCCTGTGGGAGCGGACGGCCGAGCTGCTCGGTGCGCCGTGACATCCGCGAAGGTGGCCGCTGTCGGAGGTGCGTGGCCGCGCCGACCCAGCACCGCCGGCTCGCCTGGTGTTCGTAGACTCACGGCGTGCGAGTTCCTCTTGCGATAGCCGGGGCGGTTCTCATCCTGGGGGCGGCGGCGGTGGCCGGGGTGCGCTGGACGAAGGCCGGTGAGCCGGTTCCCATCGCGGCGCCGCCGGGGGCGTCGACGGTGCTGCCCGCAGGCGATTACACGATGGTCGTCGACAACCGGAGGGCCGAGGTCTTCACCGACCTGCGCAACGATCGCGGTGTTCCAACGATCGCAACCTACGCCATGCCATCCGCCACCACGTGGGATCAGGTGCGGTCGGGAGTCGCCGGTCAGCTCGACGGATGGAAGCAGATTGGCAACTGCGATGACCTGGGTGAGCGGCAGGTCCAGTGCGCCTGGTCGGAGTCGACCCGCTTGTGGCCCCGCCTCGTGCGGATCGTCCTCCTCCGGCCGGCGGAGTCAGGTGATGCCAACTCCTACGTGTGGCCCGATAACACCTTCCTGGTGATCGGCTCCGCCCACGGCGTCAACCGTTGACGTCGGCCACGTCACGACATCCTCGGCGGACCGAGGCAGCGCCGGTCGCAGTAGGCGTCGCACCGGTGCCGGCCTCGTCGCGGATCAGATCCACCTGCTGAGCACGCTCCGCTTCACCACCGCAGGAGCGCACCGATGCCTGCGGCGTCGCGCAGGATCCCGTCAGCGGCCCCCTCGATCGGGCTGACCCGTGCTCCGGTGACCAACGCGCGTTCCACCAGTCGCTCGGTCAGCCTCGGTTCCGGGGTGTGCGGCTGGCCGGCGGAACCGACCTCGGCGTCCGCGTACAACGCGCCGTCGGCGTCCACGGAACCGGTGTAGCGAACCTGCGGGTCGTACACCAGATGGGCGACCCGGCCCTCCCGCAGCGCGCCGGCGACCTGGGACAGGCCGAGCGCGCCCACCTGGCTGAGACCGGCGTCGCGGACCCGTTCGAGCAGGTGGCGCTCGCGGTGGGCGTGGTCGTCGTGCAGCCGCTCGGACACCGCCGTGAGCAGCCCGGCGTCGTCAAGCCCGGCGAGCACCCGCGTGTCCTGGATCACCGGCTCCTGCAGCGATGCGGGGAGCTTCGCGGTGAGCACGTCGGTCCACCGGTCACCGCCGCTGACCAGGATCCGTTCCCATCCCCGCTCGGCGGCCATGCCCGCGGCAGCCTCGGCCACCCGGTCCAGGAACCGCCGCGCCCGGTCCTGCTCGCGGGCCTGCCGGTGCTCCAGCATCGGGGTGTTGTACTGGCCTCGCGGGCCGCCGCCGATCTGACCGGCTCGCTCGTGCGGCGCCTCGATCTCCTCCTGCTCCAGGTGGTCTACCGGCTGCAGCTGACCGAGCCGCCATTCCAGCAGCCGGGCGTCGCTGGCGGAGACCAGCACGACGCCGGCTGCCCGGCCCTCGTCGAGCAGCTCCAGCAACGGGTGGATGAACGGTCCGTCGTCGAGCACGACGCGATTGGGTACGGGCATCTGGCTGTTCAGGCGCAGCACCCAGTCGTCATCGAGCGCGGCGTACACGATCCGGCCCCGGCCGGGCTCGGTCGGCGCGGTGAGTCGCTCCACCTCCGAAGCGAGCCGGTCCAGCGCGGCGGTCATCTCCCGGCGACGCTCCGCCGGCCCTTCCTCGGCGATGCGGCGTTGCAGTTCCCGGTAGCGGTTCTTCAGGTCGATCATCGTGGCGTTCCGGTCGGCTGCCGGGTCGGCGTTCACGTACACCGACAACACGCCGAGCGTGTCGGTGCGGCGGGCCAGGTCCAGCAGGGCCTTGTCATCCAGCTCATGGATGCTCGCCAAGATTCCTCACCCCTTCTCGTGGCAACGGCTACCCCAACCACCGTAGCCCGACCGAGCCGAGGCGGCAGGGATCAACGATGCTGACCAGCCGGGCCGAGATGGTTGATGTCGTACCCGTCGGGGTAGGTCCTGGTGGTGATGCCGTTGGCGAACAGCGGCGTGGCCCGGGGTGCGCCGAACCAGCGTTGCAGCCGGGCGCGGGTCTTCAGCGTCAGGTGCAGGCCGGCTCGGATCGGCCAGGCCGGCGTGTCGACCCGTGTCGCCCGGCGCAGTGGTGCGTCGTACATGGCGCTGACCAGGGCGTTGCCGAGCGGGGCGAGGGGTTTGGGAATGCGGGTGAGCATCAGCGTGCGGGTGGCCCGCTCGATGGTGGCCGCGTCGTCGTTGGGCTTCAGATGAGCCGCGTCGTGCGCGTCGAACCAGGCCGAGAACGCCTCGTAGGAGTCGGGGATGTTCCTGATGCTCATTCGGTGGCCCAACTCGCGGTAGAAGTGGTAGGTGGCCTGCCGTTCGTGGCAGCAGGGGCGACGCCAGCCGTACCGCTGGAGCCAGCGGGTGGGGATGACTACCAGGCAGCCGAGGACGTAGAGGTAGTCGTCGTTGGGGATGTCGTACGGGCGGTGGATCTGGTTGACCCGCCGTAGGGCGTCACGCCCCCGTGGTTCGTCGAAGCCGTTGAGCACCATCTCGTACATGAGCAGACCGGTGTCGTCGAGGCGCTTCTGGGTGCGTTCGGTCAGTTCGCCGGTGGCGGTGTGCACGGCGGCGATGGCGGGGTCGGAGAAGGACCGGTTGAAGGCGAGGTTGAGCCCGAGCTTCATGTCCCACGGGAACTCGTACCGCAGCATCGTCTGGTAGATGGCCAGGTGGTCGCGCTCGGGGTCGAGGGTGCGGGTGTGCGCGAGGTTGGCGTAGCGGGCTCTCATCGGCTGGGGTCTCCGAGCGCGGACCCGTGGACGGGGAGGTGTCGGGAGGTGGCGAGCGTCTGGGCGACCACGAGCGAGCGGGCGTAGGTGCTGGACACCAGCGTCAGCCAGGCGATCTCTCCGGCGTAGCCGTCGGAGGGGCGGTGCAGGCCGTCGGGGGGCAGGGGGAGTGCGGCGACGAGGCCCCGCTGGTGGGCGCGGAGTGCGCAGGCCAGGTGTGCCGCCTCGATCGTGGCCCGCCGTTCGTCGCCGGTCAGGCCGGCCCGCTCGGCGTGCTGGTCGGCCAGTTCGGTCACTCTGACGTCCATGTACGGGCGCAGGGCGAGACAGCCGTCGCGGATCTCGGCGGCACGGCGGGTCAACGCGTAGTCGATGTCGCGGACGGCGCCGAGCCGTCGGCGCAGGCTCGCGTCGAGTTCGAGCTCGGGCAGGGCGTCGACGAGGTCGCGCCAGAGCGGTTCGAGGCGCTGGTAGGAGCGGAAGTCGTCCCAGCGCCGGGTGATCGTGAGGATCGGGCCCCAGGCGGGCATGGTCAGGCCGATCATCATGAGCAGGGCGCTGATGGTGACCAGGACCGCGGCGATCTCCCGCTCGCCGGTGGGCTGGTAGCCACTCCAGTAGGCGATCAGGTACGCGATCTTGTTGGTGCTGTAGAGCAGGGCGACGGCGGCGCCGACGGCGGTGATGCGGAGGCCCCGACGCAGCCAGGGGCGTCCGCAGATGCGGGCGAAGCGCCAGCACAACCGGGTGATGTCGGTGCAGTAGGCGAAGAAGCCGACGACCATGAAGATCAGCAGGTACGCGGTGACGGCGGAATCTCGGGCGTACTCGACCGTCAGCTGCACCGGGGTGTCGTAGCTGAGCGTGTAGGCGAACAGCCCGGCCATGGTGAGGAGGGCGCCGCCGGTGACCCAGACCCAGCGTCGGCTACGGGCCGCCGCCTTCGCCGGTGGCAGCGCCAGGTGGAGCAGCATGTGTTCGGCGCTGGCGGCGATCGTCATGGCGCAGCCGTGCGAGACGAACTTGGCGAGGTTGGGTAGGCCGGAAGCCTGGTCGATGCTGGTGGCCAGGGGCGGGATGGCGAGGGTGATCCCGGTGGCGAAGGCGCCGAGCGCCACGCAGATCGCGCCCCGGACCTGGCTCGGTTGCCGGCGCTGGAGCCGGAGCATGTAGCTGAAGGCGAACCAGCCGGCGATCGCGCACACGCTGTAGAGAATGGTGTCCATGCCGCTCTACCAGTCGGGGTGTTCCAGCGAGTGCCGTAGCCGTCCGTACAACTCGGCCTGGCCGCTGTCCAGGGGGGACTCCCGCCTGCGGTCGTGGCCGCCGCGGGCCCGGCGCAGGATCAGCGAGCCGATCATCTCGGCTTCGCGTTCCTCGGCCGCCGCGTAGTTGCTGCGGCCGAGGCTGCGCTGGACCAGTGCCGGGTCGAGGTCGGGCAGGAGCAGGCGTGAGGCTGCCGGATCCAGGACCTCGGTGGCCCGGTGCCCGGCGATCAGGTGACCCAACTCGTGACTGATGATCAGCAACTGGTGCAGGGGTGAGGTGTCCTGCTCGAAGAAGATGGCGTCGAACTCGCCGGTGGGGACGCACATCCCGCACACCGTGTGCGCCGGAAGTTTGATCGGCAGGAGGTGGATGGGTCGGCCACGCCGTTCGCCGAGCACGTCGCAGAGCTTCCGGATTTCGAAAGGCTCCGGTATCTCCAGCTCGGCGACGATTCTCTCGCAGTGTTTGCGCAGTCGGTGCAAACTCACGTCAGCGATCCCCTGCTCGTCAGCGTACTGCCACTGAAGGATTTGCACGGCTAGGCGAGATCGTCCGGCGTGGCACTGGTGTCGCCCAGGCTGGCACCTGTGGCCACGGCCCGCAGTCGGGCCACCATCTGTTCGATGAGCTGTGTATCTGTTGCCGAGAGCCCATTGTCGGCGAGGACCTGGCGTAGCGCCACCTGTTTGATGTCCATTCGGCGCAGCTCGCTGAGCAGGGTGAGTTGTTCCTGTATGCGACGTGCGGCCACGTCGTCGACGAAGTAGCCGCTGTTCACCCCGAACACGGTGGCCAGGGCGCGTACGTGTGAGGTGCGGGGATCGCTGGCCACGCCGCGCCGCAACTCTCCGATGTAGGCGGCGCTGATGGTGACTCCGGTTTCGCCCGCCGTGGCGTTGATCTTGTCGGCGATCTCTTTGTTGGTGTACTTACGGCCGGGCTCGTGGGAGTCGCCTAGTTCGTCCGGAGTGGGGCGGATCTTGTCGAAGAGATACTCCAGTCGGGCGGCGAGGGTGTCGAGAGGCGGTAGTTCCTGCTCAACGTGTTGATCGTCGGCCATCACTCTCAACCCTTCAACGACTAAACGTCAGTGTCGCAGATGCGCGCCTTAGTAAACAGGCGTTGACACCCGCACGCAAAGTCAGCGTATGCTCGCACCTGTTTGGAGCAACGCCTGTTGAGCGCTTACGAAGAACGGCTCAACATGCGTTGTGTGGTCGGTGTTTTGCCTGGTCCGGCCACCCGAACGAGCGGAGCCGTCGGTGAGAGGGATCAGCTCTGTGAGGAGCGAAACGGGGGATGCCTCTCGCGGACGCTCGCTGGCGCACTCGGTCGTCGGCAGGGGGCACCGCGATCGGCGGCCCTGCCCGACCACCGCTGCAAACGGGGGCTGGACCGCTCGGTGGGCCGTCGCCTGCCAGCGGTCCAGCGACGGCGGCCCAGGGTGGCCTGAGGAGGTAGCACGGTGATCGTCACCGCTCGTGAGGCGGAGCTGTTCGACATCGACGAGCTGCCGGTGGTCACCTCATGACCACGTCGTCGATCACGGCCGCCGGAGCCTGCGCACCGTACGCCGCTCCTCCGGCCGGCCGGCGGCGCTCGGCGTCGTTCTGGCTGGCGGTGGCGCTGGTCTCCACCGGCGGGCTGATCGCGGTTTCGGTGCTGCGCGTGGTCGACGCCGCCGAGGATTACCTGGCGGTGAGCACCAGGGTCGAGGCCGGTTCCCTCATCGACCGGTCGGATCTGACCACCGTGCGGATCACTGCCGACCCGGCACTCCGGCCGATCCGGGCCAGTGCCGCCGACGACGTCATCGGCAGGTTCGCGTCGGTCACGTTGGTGCCGGGCACCCTGTTGACGCAGGCGCAGCTCGCCGACGTGGGGGTGCCGGGCCCAGGCGTCGCGCTGACCACGGGCGGCTGACCTGACGATCCTGACCCGGCCGGCTCACCGACTCGGTTTGTACGCGGCGACCAGCTCCCAGCTGCCCGGAAGCACTGACACCTGCTGGAAGCCGGTCTCGGTGAGCAGTCTGGTGTAGAAGTCCACCTCGCGTAGCCGGCTGACGCTGCTGTCGACGCCGATCAGGAAGTAGCTCCAGAAGAACTGCATGGCGAGCCGATCCGGGGTGCGGAACT
This sequence comes from Micromonospora sp. DT48, assembly GCF_049844495.1. Lineage (NCBI taxonomy): Bacteria > Bacillati > Actinomycetota > Actinomycetes > Micromonosporales > Micromonosporaceae > Micromonospora > Micromonospora sp. DT48. Next base: position 111,303 of record NZ_JBNCLE010000013.1, read on the forward strand.
CCTCGCAGATCAGGATCAGTCCGCCCGGTTCCAGTGCCGCGTACGCCTGCCGGACCAGCTCGCGCGCCACCGCGTTGGGCCAGTCGTGCAGCACCCGGACGAAGGAGAGTGCGTCGTAGCCGCGGGGTAGGGGCTCGGTGAAGAAGTCACCGCCGACGAAGCCGAGCCGGTCGGTGTGACCACGGGCGTCGCGGGTGGCCGCCACCAGCGGCGCCACCGCCGGCAGGTTGTACACGTCGGCCCGAAGCTTCGGCGCGGAGTCGAGAATGTGCGCGGCGAGTGTCCCGTCACCGCCGCCGACGTCCAGCAGCCGACGCCGGTCCGACCAGAGCCGGCCCGCGTGGCGGTGTACCGTTTCGATCGCCGGCCCCAGCCCGAGGGCCATGCTGCGCTCGAACTCCGCGGTCTGCGCCGCCGTCTTCGGCGGCCAGGCGAACCCGTCGTCGATGCTGACCTCGCCGCGCAGGCTCTCGGCGAGCCGGCCGTGCAGCTGCCGCCACGGGTAGCGATCCCGGTCCCGTTCGGTGGCGCCCGGCCCGACCACCGCGTGGACCGCGTCGCGGAGCCCCGGCACCGCGCGGTAGCTGGTGGTGCCGATGTCGTCGCCGGGCTCGTCGCGGATGAGGAAGCCGAGGCTCTCGACGCAGTCGAGGAACTTGTACAGCCGCAGCGGAAGCACTCCGAACTGTGCCGCCAGCGCGTCGAGACGCACCGGTCCGGGCTCCAGCGCGTCGAGCAGGCCCAGGTCGAGCGCCGTACGCAGGACGTCCATCGCCTTGGGCCCGTTGGCGAGCAGACTCATCAACGCCCGCGGTGAGAGGGTGACGGTCACCGGTGCAGCTCCTTCTCCAACGCGTCCATGAACAGGTCGATCTCGTCGAGGGTGTTGTAGACGTGCGGGCCGACCCGCAGATAGCCACGCCAGCTGCAGATCACGTCACGCGCGGCCAGCCGCCGCTTCACGGCCTCGCCGTCGGGGACGTCCAGGCACACCACCCCGCCTCGCTGGGCGATCGAGGTGGGGCTGACCGCGACGATGCCGACGGCCTCGGCCCGGTCCAGCAGGCGTTGGGTGAGTGCCAGCGAGTGCCGGCGGATGGCGTCCACACCGATGCCGCGCAGCAGGTCCAGACCGACCTGTGAGACGAGGCTGGTGAGCGGGTACGGCGTGCCGCCGGCGAAGCGACGGATACCGGCCGCCCAGCCGGACGAGGGCCGGAAGGTCAGCGCCCGGTCGCCGGCCTGCCAGCCGGTGGCCGCCGGCGTCAACAGCGGCACCAGGTCCGGCCGGACGTAGAGGAAACCGGTGCCCACCCCGCACAGCCACTTGTGCGAACCACCGATGACCACGTCCACGCCGAGGGCGGTGACGTCCAACGGCACCACCCCGACGGTCTGGAAGGCGTCCACCACCACCAGCGCGCCGACCTGGTGGGCTCGGGCCACCAGCCGGGACAGGTCGACGGTGGCGCCGGAGGTGAAGCTGGCATGTGGCACGCACACCAGCAGCGTCCGCTCGTCGAGCCTGGCCTCGAGGGCGTCCTGGTCGAGGTGGGGGCCGCCGGTGCCGACCACGTCGACCTCGGCCCCGTAGCGGCCGTACGCGCGGAAGATGAACGGCACCGTCGGATAGTCGAGATCCGTGATGACCACCCGGTTGCGTGGCCGACGGTAGTCGAAACAGGACGCCACCCGGGCCAGGAAGGTGCTCAGATTGGCGTCGGTGAGCACACTGCCCGGCGGCGCGCCGAGGAGCGCGGCCACCGAGTCCGCGTACCGGTCGAGGCCGGTGTGCCAGTCCTGCCAGACGTCGTCGCGCCAGGTGCGCAGCGTCCGCCAGTAGTCGTGCAGCACCTGCTCGGCACCCCTCGGCACCGCGCCGGTGGAGTTGCTGTTCAGGTAGACGCAGGTGCGCAACAGTGGGAACTCGGCGCGCAGGGCGGCCTGTGTGCCGCTGTCGAGGCACCGGGGTTCTTGCTCGGGCCGGCTCACGCGCCTCTCCTGCCGTCCGGGTCGGCCGTCGGTGAGTCGCCGACCGTGCCGGTGAAGACCGGTGCGGCGCTGACCGCCGCGAGATACGGCGTGCCCTCGGTGTAGCCGGTGCCGGACCGCGAACCGAGCATCCGTACCGCCACCCGCAGATGGGTACGCCGCCACTGCGTCAGGGCACCGGCGAAGGCGGCCATCCGCCGCGCCACCCGGCCGTTGTCCGTTCCGGTGAGCCGGCCGTCGGAGACCGCTGACCGGTACGTCTCCTCGATCGTGGGCTGACCGCCGCGTACCCGAGCCTGGATCTCCGGCACCGACTGGTAGGCCACCGAGTCCAGCCGATCCGCCTCCGGAGTGCGACACAGCGACTCGATCAGCTTGTACGAGCGGGACTGGATCGCACTGGCCCCCTCGGTGTACTGCCGGAACGTGCGGAACGACTCCGGCTGCATGGTGGCCAGGAGCGAGAAGAGCGGACCCGCGCTGCGCAGCAGGTCGCAGGCGTACCCGAGCCGGTCGGCGGCGGCGCCCGGTGCGTCCCCGGTCAGGGCGGCGACCGCCGCGCGGAGTTCCTCGGCCACCCCGGCGAAGAGGCACTCGTAGGCCTGCAGCATCCGGATGAACAGGTACTCGTCGTGCGTCACGTGGACCGGCAGCATGGTCAGCCGCAGCGACGGATCCCCGGACAACGCCAGGTCACGGGCGATGCCGTGCAGGTCGGCGGCGGCGGTGACCGGGTTGCCCGTCCCGATCGCCTCGGCCACACCGAGACGATCCAGCGCAGCCGCGACAGCTCGGACACCGAGTCGGCAGCGTTTGACGACCACTGCGGGCCCTGGCCGTTGCCGTGGGAGGAACCCGGTGCTGTGCGTGGCAGCGGCCATCTCGAACGCCAGGGTGTCGGCGACCAGACGGACGAGGAGCCGATCCCGGGCCTGCCGCCCGACGGCGACCGCCGCGGCCGGTGTCGGATCGGCTGCTCCACAGGGCAGCCGGAGCAGCCGCAGGGCAAGGTAACTGCAATAGTCGTAACGGCCGTCCCACTTGTCGAGCGCGATGTCCAGGAAGGCGGTCAGCTGCCAGGTCGCGGCGTCGCCGCTGCCCGTCGCCTGGCTGGCCGCTACCCGCCGGGCGTCGTCGAGCAGGACGAGGGTGCTCCTTTCGACGAAGTGTTTGCCGGTCCGGTGAAATTCCCGCAGCACTGTCGAGTAGGGAAATCGGCGCGGTTCAGCCGGGCCGGACAGCCAGTCAATCAGCGGACGCACGTGCCACCCCTCGAAATGGACGAGACGAACCTCATCGAACGCCCCTGGATATGCCCCGACCGCAGATCCCGGGCCGACCGGGTTATTCGTCGGCGGTGCGGCACAGCCGCGCCTGCCACAACTCGGGGAAAAAACGGTGTTCGGCGAGCTTTGCCAGCATGTTCATCGGGCTGCCGGGGCTACCGGCCGGTGGGTGGCCGCCAATTCGCAAGGCCACCTGGTAGTGACGGACCCGCCACACCGACACCCGTTCATCCCACTCCACCATCGCCTCGGCGAGTCGGTGCAGCGGATCCGACAGATCCGGCGGGCACAGATTCACCGGGACACCTCGGACGGCAAGCTGTTCGTCGAACGCACGACCGAGCCGTCGGCTGGCGTCCTGGACCTTCCGCCAGCCCGGCGACTCGGCACCAGAACCGTTGCCGAGAGCCGGCTGCATCGCTTGGAAGTCCACTGGGGACAGATACCGCAACATCTCCAGCTGGTCGGTGATCAACCGGACCGCGAGCGTCGCCCGCACCAGCATCGCCTCGGCAACCGCCAGCCGACCGGCGCTCACCTGGGCCGTCGCCTCCGCCAACTCGGCCGCAGCCAGTTTCAGCCACAACTCAGTCGACTGATGCACCACCTGAAAAAGCAGCTCGTCGCGGTGTATCGCCTCGTCCGGCGATCGTTGCAGACTCAGCAAAGTATCTGTCCGCATGTAGCGCGCATAGTCCGTAGCGCCCTGACCTGGTAAGACCGGCGAATGGTCGTGCTTCACGGAATATGCCCTCCGGTTCGCTGACGCCTGAATCAGCAAGACGCTGTCGGTCATCATCCAACGACAGACAGCAATGCGCTACCCCTTCGTCACAGTCGGTCTCGGAATTCGGACGAGGACGAAATTGGCGGGCGGCGGTGATCGTCGCTGGAGATACTGGTCCGCATGAAGCTTGCGGAGGCTCTCACGCTGCGCGCGGATGCGGCCCGTCGGGTCGAACAACTTCGATCCCGCATCGTCGCCGGCGCGCGTTACCAGGAAGGTGAGGAACCGGCCGAGGACGCTGCGGCGCTCCTGGCGGAGGTCGGTGAGGTCCTCGGCGAACTGGAGTCACTGATGCGACGGATCAACCGCACCAACGCCGCCACGCGGGTCGAGGGCGGCACCCTCACCGACGCGCTGGCCCGCCGCGACGTGCTTCGCATGCGGCACAGCCTGATCACCTCCGCCGCTGACGCCGCTGCCGGTGAGGGCCAGCGCGGATTCCGCCAGTTGCGGTCGGAGCTGAAGATGATCCCGGCGCTGCCGGTGGCGCAGTTGCGTAGCCAGGCCGACGACCTCGCCCGGCAACTTCGCGAGGCGTTGCGCCGGGCTCAGGGTTCGAGCCGGATGCTCAGTTGAGCGCCAAGCTGTCGAAATCCCAACGCCCGCGCTACTCGCCGCGATGACTCCGGTCGAGCCCGCCACTGCGGCAGCAGCCGGGCTTCAAGACTGTCCGCGACCGCTGCGGAGGCAACGGCACGTGCCAGCCCACGGCCACGTTGTTCCAGCTTGGTGAGTACGCACATGTGGGCGACCGATCCCGGCCAGTGTCGATAGCCAGCTGCCGCGACTACGTGATCGCCGCGGCGCGCCACGAACGCGCCGGAGGTGATGTCGACCAACCCGGATTCGTCGGCGTCGTCCACCGTGACAGCGGCCAGGAACTCGGCGAGATCGGGATCTTCTCCGGGGACCACCTCCACGGTAGCGAGCCCGGCCGGCCGGAAGTCGCCTCGATCGAGGTAGGCCAGGCTCGCCGGACCCAGCACCTCGACGACCGGCAGGAGAGCGCCGAGCCGCTCGGAGTCGGTCAGTACCTCGATCGGCAGGCCGAGAAGCGCCGTGCGTACGATCCCGACCCATCTCTCGGTCGGCACGGTGACGATGGCGGCGTCGCCCAGCGCGACGATCCCGACCCAGCCCGGTGGACAGAGCTGCGACCTGCCCGAGGCGGCGACGGCGACACCGCCGTCAGCGGGGAAGGCCATCGGAACGCCAGCCATCTCAAGCCAGACCTCGCGGGCCCGCGCGAGCAACGCATCGTGGGTCACGCACGTATCCTCACACCGGCTCCGGTGTCCAGCCACCGGGTAGGGGCACCATCATCCCGGCAGCGTCCGTCGCCCGCCTAAGGTCGACATCCTGACCCGCGCGGTACGTCTTTTGTCGGCGGGCGTGGGTACGGTTCTCGATGCGTGAGCAGTGGCGGCTTCGGCGGACGGTGGTCGGGCGAGGGTTGCCTGCTGGCGACGGGTGGGCAGAAGGGAGCACGGGTGGGGCAGCAGAGAGCACTGGTGGTCCGGGGTGGATGGGAGGGGCACCGGCCGGTCGAGGCGACGGAGCTGTTCATTCCCTTCCTGAGGCGCAACGGCTATGCCGTACGGGTCGAGGAGTCGACGGAGGTCTACGCCGATGCCGCCGAGATGGCCGCCGTCGACCTCATCGTGCAGTGCGTGACGATGTCGCAGATCACCGCCGAGCAGGTGGCGGGTCTCAACGCGGCGGTCGTCGCGGGTACGGGATTCACCGGCTGGCACGGCGGGATCGTGGACTCGTTCCGTGCGTCAGCCGAGTACCTCCATCTGGTGGGCGGCCAGTTCGCGACCCATCCGAGCGTGGAGCCGTGTGCGCGTCGCGGCGGCGAGCAGGACAGCTTCCTGCCGTACCCGGTGCGCATCACCGACCTCGGCCGCAAGCATCCGATCACCGCGGGGATCGACGACTTCGACCTGGTCACCGAGCAGTACTGGGTGCTGCACGACGACCTGATCGACGTGTTGGCCGTCACCACCCATCCCACGCAGCCGTGGCACCCGTGGCATCGGCCGGTCACCTCGCCGGCGATCTGGACCCGGCATTGGGGGGCCGGTCGCATCGTCGTGACGACCCCGGGCCACAGCCTCGACGTGCTGGAGCACGCAGCCGTGCGTACCGTCATCGAGAGGGGGATGGTGTGGGCGACCCGCACCGCGTCGGCGTCGTAGGTCTCGGGGTCATCTCGGCGGCTTATCTGGAGACACTGGCCGACCACCCGGCGGTGCGGATCACCGCGCTGGCGGACCTCGACGCGTCCCGCTCCGCCACGGTCGCGGCCGTGGTTCCCGGTGCCGAGGCGATGAGCGTCGAGCGCCTGCTCGCCCACCCGGATGTGCAGACGGTGCTCAACCTCACGACTCCTGCGGCGCACGCCGACCTCTCGCTCGCCGCGATCGACGCGGGCAAGAACGTCTATGTCGAGAAGCCGCTCGCCGTGACGTTGGCGGAGGGTCGGACGATCATCGAACGGGCCGCGTCGGCCGGGGTACGCGTGGGGTGCGCGCCGGACACCGTCCTGGGGACAGGTACGCAGACGGCCCGCGCGGCGATCGACGCTTATCTGATCGGACGTCCCGTGGCCGCGTCGGCCGTCATGGTGACGCCGGGGCACGAGCGCTGGCACCCTCACCCCGACTTCTACTACGCCCCGGGTGGCGGCCCGCTGTTCGACATGGGGCCGTACTACATCACGGCGCTCGTCCACCTGCTCGGGCCGGTCCGTGCGGTCAGCGGAGCCGCCAGCCGGCTGCGTACCGAACGGGTCATCGGCTCGGGGCCGCGCCGGGGCCAGCGCATCCCGGTGCGGGTGGACACCCATGTCACCGGCGTGCTCGAACATGCCAACGGCGCTCTGTCGACCATCACCACCAGCTTCGACGGCGTCGCGACGACGGCCGCGCCGATCGAGGTCCACGGCGAGGCCGGCACGCTCGCCGTACCCGATCCGAACAACTTCGACGGCGAGGTCCGCCGCTGCGCGCTCGGCGACAGCGAGTGGCGCGTGGTCGAACCGGGCGCGGGTTACGCCGGGGGTTCCCGGGGCATCGGCCTGCTCGACCTGGTCCAGGCCGACAGTCAGCGTCCACCGCGTGCGGGCGGCGAGGTCGCGCTGCACGTCCTCGACACGATGACCGCCCTCCTTCGGGCGGCTGCCGAAGGCCGACGGATCGAGCTCACGACAACGGTGGACCGGCCCATGCCGGTTCCGTTGACCGCGACGCAGGACTGGACGGCGTCCGGGCACTGAACGACCGCCGGCTGCTCGACGAGCGCGCCCGCGATCGAGCAGGATGCGAGAAGGGCGGTGCCTTGATAGGCAAGCGCCGGATTACCTATGGTTGACGGGTGCAGGTGCTCTACCGAGCGCTGGCCGACCTGACGCGGCGGCGGATCATGGACGAGCTCGCCCGCGCCGACGGGCTGAGCCTTTTCGAGATCCACAGCCGTCTGTTCGTCGAGCACGGGACCACCTCGACCCGCCAGGCGATCTCGCAGCACCTGGCCGTCCTGGAGCAGGCGGGCCTGGTCTGGTCCGAACGGGTCGGTCGCACCAAGGTCCATCACCTCGACACCGCACCATTGCGCTCGATCATCGAGCGGTGGCCATTGAGCGAATAGGAGAACTCACGTGAGTACCCCACCGACCCCGGACGAGAAGGACGAGCAGGGTCGCAAGACCGGCCTCTGGACCGACGCCGACCCGCACGGCGGTGTGATGGTCGGCGAGTATGTCGAGGGTGAGCGGCAGGGCACCTGGCGGCACTTCTTCGCCGACGGCAGGTTGCGCGCGGAGGGCGGTTTCGACAACGGCACCGTGCACGGTGAGTGGGTGTGGTACCGCTCGTCCGGCGGGATCATGCAGCGGGGCGGATTCGACCACGGACGCAAGCACGGCACGTGGACGAGGTGGAACGCCGCCGGTGAGCTGATCGACCGGGGTGACTACGACAGCGACAAGAAGGTCGGCGAGTGGACGACCTTCAACCCTGACGGCACGGTGAAACGCACCGTGACCCACCGCGCCCGCCGCTGACGGTCGGCGCCCCGCGGGGGACGCCGGGCCCGGTCAGTCCCGGGCCCGGTCCAGGTACGCCTCGATCCGATCGGCTGCCGCTGGTGGACCACCGGCGGTCAGGATCTCGTGTCGCATCCGCTCGACCCGCTCGCGCAGTGCCGTGTCGTCGTGGAGCCGCCGCACAGTGGTCCGCAGGGTCTCCGGCTCGATTTGCTCCGGTGTCAGTTCGCAGCCCAGCCCCAACTCGACGACGCGGCGCGCCGACGGTGCGGCCTCGGTCGCGAAGTGCGGCACCAGCACCAGCGGTACGCCGGCTGCCAGGGACTCCAGCACGGCGCCGGTGGTGCCGTGGGTGATGCAGGCGTCCGCGTGCGCGAGGACCTCGTAGAACGGAATCCACGAATGGGCCTCCGCGTTCGGTGGCAGTGGCTCCAGCACGGCGGGGTCGAGGAAGGTGCCGATCGCCAGCACCGTCTGCCATCGGGTGCCGGCGAACGCCTGAGCGCAGGCCCGGAAGAACTCGGGATGCTCGTTGAACTGGTTGCCGAGCGACACCAGGATCACCGGAGTGTCCGGGGTGGGAGGCTGCCAGCCGGTGCGTACCGGCCGATCGGTCAGCGTCGGCCCGACGAAGGCGAAACGGTCGTCGTCGAAGGTTTCCGCGAAGGGCTGGAAGGACTTCGGCAGGAACGTGATGTTGAGGTCCTCGATCTCGTTCCAGAACTGCCGGACCGGTGTGTGCACACCGTAGCGGGCGAGCAGGTCGGCGATAACGTCGTTGACCTCCGGCACGTCCGCGGGGTGACGCTGACCGTGGCTCTTCCACAGTTCCTCGAAGAAGGAGTAGTGCTCGTTGGCGGTGAAGGCGGCGCTGAGGCGAACGGCCGGACGCTGCCACCGGGTCGCCAGCAATCGGCCGGCGATGAACGGAAAGACGTCGTAGAGCACGAGGTCCGGGATGTCGTCGCCGACGCCGTCCTCGGCGGCGCGCAGGATCGCCTCGTTCTCTCGGACGTACACCAGGTGCAACTGGGTCTCGGCGTCCGCCTTGGTGACGGCGTCGGGTACGTGGAAGGTGTCGAACTCGGACTTGTACGGCACCACGGTGGCGCCGGCCGCGGTCACCACGTCGGCGAAGAGCGCGGTGGTGACGTAGCTGATCCGGTGGCCCCGCCGGACCAACTCGCGCACCAGGCCGAGCGACGGGTAGATGTGTCCGTGCCCCTGGACGTTGGCGATGAGGATGTGCCGCTGGTGCATCTGCCCACTCCCGCGATCCGATGACGAGCTTTAAATGTATATAGCTGATCTCATGGGTGGGCCAGTCTCCGGATCTGTCCGGGAGATAGTCGGCAAGCTCAGAGACACATGCCCACGGCGAGCTTCCTAACGTGGTTGTGGACGGCTTCCGGCTTGAAGTGGAGGACCTATGACCACCGCCGCGAGAACGAGATCATCCGGCCTCATCTCATCCTTGAACGGCCGATACCACCGAATCGCGCTTGCGATCTATATGGCGGTGGTGGTGGCGCACTGGGCCGAACACCTGGTGCAGGCGTACCAGATCTGGATTCTCGGTTGGGCGCGGCCGGAGGCCCGTGGCGTGCTGGGGATGCCGTTCCCGTGGCTGGTCAGCTCCGAGTGGCTGCACTACGGGTACGCCATCCTGATGCTGGTCGGGCTCTTCCTGCTGCTGCCGGGCTTCACCGGCCGGGCGAAGGCGTGGTGGACGGTGGCCCTCGCGCTGCAGTTCTGGCACCACATCGAGCACGCGTTGCTGCTGATCCAGGCGCACAGCAGTTTCCGGATCGCCGGCGAGGAGGGGCCGGTCAGCATCCTGCAGCTGGTGGTGCCCCGGGTGGAACTGCACCTGTTCTACAACTCGGTCGTCTTCATTCCGATGCTGATCGCGATGTACCTGCACCTGCGTCCCAACGCGACCGAGCGGGCGCAGATGCGCTGTTCGTGCGCCGGTCGGCTGGTCGGCCCGCGTCAACCGGTCGCAGTGGCCGGACACTGATCGAGGCGCGATGTCCACCACCGGTCGGATCTACGCTGGCGCCGCCATCGGCCTGGCGGCGCTGGTGGCCGTGCTCGTGCTGGTCGGCCGCGTCGACGCCGATGCGGAAGCGGGGCGGCCCGTCGAGGTGCTCGCGATGGAACCGGCCGATGGCGCGGTCCTGCCGGACCTGCCGACCACGGTACGCATCCGGGTCGCCGGCGAGCCCGACCCCGGCCGCTCGCACATCGTGGTCTACGACGCCGACCGGACCAGGTTGAGCACCGGTGCGGTCGTACGCGACGGCGACGACGGTCTGCGGCAGCAGGTCGTCGTGACCCGGCCCGGCCTTCTCGCGGTGGCCTACCACGTGGTGACCGTCGATGGGCGTACCACCTCGGGCGTCGCCCGCCTCACCGTCGGCTCACCGGGTGCTGCGGCGGCCGCCGGCCCGGCCGACGCCACCGACGGCGCGGCCCACGCCCACGGCGTCGACCCGATGGGCGCCGCCCTGCTCGCGCTGGACGGTCTCGTCCTGCTCGCCGTGCTGGTCCTGCTCCTGCGCCGCCCGACACGTGGCGCCGCCTGACATCCACCTTCGGCATCCGCCGCCGTCGTCGGGTGGTGCCCGCGAACCGGGGCGACTCGTGACCGTCGCTCAGGTACAAATGGGACGTTGCGCGGGTCCTGGCTGCTAAGGTCCTCGGGTGCCGCCGGAGGGAGTCCGGTGTGAGGATGCACCCGCAGGAAGGCCACGAGGGCGATGAGCAGGATCTTCGACGGGGTCCAGGACACCGACCGCGAGCTGCGGGACCACCCGGACGGCATGAGCATCCTGGTGCTCCGGCGCAGCTACGACGCCACCCCGGAGGAGGTGTGGGACGCCATCACCGATCCGCAACGCCTGGTGCGCTGGTTCCTGCCCGTCGCCGGTGACCTCCGGGCCGGTGGGCGTTTCCACCTGGAGGGCAACGCCAGCGGTGAGATCCGCCGGTGCGAGCGGCCCACCCTGATCGGCCTGACCTGGGAGTCGGGCGGCGGCAGCAGCGAGGTCCAGCTACGACTGACCCCGGACGGCGACTGCACCGTCCTGGAACTGGAACAGGCTCCGGTGCCGGCGGACATCGTGCCCAACGCCGGCCCCGGCATCTGGGGGCTGGGCGCGGGTTGGGAGATGGGTCTGCTGGCACTGGGTGACTACCTGGCCGGCGACCTGCCCGAGGGACGGGCGGTCGACTGGATCGCCGCCGCCGGACCCGAGCAGATGGCGGCGGCCACGGCGACGGCCGACCGGATCGGCAGCGCCTGGGAGCAGTTGGTGACCGGACGGTCGTCACCAGGTGACCGGTAGGGCGTACAACCCGAAGATGTTGCTGTCCTCCTTCAGGGGCAGATCAGCGACCTCCACCGTCAGCCGCAGGCCGGGCAGCCGCTGGAACAGGCGGCTGAGCGCGACCTCCAGCTCCAGCCGGGCGAGGTGCTGACCCGGGCAGACGTGCCGGCCGTGACCGAACGCGAGGTGGGCGACGGCGTCCCGGTCCGGGTCGAACTCGTCGGGTTGTGCGAACACCGCCGGATCACGGTTCGCCGCCTGCCCCAGCGCCACCACCCCCTCGCCGGCCGCGATCCGCACCCCGCCGATCGTGACATCGGCGGTGGCGGTGCGGGCCGTCGCCGCCTCGACCACGGTGAAGTACCGCAGCAGTTCCTCCACGGCGGCCGGGAAGCGCTCCGGTTCGGCCCGCAGCCGAGCCAGCCGTGCCGGATGGGTGAGTAGGGCCAGCACGCTCAGCGCGATCATGTTGGACGTGGTGACGTGGCCGGCGACCAGCAGCACGAAGGCCATGCTCACCACGGCCTCGTGGTCCACGCCGCCGGCGTCGCGCTGCCGGGACAGCAGCCGGCTGAGCACGTCATCGCCGGGACGGCGTTCCTTGTCGGTGACCACCACGTCGAGAAAGTCGCGGATCTCCCGGGCGCAGCGGGCCCGTTCCTCGGCCGGCGCGCTGCGGCGGAACATCAGCGTCGACCGGCGCTCGAAGAACTCGTGCTCGCCGTAGGGCACGCCGAGCACCTCACAGATCACCTGCGACGGCACCGGGTAGGCGAACGCCGACACCAGGTCGGCGCCGGGCGCGGCGGTGGCCAGCCCGTCGAGGTGCGTGTCGACCACCCGTTCGACCAACGGCCGCAACTGCCGGACCCGGCGTACGGAGAACTCGTCGACGATCTGCCGCCGGGCGACGGCGTGCTCCGGCGGGTCCAGCCAGTTCAACGGTGGGCGGAAGTTCGCGAACGATGCCTGCCGTTGGCTCTCCGTGGTCGGTGCGAACTTCGGGAAGCCGGGTCGACGTCGGTCCGCGCTCATCCGGGGGTCGCTGAGCACCTGTCGCACGTCGGCGTGCCGGGAGACCACCCAGGCCGTGTCGCCGCCGAGCATCGGCAGCCGGACGACCGGGTGTTCGGCGCGTAGTCGCGCGTACTCGGCTGGTGGGTCGAACGGGCAGCGCCGAGGCAGCGGAAACGCGTCGATGCCCAGGTCGGTCGGCCCGGACGGCTCCGGGGCGTCGGGCCGGTCGCCGGCCGGCCGGTCCTGGTGCCCGGTCATGCCAGCGCCCGCAGGCAGAGCAGCAGACTCCGCGCCTCGATGTTGACCTGGTAGCTGAACGCGGTCATGGCGGTGAGCTGGCGCAGGGTCACCCAGGTGTAGTCCGGTGGCGTCGTCACCGGGAACTCCGGGCCCACCTCCACCACCAGGTGCCGCGTCACCGCGTGGTGGAACCGCCCGCCCTCCTCGGACTGGAGGACGTCGTAGTGCACCTGGACCTGGTCGGAACAGACCAGATCCAGGTAGGCGGGACGGTACGCGCCGGTGAAGTTGCCCGGGGTGCACTGCACGGTCGGGCCCAGCTCGACGATGTCCCGGTAACCGGGTCGTAGGTCGGCGTGGGCGAGCACGTGCAGGACGCCGTCGAGACGCCGGACGACGAAGGCGACCAGGCCGGTGCCGCAGGGAGCCAGGAGCGGCTGCCGCCACTGGGCCACCTCCCGGTTGCTGGCCCGCACGGCGCGTCCGACGATCCGGAAGAAGCGGCCGGAGCGGTGCCGGATGTCGGCGTCGCCGCGGTGCCAGTCGCGTACCGTGCGCAGCGGCACCTGGTGGGCCACCAGGGTCCGGCCGGCCTTGTTGGCGGTCAACCAGTTGCGGACCTGCAGCAGCGGCTGCCACGCCGCGTCGTCGCCGGCCAGCGCGGAACGCGCGACGGCGGCGGCGATGCCCGGGTCGGCGGCATCGGCCGCGACCGCGTGGCCCGGCAGGCAGGAGAGCACGGTACGGGCGTCCATGTTGACGAGGTTGGGCCGGTGCAGCAGGTCGTGGATCTGGCCGAGGGTGAGCCACACGAAGTCCTGGTGCTCTTCGATGTCGCCGGTCACCTCGACGACGATGTTGCGGTTGCGTTTGCCACGGAACCACGAGCCCTGCTCCGACTGGAGCACGTCCACCAGCACCCGGCCCCGGCCGGGCTCCAGGAAGTACTCCACGTATCGGGAGCGTGCGCCCCGGTGCGTCCGCAGGTAGTTGCTGGGGGTGGACTGCACGGTGGGGGAGAACTGGACGCCGTTGACGTTGCCCGGTTCCATCTTGGCCTGGAGGAGGAAGTGCAGCACGCCGTCGATCTCGCGGGCCAGGATGCCGAGGATGGCCCGGTCCGGCTGGTGGATGATCGGCTGCCACCACTCGTCGACCGGCCCACCGTCGGTGCGTACGTGCAGTCCCTCGACGCTGAAGAAGCGGCCGCTGTCGTGCACCAGGTCACCGCTGTGCGGCGTGAACGACCACCCGGTCAACTCGGCGAACGGCACCTCGGTGACCTCGAAGGGGTTGGCCCGCGCCCGCGCGTCCAGCCACGCCTCCACCTCGGTGACCGGACGCGGGCGGTGTCGTGCCGACCGGGCCAGCCGGGTGACGAGGTGGTCCCGGTCGGCGTGCCCGGGACGAGGTCGGGCGTCTGTGTGCGGCAGGACCATGGCTACTCCAAAGGTTGACCCTGGTGGGCGGCGACGACCCGACGGGCCGACGGGTCACCCACCGGCCAGGGGCGGAACGATGGCCACCGTGCTGGCGGCGGGGGCGGTCACCCGGGACCGGTCGGTGGCCTCGACGAGGTCGCCGTCGAGGTAGACGTTGTAGTAGGTCAGCGGCTCACCGTCGGCGTCGAGCAGCCGACGTCGGTAGTGCGGGTAGGACTCGACGAATTCCCGGATGACGTCACGGATGGTGCCTTCGTGGCACGCGAACGTCTTCTGCCCGCGGTGGGCCCAGCCCGCCGACAGCAGCACCGTGACCATTGCTACCTCCCGTGGTGTTCGGCGTCGGACTCGGGTGCGTCGTCGGCGCAACGGAAACCGAGGGCGAAGTTGGACCAGCCGGTGGGATCCCCGTAGAGCCGCTCGGCGCACCGGACCTGGTAGCGGAAGTTCATCCAGGACCCGCCCCGGATCGCCCGAAACCGGCCCATCACCAGGTGGATGGTGGGGTCGCAGCGGGTCTCGGGGGAGTACAGGTGGGCGGTGGTGGAGGTCCACTCGTACACGTTGCCGGTCATGTCGGCGCAGCCGTCCGGGCTGTCGCCGCCCGGGGAGAACGCGCCGACCGGCGTGGTCTGCGGCACCGGGCCATGGACGCTGTGGATCTGCGACCACCAGTTCCGCCACTCGTCCAGCCCGCGCAGGCTGCCGCCGGTCCACTCGGCGGTGTTGGCCCGGGTCGGGTCCCAGGTGTCGCCCCAGGGCCAGCGCCGGTACGTCGGCCCGGTCGCCGCCCGCTCCCACTCCGACTCGGTCGGCAGCCGCTTGCCCGCCCACGTCGCGTACGCCTCGGCGTCGAGGTACGAGACGTGCACCACCGGGTGGTCGTCCCGGTCGCGTACGCCGCTGCCGTAGCCGGCGGGGCGGTGCCAGCAGGCGCCCTCGCGGACCTCCCAGTAGTCGCTGTAGACCATGCTGCCGCCGGCCCGCTCGGCCGAGGTGACGTACCCGGTGCGGGCGACGAAGGCGGCGAACTCGGCGACGGTGACCGGGTACCGGTCGATGAGGTAGCCGGGCAGGGTCACCGGACGCTGCGGCGTCTCGTCGGTGAACCAGTCCCGGGGAAACGCCTGCCCCTCGGCCTCCAACCAGTCCAACGTCCGCTCCGGCGAACCCTGGAGGAAGGTGCCACCGGGGATGCGGACCATCGTGGCCTCGGCTCGCCGGTCGGTGGGCCCGGTGGTGTGCAGGTCGCCGACGCTGGTCATGGCTGCGTTCCGTCGGTCAGCGGCACCGGCGTCGCCTCCAGCACGCACATCACGCTCGGCGTCGGGCAGGGCGCGACGGAATCCAGTCGGAAACCGGCGGTGCGCAGCAGCTCGCGGAACTCGGCCACGGTGCGTTCCCGTCCGCCGTGGCAGACCATCATGTTCAGGTCGTTCATGACCACCTGGGCGACGCTTGGAGCGGTGCTGACGCTCGGCGGCATCACGGACTCCACGAGCAGGACCCGGCTGTCCGGCCGGGCCGCTCGGCGGACGGTCCGCAGCACCGCCACCGACTGCTCGTCGTTCCAGTCGTGCAGCACGCTCTTGAGCAGGTAGGCGTCCGCGCCCGACGGCACCGACCGGAAGAAGTCGCCCACCACGACCCCGCACCGGTCGGCCACCTGCCGCTCGGTGAGCGTGCGTGCGGCGTCGGCCACGCCGTCGGGGGTGTCGAAGACCGTGCCACGCAGCCCCGGGTGCGCGGCGAGCACCCCGGCGAGCAGATCTCCGCTGCCACCACCGACGTCCACCACGGTGTCCAGGTCGGAGAAGTCGTACGTGGACAGCAGCGTCGGCACGAACGCCCGGGAGCCCTCCGCCATGGCCGCGTTGAACGCCGCCTGCCGGCGGGGGTGCGCGGCGAGGTGGGCGAAACAGCTCTGCCCGTGCGCGTGTTCCCAGGCAACCTCGCCGGTGCGGACGCTGTGTTCGAGCTGCCCCCAGGCGGCCCAGCTCTCCGGCCCGGAGAGCAGCAGCACCAGTTCCCGCATCGATCCGACGGCGTCCGACCGCAGCAGCTCGCCCTGTTCGGTGAGGACGAAGATGCCGGGCTCCGGCTCCTGAAGCACCTCCAGGAAGACCAACGCCCGCAGCAGCCGCCGCAGTGACGGCGCGTGCGTGCCGGTGGCCTCGGCCAGTGCGGTGACATCGGCCTTGCCGTCGGCGAGCAGATCGGGTATCCGGAGCCGGGCGGCGACATGCAGGGTCTGGGCGGTGAAGAACCCGTAGATCAGGTGTTGCATCCGGTGCCGCAGCCCGGGCTGGGCAGTGCTGGTGGTCGGTGCCATGCGGTCCTCCGGTGGGCGCGTCCGGCGGGTCAGCGGGTGGTCGTCCCGGCCGGCTGCGGCGTGGCGGCGATCAACCCGGTCAGCTCGTCCGCGATCGCCACGACGGTCGGTTGCTGCCAGAACAGCGAGGCGGGCAGCACCTGGCGGTACGTCTTCTCCAGCCGCCGCCGCACGATGACGGTCATCACCGAGTCCATGCCCTGTTGCACGAGGGGCAGCCGTGGGTCCAGCGACTCGACGGGAAGTTTCATCTCCGCGGCGATCGCCGCGCGCACCTCGTCGATCAGGCGTTCGCGCAGTTCGTCCGGGTCCAGGCCGGCCAGCGACCCGCCGGACGCTGCGGCCTGCTCGGCCGAGCTCTCCGGCGCATCCGGCACCACCGGGTACCGCAACCCGGCGAGCTGCGCGACGATCGTGCCGTCGGGCGCGCTGACCAGGACGGTGGCGGTGTCCTCGCCGGAGGGGTCGCGGATCACGTCGATCACCGCGACCATCGGCGGTGCGCCGGCCAGCTGGACCCGTTCGGCGCTGTCGACCAGGCGCAGCCGGGGCGGGCCGGGGAAGACGACCGGTGCGATGGAGACGGCCGCGTCGACGATCGCCGCCCAGCCGCCGGCCGGCTCCGGGAATCGGACCCGTGCCCGCAGGCCACCCTCGGCGGTGATCAGACGGTCCACCGTCCAGCAGAAGGCGGTGGCCGGCACTCCGACGGCGGTCAGGTGCGCCTCGACCAGACCGACGTCGGCGACCACACCGCCGGCCGGAGGTGTGGCCACAACGCCGTCGAGGGGGTCGGTCGCCGGCACGGCCGCAGCGGTGGCGTGGGTCAGCCACGGTGCCGTGTCGTCGCCGGCCGGTCGGGAGGCGAGCCGCAGTCGGCCACCGTCGTCGACCACCTGGATCTCCTGGCGCAGGTGGGTGGCGAGCGGCACCCGCATCGACAGCTCCCGCAACCCCAGGGGAGCACCGTCGCGGGCGGTGGCGAGGAAGGTGGCGACGAAGACCGCCGCCGGCACGAGTTCGGCGCCCTGCACCTGGTGGCTGCCCGGGTACGGGCGGGTGGCGTCGGTGAGCACGGTGTGCCAGAGGCGTAGCTCGCTGCCGGCCACACTGGTCGGGGTGCCCAGCAGCGTGTGCGACCCGATGTCGTGCCCGCCCGAGGCGTCCGGCGGCTCGGGTTCGCGCCAGTGCTGGCGGTGCTGCCAGGGGTAGGTGGGCAGGTCGACCAGCCGGCCGAGGGGGTGCTGGCGCGTCCAGTCGACCTCGACTCCGTGGCAGTACGCCCCGGCGACGGCCGCCACCATGGTGCGGTGGCCGGGAGCGTGCCGCCGCAACGTCGTCCCGACGTACACGTCGGCGATGTCGACGTGGTCGGCGGTCTCCCGCAGCGAGTGGGCCACCACCGGATGCGCGGAGATCTCCACGAAGGCGCGGTGCCCGTCGGCCAGGGCGGCCTCGACGGCCTGCACCAGACGCACCGGGCGGCGCAGGTTGGCCGCCCAGTAGTCGCCGTCGCATCCGGGGGTGGCACGGGGGTCGTCGAGCACCGTCGAGTACATCGGCAGCGCGGCCGGTGACCGGTGCAGCTCGTGCACGGCGGTCCGCAACTCGTCGGCGAGCGGGTCCATCTGCGGGCTGTGGAAGGCCACGTCGGACTGCACCCGGCGAACGGCGATCCGGTCGGCCGGCCACTGCTCGATGATCTCGTCGACGGCGGCGATGTCGCCGGAGACCACCGTGGCGGCGGGGCCGGAGGCGATGGCCGCGACCAGGTCGGCGCGGCCGGCCAGTCGTTCGGCGACGTCGGCGAAGGGCAGGGTCACCATGGCCATCGCGCCCCGCCCGGCGGCGCGGCGCAGCAGCGCGGAGCGGCGGCAGATCAGTCGGGCGCCGTCGACCGGACGCAACACGCCGGCGGTGACCGCGGCGGCCACCTCACCGACCGAGTGGCCGATCACCGCCGCCGGTCGCACCCCGTACGCCCGCCACACGGCGGCGAGGCCGAGGTGCATGGCGAAGGTCAGGATCTGGATCCGGTCCACCCCGCCCAGCTCCGTGGCGGCGAGGGCGGTGCGCAGCGAGAAGCCCGCCTCATCGACGACCACCGGCTCGATCTCGTCGATCGCGGCGGCGAAGGCCGGCTCGTGGCCGAGCAGGTCGCGGCCCATCGCGGCCCAGTGCGACCCGTGCCCGGAGAAGACCCACACCGGGCGCACCGAGCGGCCACCCGGTGCGACTCCGGTGACGGTGCCGGCGTCCGGTTCGTCGTCGGCGAGCCGGCGTAGCGCGGCGGCCAGGCCGTCGCGGTCGGCGCCGGTGACCACGGCGCGGTGGCTCAGCTGGGCGCGTCGGTGTGCCAGGGTGTGCCCGATGTCGGCCAGGGGAGTCCGGTCGTCGGCGGCGAGCCGGTCGGCGAGCCGGCCGGCCTGCGCGCGAAGGGCGGCGGCGGAGCGGGCGGAGAGCGGCACCATGGGTCGACGTCCGTCGTCGTCCGCGCCGTCGGTGGGCGGCAGCGGCGGGGCCTGTTCCAGCAGGACGTGGGCGATGGTGCCGCCGTATCCGAAGCCGGAGACGGCGGCTCGGCGGGGACCGTCCCGGCGGGGCCAGGGCAGCGGGCTGGTGACCAGCCGCAGCCCCGTGCCGTCGCCGTCGACGGCGGGAATCGACCGGCCGCGCAGCGGGGTGCCGGGAATCTGGCCCCGGTGCAGCGCGAGGATCGCCTTCATCAGTCCGGCGACGCCGGCCGCGCCCTCCAGGTGGCCGATGTTCGACTTGATGGAGCCGATCAGGCAGGGACGCTCCGGTGACCGGGAGACGCCGTAGACCGCGGAGAGCGCGCCGGCCTCGACCGGGTCGCCCAGTCGGGTGCCGGTGCCGTGCGCCTCGACGTAGTCGACGCTGTCCGGGGTGACGCCCGCGCGGGCGCAGGCCCGGCGTACCACGTGCTGCTGGGCCTCGCCGGAGGGGGCCATGATGCCGTCGGTGCGTCCGTCCTGGTTGACCGCGCTGCCGATGATCACGGCCAGCACCCGGTCGCCGTCCCGGACCGCGTCGTCGAGGCGCTTGAGCACCAGGACGCCGCAGCCCTCACCCCGGCCGTAGCCGTCGGCGTCGCGGTCGAAGGACTTGCTGACCCCGTCGGGCGCGAGCGTGCCGGCGGCGTTCAGTGACACGTTCTGCCCGGGGGCGAGCACCAGGTTGACCCCGCCGGCCAGGGCGACGGTGCTCTCGCCGAGCAGCAGGCTCTGGCAGGCCAGGTGGACCGCGACCAGCGACGCCGAACAGGCGGTGTCGACCGCGACGCTCGGCCCGCGCAGGTCCAGGGCGTAGGAGACGCGGTTGGCCAGGGCGCAGGTGGCCGCGCCGATGCCGGTCCACGCCTCGACGGTGGGCAGGTCCTCCAACAGCCGGTCGCCGTAGTCGGTGGTGCTGACTCCGACGAAGACACCGGTGTCGCTGCCGGCCAGCCGGGTGGGTGGCAGGCCGGCGTGTTCGAGCGCCTCCCAGCCGACCTCCAGCAGGATCCGCTGCTGCGGATCCATCTCGGCGGCCTCGCGGGGCGTCAGGCCGAAGAACTCGGCGTCGAAGCCGGCGATGTCGTCGAGATAGCTGCCGGCGGTGACCGTCTCCCGCAGCACCGCCGCGTACTCCGGGCCGCGCTCGCGGTACGCCCGCCACCGTTGGGTGGGGATCTCCCCGCTGGTCTGGCCGCCCTTGAGCAGTAGGTCCCAGAGGGCGTCGGGGCTGTCGACGTCGCCGGGCAGCCGGCAGCCGACACCGATGACGGCCACCTGGAAGGGGCGGCCGGCGGGGTCATCCCGGGTCATCGTCGTACCTCCGTGGGGTCGGGTGGCGGCTTCCGGGCCGGTCAGAGACCGTCGGGCGTGTGCAGGATGCGCAGCACCGCGGCGGTGAACTCGACGCCGGGGCCCATCGCGAGCCAGAGCATGTGGTCACCGGCCGTCAGCTCCCCGGTGCGCAGCAGATGGTGCAGGGCGAGCAGGTGGTCGCTGGCGCCGCAGTGACCGATCATGCGGCCGAAGTCGAAGGTGGACTTCTCCATGCCGAGGCCGAGCGGTGCCATGCAGCGCTGCTCCACCACCTCGCGGGAGTAGTTCATGAAGGAGACCCGAGTCAGATCGCTGGTGTCGATGCCGGCTTCGGCGAGCGCCTGCTCGGCCACGGTCGTCATGGTCTCCTGCGCCTCGCCCAGCACGGCGAGCACGGGCGTCTGCTCGGTGATGTGGTAGAAGAGCCTCGCGCCGAAGTCGAGGTCCTTGCCGAGGGTCGCCCCGGGCGGGAACATCGGCTCGCCGCCACGGTGGACCTCCTCGGCCTCCGGCACGGTGATCGAGCAGACGGACAGCACCTCGGCGAAACCGCTCTCGGTGCTCAGCACCACCGCCGAGGCGGCGTCGCCGAGGATGAACCCGAGGTTGGTCCGCCAGCGGTCCAGCAGTGGGGTGCCGTAGTTGTCGGCGGCGACGAGCATCGCGGCGGTGCGCTCCGGCGCGGCCTTGAGATAGCTGGCGGCCAGTTCCAGCATGGTGAACATGCCGTTGCAGCCCTGCCGGATCTCGCTGGCCCGGGGCACCCCGCCGAGCAGGTAGTGCTGGAGGTACGAGTGGGCGATCCAGCCTTCGGGGCCCTGGTGCCAGGCGGCGGCGTAGAGCAGCAGGTCGATGTCGCCGCGGTTGAGCTCGCTGGTCTTCAGGGCGTCCTGTGCGGCTCGCAGGGCCATCTCGGGGGCGGGCAGGTCCCCGGCGACGGCGGCACCGCCGAGCTTGTGGGTCGCTATGTCCTCCTCGGGGTACCAGCCCTGGGCGACGGCGTGTTCGACGGTCACGGTCTCAGGCAGGTAGGCCCCGATCCCACGAATGTACGTTCCGGCGGTACGCATCGAGTTCACTCCTCGGGGCGGATGATCTTAATCGAATAACTGCTTTAACAATATATAGTGCTCTATGGTGGGGTCAATGGTCGTCGATCGCACCGGGGCCCAGGCTCTCGTCCCCACGGACCAGTCCGGAGAGCAGCGACACGAACGAGATCTTGGGAGGCAGGCTGCGGTCGGGATCCACGATGGCCTGCGCCCGCAGGTGCAGCTCCTCCTTGCCGTGGGCGCCGTCGTAGAAGAACCGGACCAACTCCAGCAGCGAACCGAGGAAGGCCCGGTACCGGTCCTCGTAGTCCTGCATGACGTGCCGTTCCTTGTCCGGCGCGGTCAGCGTCTCGTGAACCGCCTTGGCGACGCTGCTCGCGCCGCGCATGGCCAGGGTCACCCCGGAGGAGAGCAACGGGTCGATGAACGCGGCCGCGTCGCCGACCAGGACCCAGCCCGGGCCGGAGAACTGCTGGCAGGTGTACGACCAGTCGCGCGCGGCGCGATAGATGTCCACCCGTTTCGCACCCGAGGTGAGCCAGGAGACCTCCGATGATTCCGCGATCTGTTTTTCCAGCAACTGCTCGGGCGGTAGCCCGGAGGCCACCAGGCGGTCGCTGGTCGTGACGTAGCCGATGCTGGTCAGTGTCGGGCTCAGCGGCGCGTACCAGAGCCAGCCCTGGCGGCAGCTCTCGGTCAACAGGTCGCCCTCGTGTTCACCCGGGTAGCGCAGGGCGCCCTGCCAGTAGCTCCACACCGCCACGTTGCGCAGGTCGTCGTACCAGTCGACCAGCCCGAACCGGCGACCCAACCAGCGTTGCTGACCGGAGGCGTCGACCACCATCGTCGCCCGCGCCGACACCGGGGCCGACTCGCCCCTGAGCTGATAGCGCACGCCCGCGATCCGGTCCCCGTCGGTCAACGCGTCGCGGACGGTCGCCCCCTCGACGACGTGCACCCCCAGTTCCCGCGCCCGGTCCAGCAGCATCGCGTCGAACTCGGCGCGCCGGACCTGCCAGGCGTACTCGTAGCGGCCGCCACGGACCTCGCGGAAGCGGAACGACCACGGCGTGGTCTGGTTCTCGCCCCACAGCAGGCTGCCGCCGTACTTGACCTGAAACCGCAGCTCTGCCATGCGGTCGAGCAGCCCCAACGCGGTCAACGTCGGGACGATGCCGGTGATCAGTGACTCGCCGATGTGGTAGCGCGGAAACTTCTCACGCTCCAGCAACAGGATCCGGTGCCCCTCCAGCGCGAGAAGGCCGGCGGTGCACGCCCCCGCGGGGCCACCACCGACGACGATGACGTCGTACTCGACAACGGGTCGGTTCATGGCACCTGCTCCTCCTGCTCGGGTACGCGGACCGTGCCGGTGACGGTCAGCCGGCGGGCGTGAACACGACCGGCAGCCTCGCGAGCCCACGGAACATCGTTCGAGGCTGGTAGGTCAGTTCGTTCGGGCTGGTGGCCAGGCGCAGATCCGGCAGCGCGGCCATGACGCCGAGGGCGGTCCGCAACTGGAGCCGAGCCAGGTACGACCCGAGGCAGTAGCGCATTCCCGCCCCGAAGGACATCGACGGCACCGGGTCGCGACCGATGTCGAACTCGTCGGGCCGGTCGTACCGCCCGGGGTCGCGGTTGGCCGCGCCGGCGAGAACCACCACGACGTCGTCGCGGCGCAGCCGCCGGCCGTGCAGCTCGACGTCGGCGGTCAGCTGCCGGGTGTTCGACTGCACCGCGGGGTCGAAGCGCAGGCACTCCTCGACGGCCCGCTCCAGCAGGTGCGGCCGGCGGCGCAGCCGCGCCAGCTGCTCCGGGTGCTGCAACAGGCTGAGCAGGCCGTTGCCGAGCTGACTGGCCACTGTCTCGTGGCCGGTGAAGATGAAGGTGACCACCGTGCTGACGATCTCGTTGCGGCTCATCAGCCCATCTCGGTGGGCGGCGAGCATCAGGGCCAGCAGGTCCGCACCGTCGTCGCGCCGGCCGGCCAGCGCCCGTTCGACGTGGTCGGCGAACTCCGCGATGGCCGCGTGTCCCCGTCGCATGTCCTCGGCGGTGGCGCCCCGGTCCAGCGTCCGGCCCACGGCACGCGACCAGTCGCCGACCGCGTCGGCGTCGCCGGCCGGCAGGCCGAGCAGCCCGAGCACCGCACGCAGTGCCAGCGGGTACGCCAGATCGGCCACGACCTCCATCGCGCCGAGGGGCCGCGCCGGGCGCAGCAGGTCCTCGACGGTGGCCTCGATCATCGGTTCCAGCCGGCGCACCGCCGCCGGGGAGAAGGCCGGGCCGACCACTGCCCGCAGCCGGCCGTGGTCCGGCTCGTCCTGGAACAGGATGATGTCGCCGACGATCTGGCTGAGCAGGCCGGGCCCGACCAGCTCGGTCCAGAACCGGCGGATGCCGGTACGGGCGAACCGCTCGTCGCCGAGTACCGCGCGGACGTCGGCGAAACGCGAGACGTACCAGACCTGGTGGGCGCCCCGGTGCACCGGATCGTGGCGCAGCAGCCAGTGGTACGACGGGTACGGGTCGCGCCGGACGTCGTCGGCGGTCGGGTCGAACGCGGTCACCGCATCGGCCGACACGAGGTTCTCCCTCCGGTGGCTGATCCTGCCGTCCGCCGGGTCGTCCGGCGGACGGCGGGATCCGGCTCAGGTGGCGACATGCTCGATCAGGCGCCGTACCGTCTCCGCCGGTGTGGGCAGCGCCCGCATCTCCTCGCGGACCTCCCGCGCCGCCGTGCGCATCGAGTCGTCCCCGATCAGCCGCCGCAGCAGGTCCGCGTCGACCTTGTCGGCGGTGCTCACCAGGCCGATGCCGCGTCGGCTGACCGCCTCCCGGGCGGTGTGCTGGAACTGGTCGCGGGGATCGGGCGCGAGCAGCTGCGGCAGGCCGGCGTCGATCGCCGTCATCACCGTGCCGCCACCGCCGTGGTGCACCACGGCGGTGCAGCTGCGCAGCAGCGTGTGCAGCGGCGTCCAGCCGACCGCACGCATGTTCGGCGGCAGCGCGCCCAGCGGGGTGATGTCGAGGTCGCCGAGCGCCAGCACGAAGTCGGCGTCCACGTCGGCGGCGGCGGCGATGATGGGCGCCACCGCGCCGATGCCGAACGCCTGGAGTTCGATGGTGCCCATCGTGATGGCCACCTCCGGGCGGGTCGGGGGCGCCGGCAGCCGATCTCCGAGGACCGCCCCGCCGCCGTACGGCACCCAGCGCATGAACCAGCCCTCCGGCTCGGCCTCCAGCAGCAGGCTCGGCGGGAACGACTCGATGGTCACGCTCGGCTCGGGGAGGGTGACCTGGTGCTTGTCCATCAGGTCGGTGAGGAAGGAGGCGATCGAGGCGTGCATTCCCCGGGTGCGCCAGGCGCTCTGGTTGCGTTGGATGGCGGGTACTCCGGCGCGTGCGGCGGCGAGCAGCCCGACGGTCGCGCCCTGCTCGTAGACGACCAGGTCGGGCTTGAAATCGTCGGCGAGGGCGATGGTGCGGTCCACCAGCGGCCGGTTGACCGCGGCGATCTGCACGCCCCACTCCTCCAGGTCGACGGCGGGGCGGGTGGCGACGGTCTCGGCGAACCGCGGGTTGTCCTTGGCCACCTGCTCGAAGACCTTGACCGCGCTGTAGTCCGGGGCCACGTCCACCACCTCCAGACCGGCGGCGGCGGCCTTCTGGGTGTGTTCGGCCAGCGCGATGACCACGTCGTGGCCGGCCGTGCGGAAGCCCCAGGCGAGCTGGACCAGGGGGAAGAGGTGACCGATTCCGGGTGAGGAGACGAACAGGACGCGCATGTCGGTGCCCTTCGGGTCGGGGTGGCGGCTGGCGCGGTTCACCAGCCGGATCTGATCGTTTCGACGACGTGGGACCGGTCCTCCGCGGTGAGCCACCAGCCCACCGGGATGTAGACCAGCCGGTCGGCCACCGAGTCCAGGCCGGGCAGGTGGGCCCGCGACGACGCCACGCAGCTGTGCGCGTCGTTGCGGCGGGAGATGACACTGCTGGCGATGCCGGCGTCGTGCAGCCGGCGCATGAACGCGGGGCGGTCACGCACCTTCAGCGGGTACACCCAGAAGGAGGGATCCCGGTCGTCGGCGCGTTCGGTGTGTTCGACGCCGTCGAGACCGGCCAACTCCTTGTCGTAGTAGGCGGCGTTCTCGCGGTGCCGGCGCAGCAACTCGTCGACGTGTTCGAGGTTGGACAGCCCGATCGCGCCACCGATCTCGTTGAGGACGAACCGGTAACCCCATTCGACGACGTCGTAGTCGCCGGTGATCCGGTCCGAGGCCCGCTCGATGCCCAGCCACCGGCGTAGCCGCAGCCGCTCGTGCAGGTCGTCGTCGGGCAGCACCACCAGTCCGCCGCTGCCGGTGGTGAGGGTCTTGATCGCGCCGGTGCTGAACACGCAGACGTTGCCGTGCGTGCCGAGTGGGGCGCCCCGGTAGGTGGCGCCCCACGCCTGCGCGCAGTCCTCGATCACCAGGGGTCGGTGCCCGTAGCGGGCCGCGGCCTGGTCCACCACGGCGCAGAGCCGGTTGAGGTCCACCGGGTATCCGAGCCAGTGCACCACCACGATGGCCCGGGTGGCCGGCGAGATCTTGGCCGCCAGATCGTCGAGGTCGACGTTGAGCGTCGCCGGGTCGACGTCGACCCAGCGCACCCGCAGCCCGTTGGCGAGGGCGGGCCAGTTGGTTCCTTCGAAGGTCAGCGGGGTGCTCAGCACCTCTCCCGGCTCGGCCCGATCGGCTCCTCCGGGACCGGGGCGGGCGGCGAGGCTCAGCGCCAGGTGCAGTCCGGCGGTGCCGCAGTTGACCGAGACGACGCGGGGGTTGCCGATGCGTTCGCCGACCGCGGCCTCGTACTCGGCCACCGTCGGCCCGTGCTCCAGACGACCACTGTGCAGGACGGCGGAGACGCGCCGGCCGACGTCCGGTGACATGGCGACCTTGGACAACGGGATCATCTCGCCCCCCTCGATAGGTGCCACATGATTCTCAAGTGATTTGTTTGGGCTGGTCAAGGGTGGAAGGCTCTTCAGTTGCCCTGGCCGTTCTTCGTGATTGCGGAACTCCTGACCACTCACGCCGGAAGCTTCAAAAATCTATATCGTGCAAGGGGGTCGGATGTCGGATCCGGCCTCAGGGGAGGTACCGGTGGTGTCGCTGTATGTCCGGCTCGGCCGCACCGGCCTGCGGGTGAGCCGGGTCGCGATCGGGACTGTCAACTTCGGCGGTCGGGTCGACGAGGCGGAGGCCCACCGGCTGCTGGACCACGCGTGGAGCCGAGGGGTCAACCTGGTGGACACCGCGGACATCTACGGATGGCGCGTCCACCGTGGCTGGACCGAGGAGATGATCGGTCGCTGGCTGGCCAGGGATCCGTCCCGCCGCGACTCGGTGGTGCTGGCCACCAAGGTGGGCAACCCGATGGGCGACGGCCCCAACGACCGAGGTCTGTCCGCCCGGCATGTCGTCGCCGCCTGCGAGGCGTCGCTGCGTCGGCTGCGGACCGACACCATCGACCTGTACCAGATGCACCAGGTCGACCGGGAAGTCGGCTGGGACGAGATCTGGCAGGCCATGGAGCACCTGGTGCGCCAGGGCAAGGTCCGCTACGTGGGTTCCTCCAACTTCGCCGGCTGGGACCTGGTCAGCGCGCAGGAGGCCGCTCGCCGACATCGGCTGCTCGGTCTCGCCAGCGAGCAGTGCGTCTACAACCTGGTCAGCCGGTACGTCGAGTTGGAGGTGCTGCCGGCCGCCGCGGCCGAGGGCATCGGCGTGCTGGTCTGGTCCCCGCTGCACGGTGGCCTGCTCAGCGGGGTGCTGCGCAAACAGGCGGAGGGCACGGCGGTGAAATCCGCCCAGGGGCGGGCCGCCGAAGGGCTGGCCCGGCACCGCGCCACGCTGGAGACGTACGAACGCTTCTGCGCCGACCTCGGACGGGACCCGGCCGAGGTCGGCATGGCGTGGGTGCTGCACCGGCCGGGGGTGACCGCCGCCGTGGTCGGCCCACGTACGCCGGAGCACCTCGACGGTGCCCTGCGTGCCCTGGACCGGCCACTGGCGGCCGACGAACTGGCCCGGTTGGACGAACTCTTCCCCCCGCCGGGGCGCGGTGGTCCGGCACCGCACGCCTGGATGTCCTGACCTGAATCCTGTGCCCCGGTGCGGGGACGCGACCACGGACGGAGTCGACCGGTGGCCCACCTGCTCTTCGTCAACGTGGCCAGCCATGGTCTGGTCCTGCCCACCCTGGCGGTGGTCACCGAGCTGGTTTCACGCGGACACCGGGTCAGCTACGTCACCGCGGGCGGGTTCGCCGTGCCGGTCGCCGCCGCCGGCGCGACCGTCGTGCCGTACACCTCGGAGATCATCGACGCGGACGCCGCCGAGGTCTTCGGTGCCGACGACCTCGGTGTCCGACCGCACCTGATGTACCTGCGGGAGAACACGTCGGTGCTGCGGGCCACCGCCGCCGCGCTCGACGACGACGTGCCGGACCTGGTCCTCTACGACGACTTCCCGTTCATCGCCGGGCAACTGCTGGCCGCCCGGTGGGATCGGCCGGCCGGTCGGCTCAGCGCCGCCTTCGCCTCCAACGAGCACTACTCCTTCTCCCAGGACATGATCGAGCTGGCCGGCACGATCGACCCGCTGGACCTCCCGGCGTTCCGGGACACTCTGGCGGCGTTGCTCGCCGAGCACGGCCTGAGCCGATCGGTGGTCGCGTGCTGGCGGCACGTCGAGCCGTTCAATCTGGTGTTCGTGCCGCAGGCGTTCCAGATCGCCGGGGAGAGCTTCGACGAGCGGTTCGAGTTCGTGGGGCCCTGTTTCGGGCCGCGACGCTTCCTCGGGCGGTGGACGCCGCCCGCCGACGACCGACCGGTCGTGCTGGTGTCGCTGGGCACCACCTTCAACGACCGACCGGAGTTCTTCCGCGACTGTGCCCGCGCCTTCGCCGACCAGCCCTGGCACCTGGTGATGACCCTCGGCGACCAGGTCGACCCGGCGCAGCTCGGTGAGCTGCCACCGAACGTGGAGGCGCACCCGTGGGTGCCGCACGTGGAGGTGCTGGAACGGGCGATCGTCTGCGTGACGCACGGTGGCATGGGCACCCTGATGGAGGCGCTGCACTGGGGGCGTCCACTGGTCGTCGTGCCGCACTCCTTCGACGTGCAGCCGATGGCCCGCCGGGTCGACCAGCTCGGTCTCGGTCTGCTCCTGCCCGGGGAGAAAGCCGACGGGCGGGCGCTGCTCGCCGCCGTCGAGCAGGTCGCCGCCGACCCCGCGCTGGCGCAGCGGGTGGCGGCCATGCGCCGGCAGGTGCGGCAGGCCGGCGGCGCGGTACGCGCCGCCGACGCGATCGAGGCGTACCTGTCCCGACGCCGGTGAGGCCACCGGCGCTGGCGTGCGGGGTGCCGCGTCCCGTCGTCGTACCCGTCGACCTCGCTCGGGCCGCCGGTGGGCCGTGGTCGGATCAGCCGGACGCCGGGCCCGCAGCGACCGTCTCCGCGACGACGTCGTCGTGCAGCTGACCGGGTAGCGCCTGCTCGACCAGCAGGGTGCGGTACCGCTCGAGCAGTGGCAGCTCGGCCGGTCGGGCGGCCAACCACGAGCCGACCAGGCGGGCGCCCTCGACGTAGGTGGTGGAGTACGCCCGCCACAACGGATCGACCAGGAAGGTGACGATCTGCTCGGCCCGGTCCCGGGGCAGCAGCAGCCATCGGTGCAGGTACGCCACGACGTCGTCGGGCGGCACGCCCCGGTCGTGCAGCAGGATCGCCGCGTCCTGACGGGCCGGCATGAGCTGGTTGACCAGAGCGACCAGCTGTTCGACCAACTCACCGTCGACGGTCACGCCCTGGTCGGCCAAGAGCTCGCTGGTCCACCGGCCCCAGCCGGGGCCGATCAGGGCCGTCGCGCCGTGCTCGGCGGTGCCCTCGGCCACCAGGCACTGCGGCGTGTTGACCAGGGCGATGCGGTGCTCGTCCCAGCCCCGTTGCCGCACCAGGCCAGCCTCCTTGAGGCAGTGCTCGACGTGGTGGCCGGGGTACGCCTCGTGCGTCGCCATCAGCGGCAGCACCGCGATCGTGCGGCCCGCCGTCTCGTTCAGGGTCACCGTGGAGCGGAACCCGCCGTGGTAGCGGTTGAACGCGTTCCACGGCCGGTCGCGGACCACCTCGATCTCCACCTGCTCGGCGGCGGGCAGCCCCAGCAACGGCCGGGCACGCTGGCGCAGCGCGTCGGCGACGGCGCGCACCGCCGGACCCAGCCGGTGCGGCGGCACCACGTTGCGGGCGTAGAACTCCTCCACCCGCCGCATCAACGGGCCGCTGCCGGGCAGCAGCGCGCCGATCGCGTCGTGCACCGCCGCGTACCGCTGCGGGTCGCCGAGCCCGATCTCGACGTCGAAGTAGGTGCGCACCTCGTCGAGAAAACCGATCGGCTCACCGGCGGCCCGTCGGGCGGCGCAGCGCACCGCCCGCACCTGGGCGGTGAGGAACCGTCGACGGTCGGCGTGCAGGTCGGCGTCGGGCAGCCGGGCCAGCAGCTCACCGGCCTGCCGGGCCAGCGTCGCCGGGTCGCCGGCCGGCTCGGCGGCGACCCGGGCGGCCAGCGCCGGGTCGCCGAACCAGCAGTCGACGTAGCCGTCGACCAACCGACCCATCCGCAGCCCGAGGGTGAGGTAGTCGGCGACGACCTGCTCGGCGCTGCTCACCGTTCACTGCCCAGGCGGACCTCGCCGAGGTCGGCCAGACCACCGAGCGAGGGCAGGGCGTCGACGCCGCGGACCCGGGGTCCGCGCGGTGCCGCGCCGGTGGGGCGTCGGAACAGCAGGGGTACGACCGCAGCCTCGGCGAGCAGCAGTCGCTGCACCTGCTGCCAGCACGCCACGGCCTCCCGGGGGTCGGCGGCGTCGACCGCCCGCTCGACCATCCGGTCGATCTGTTCGTCGCGGTGGCCGCTGGGTTGTGCGTCATCCACCAGTGGCTGGAGGAACACCCGCGCGTTGCCGTACCCCCACGGCGCCGTCCACGACGTGCTGCTGACGTCCCAGCGATGGGCCGGTGCGTCTGCGGCGCCGGTGAGCAGCGCCCGGTGTGTCGCCTCGTCCACCGCCACCAGCCGGACCTCGATGCCGGCCGTGGCCAGGTCGGCGGCCCAGGCACGGGCCAGGGCCAGTTCCTCGGCGCGGTCGGGGCAGAGCGCGGTCAGCACGAGGCCGTCCGGGTGACCGGCGGCGGTGAGCCGCTCCCGAGGGCTGCCGTGCGCCGCCGGGTCGGCCGGCGGCTCCGGGGGCAGGTGCCCGTCGTTGCCCGGCGGCACCACGGTGTACGCCTCCCGGACCTCCGACCACGGGTCGCCGGCGCGGGCGATCCGGGCCAGCGCGGACCGGTCGATCGCGTCGGCGATCACCTGCCGGACCGCTGCCGTGGCCACCGCCGGGTTGGCCGGGTCGCGCAGGTTGAACACCAGGAACGGGTCGGCCCGGTACCCGCCCACCTGGCCGACGGGCACCCCCCACGGCAGGTCGGCCACGTCGGCGCGGATCTGGTCGGCCAGCCGGCCCGGATCGTCGCGGGAGGCCCGGAACTCGACTTCGGCGAAGCGCTGTCGCCGCACCGGGTCGCTCTCCGGCAGCCAGGTGGGGTTCGGTTCCAACCGGATGATGTCTCCGGGCTGCCAGGCGGCGATCCGGTACGGGCCGTTGGCGATGAGGTGGGCGTGCAGTTCGGGGCTGCCCGGCAGGTACGCGTCGTACTCGGCGGGGGCCGGGGAGACGCAGCTCAGCGCGAGCATGTCGGGGAAGTCCAACGCGGGGCGGAGGAGTTCGATGACGACCGTCTCGTCGTCGAGGGCGAACACGCCGGGCAGGTCGTGCGCGTCGGCGAAGGCGGCCAGCAGCGCCGCCGTGACCGGCTGGCCGGCGACGGCGGCGGCGTACTCGTCGCAGTACCTGTCCATGCCCCGTACGGTGCTGCGGAAGTAGGGCAGGGCGGGGTGGCGGGTCACCGGGTTGGCCAGTCGTTTGAAGCCGCGGACGACGTCGTGGGCGGTGATCCGCCTCGGCTGCGGGGTGTCCCACCAGACGTCCGGGCGCAGGTGTGCCACGTACGAGCGGTGGCTGGCGCCGAGTCCGGCGTTGTAGGTGGACGGCACGTCGACCGCGAGATCGCCGACCGGGCCGAGGGCCCGCCAGTCGGTCGGGTCGGCCGCCCCTCGGTAGCTGACCAGTTGCCGCGTGGTCAGACGCAGCAGTTGGCGTTCGGCCGGGGACCAGGCGGCGGCCGGGTCGGCCTGGTGGACGGCGGCGGCGCCGAGCAACCGCAGGGTGTGCCGCTGCCGGGTGCCGGATGGGCTGGTCACTGTGCTGCGTGCCTGGGTCACCTCAGGACATCTCCTCGGCAAGGCGGACCATCGTCCGGACGCTGTGGTCGATCTCGTCGCGGGTGTTGAACAGGTGTGTGGTGATGCGCGCCGCGTAGTGCTGGTGCGGGGACCCGGGGACGTCGAACTCGGTCCACCGGGTCCAGATCCGGTGCTCGGTCTCCAGCCGTTTGACGAAGGTGATGAACTTCTTGATGTTCCAGGCGTCCTCGGGGCGACGGAACGGGTTGAACGCGATCAGCGGTGAGCGCAGCCGGGGGTCGACGCCGGGGGAGTACATGGCCTGCTCGCCGAAGGCGTCGATCAGCCGGCCGCGCGCGTACTCGGCGAGATCCATCACGTACCGCTCGATGCGGTCGCGCCCGATGTCGTCCCACAGCTCGAAGGCGCGGGTCAGCGCCGCGCCGCGAGCCAGGTTGGCGCTGCCGGCGCTCTGCAGGTAGTCGCCCATGTTGTAGCTGGCCACCTCGGTGGTGGTACGCGGCGGCGGGCTGCCCATCATCGGGTACCAGGTGGAGATGAGCGGCCAGAAGGTGGGCAGCGGCAGCGGGTTGGACTCGGGGACGACCTTGTTGCGGACGTAGATCAGGCCGGTGCCGAGGGGCCCGCACTGGAACTTCGAGCCGGAGCAGGTGATGAAGTCGGCGCCGTAGTCGCGCAGGTTCACGTCGAGCATGCCGGGGATCAGGGCGCCGTCGATGACGGTGGTCAGGCCGTGCCGGTGCGCCAGCTCGCACAGCTGCCGGACGGGAAACATGGTGCCGGTGAAGAGGGTGATCGCGGCGAACGACAGCACCCGGGTACGCGGCGTGATCGCCGCCTCGACCAGCTCGACGATCTCCTCCGCCCGCACGTCGTGACCCGACGGTGGGATGACGGTGCGCATGACGATGCCGTGCCGGTTGCGCAGCAGGTTGAAGTTGGACAGCACCGAGTAGCACTCGTGGGTGGTGGTCACCACCTCGTCACCCGGATGCAGGTCCAGCCCGTGGATGACCCGGGCGACGCCCTCGGTCGCGTTGTGGCAGATGACGATCTCGTCCTCGTCCACTCCGAACGTCCGGCCGATGAAGGCCCGGTACTCGGTGAACATGGCCGGCCGGTAGACGTCCAGGAGCCCACCGGTCCACTGTCGGGTGACCCGGTCGACGGTGTCGAGGACCTCGTACGGCATGGCGCCGACGGTTCCGGTGTTGAGATGCACGGTCGTCGGGTCCAGGGCGAACAGTTCCCGGATGCGGGTCCACGACGCGGTACGCAACGGGCTCGGTGGCACCGACGCCGCGCCGGTCGCCGAGCCGGGCGACTCCACGGTATGGCTCACGGTGATCCCTTCGTAGCCGACGGTGGGTCCGGAGGCCGCACAAGCGGTCCGGGCTGGCGCTGAGAACAATCACTTTCTCAAGTGAAACGCGACGGGGCTATCGCGCAAATTGCGGTAAAGAGCCGCCTGGCCCTGTCTCGCGCTTCATTCCGGTATAGCATCTGAAGCGGCGTGTGCGGCAGTCGTACTCGGGTCCGGAGGACACATGGACAGGTTGCAGTCGGCGCTGGCCCTCTACCGGGAGGCGATGGGGTACACCTATGCGGCGGCCCTGCGAGCGGCCGCGACGGTGAACGTCGCCGACCACCTGGCCGACGGCCCGCGCAGCGCGGCCGAGCTGGCCGCCGCCACCGGCACTGACGTCGACGGGCTGCGCCGGGTGCTGCGACTGCTCGCCGTGCGGGACGTGGTGCGTGAACACGACGGCAGGTTCGCCCTCACCGACAAGGGCGCCGCGCTGCGGTCGGACTCCCCGGTGCCGGCACGGGCCGGCATCCTCATGTTCACCGACACGATGTTCTGGACGATGAGCCACCGGGTGACCGACGCGCTGGGGGCGCACCGACCGGCGTTCGACGAGATCTTCGGGCGCTCGCTGGACGACTACTTCGACAACGACGCGGAGGTCGAGGCGCTCTACTACGAGGGTATGGAGACGGTCAGCGCCGCCGAGCACCTGATCCTCGCCCGCACCGGCCTCTTTCCCGACACCGGCACGGTCGCCGACGTCGGCGGCGGACGGGGCGGCTTCCTGCTCACCGTGCTGCGCGAACACCCCGGTCTGCAGGGCATCCTGCTGGACCGCGCCGAGGTGGTCGCCCGTCATCGGCTCGACGAGCCGGACGTGGCCGGGCGCTGGAAGGTCGTCGCCGGTGACTTCCTCGACGAGGCGCCCCACGCCGACGTGCACGTGCTCAAACGGATCCTGCACAACTGGGACGACGAGCGGAGCGTCCGGATCCTGACCAACTGCCGCCGCGCGATGCCGGCGCACGGCCGGGTGCTGGTGGTCGACGCGATCGTCCCGGAGGGCAACGACCCGCACCAGAGCAAGGAGATGGACTTCATGATGCTGGCCGCGCGCACCGGTCAGGAGCGTACGGCCGCCGAACTCGAACCGTTGTTCACCGCCGCCGGCCTCCGTCTGGAGCAGGTGGTGGCCACCCGGTCGGTGATGTCCGTAGCCCTCGGCGTGCCGGCCTGAGCAGGGAGGTCGTCGAACCGTGCCGGATCACCGCCCACGACCACGCCACGGCGGCACGTTGCGCTTCTACGGCCCCGGCGGGCTCGACCACCTCGATCCCGCCGCCGCCTACTACGCCTTCTCCCACCAGGTGATCCGGCTCTTCGCCCGGCAGCTGTTCAGCTACCCGACCACGGAGGACTCCCGGGCCCTGGTGCCGGTCCCGGACGTCGCCGCCGAGTTGCCGACCGTCGCCAACGGCGGGCGCAGCGCCGACGGCCGGCGCTACACCCTGCGACTGCGCGACGGGGTGTGCTGGGACACCAGTGGGCACCGGGCGGTCACCGCCGCCGATTTCGTCCGTGGCTTCAAGCGGATGGCCAACCCGGTGGCCGGCGCGGGGGCCCTCGCCTACTACACCAGCACCATCGTCGGGATGGCGCAGTTCGCCGAGGGTTACCGGGCTCGTTTCGCCGGCCGCACACCCACCGCCGCGGAGCTCGCCGACTACCAGAACAGCCACGACATCGCCGGCCTGCGGGCGGTCGA
Source organism: Micromonospora sp. DT48 (assembly GCF_049844495.1). Taxonomy (NCBI): domain Bacteria; kingdom Bacillati; phylum Actinomycetota; class Actinomycetes; order Micromonosporales; family Micromonosporaceae; genus Micromonospora; species Micromonospora sp. DT48. The sequence goes on from NZ_JBNCLE010000013.1 coordinate 146,099, forward strand.
CGACCGGACGTTGCTCATCGAGCTACGCAGACCCGCCAACGACCTGCTCCACCTGCTGGCGATGCCGTTCGCCTCGGCGGCCCCCCGCGAGTACGACCACCTCGTCCCGGACAGCCCGGAGTTCATCCGTCAGGTCCGCTCCAACGGCCCCTACCGGGTCACCTCCTACGTCCCGGGCAGTCATCTCACCATGGCGCACAATCCGGCCTGGAAGCCCGACGCCGACCCGATCCGCCGCCGCTACGTCGACCGGATCGACGTCCGGATCGCCCGGGTGAGCGACGAACGGGTCCGCGAGGAGATCACCAGCGGTCGGGCGGACCTGTCCTGGGGCGCCGCCGTGGGGCGGCCGCGCCGACGCACCGAGGCGGACCGCAACCTCGGCTGGGCCCTCAACCCCTACCTCGTGTTCAACCTGAACAGTCCGCGGGAGTCGGGCGCGTTGCGCCGGCGGGAGGTCCGGCTGGCCATCGCGTACGCGATCGACAAGGCGCGGCTGGTCCGGTTCTTCGACGACATGGGCATCGGCACGGTGACCCGTCCCGCGCACGGGGTCATCCCGCCCGGCAACGTCGGCCACCGTGACTACGACCCGTACCCGACACCCGGGGACCGGGGTGACCGCGCGCGGTGCCGCCAACTGCTGGCGGAGGCGGGTCATCCGAACGGACTCACCCTGACGATGATCTACCGGATCGACGCGGTGCACGGCCAGGTGGCGAAGGCGATCGCCGAGGACCTGGCCGGGGGTGGAATCGACTGCCGGCTGGTGGAGATCGACCAGACCGACGAGTACTACCGCATCCTCCAGGATCCGTTGCGGGCGGCGGCGGGGGAGTGGGACATCACCCCGGCGGCCTTCATGCCCGACTGGTTCGGCAACAACGGCCGGTCCTACGTCCAACCGATGTTTCAGAGCAACACCGCCGTCGGCACGGCGAACTACGGCGGCTACCACAATCCGATGGTCGACGACCTGATCGAGCGCGCCCTCTCCGCGCCTACCGAGGACGCGGCGGCGGCACTGTGGCACCAGGTCGACCAGCAGGTCCTCGCCGACGTGGCGATCGTGCCGATCCTGGTCTGCGAGCCGACCATCGAGCATCTGACCAGCGCACGGGTACGCGACGCGATTCCCCTTCCGCACGTCGACCGCTGGTACGACGCGGCCAACCTCTGGCTGGACCCGCCGGATTGACCCGGCGTTATTGTCGCCACGACTAATAGCAGGCTTGAATGATATAAGTAGCTTCTGTAGCTTGGTCCGGGCAAGATCTCGTGATTCAGCTGCCCGAGCTCGCTGTGACGCGACGGGAGAGAGCATGACAGGCAACCCAGCGCTGGCCATCCAGACCCACGAGCTGGTGAAGGTCTACGGCGAGACGCGCGCCCTCGACGGGCTTGACCTCACCGTGCGCACCGGGACGATCCACGGTGTACTGGGGCCCAACGGCGCCGGCAAGACGACCGCCATGAAGATCCTGGCGACCCTGCTGCGGCCCACCTCCGGCAGTGCCCAGGTGCTCGGTCACGACGTGGTGCGCGAGGCGTCGGCGGTGCGCCGGCGCATCGGCCTGACCGGGCAGACCATGGCGCTCGACGAGGACATGACCGGCCTGCAGAATCTGATCCTCGCCGGCCGCCTCCAGGGCCTACGGCACCGCCCGGCGACCGCCCGCGCCGAGCAGCTGCTGGCGGCGTTCGAGCTGGCCGAGGTCGGTAACCGGCTGGTCAAGACCTACTCCGGCGGTCAGAAACGGCGCATCGACGTGGCCGCGAGCATGGTGGTCACGCACGAGCTGCTCTTTCTTGACGAGCCGACCACCGGCCTCGACCCGCGCAGCCGTAGTGAGGTCTGGCAGATGATCCGGATGCTCGTCCAGGACGGCGGCACCGTCCTGCTCACCACCCAGTATCTCGACGAGGCCGACCAGATGGCCGATGACCTGACCCTGATCGACCACGGTCGGGTGGTGGCCCGAGGGACGCCGGCGGAGTTGAAGACCAGCCGCGCCGACGGCGTGCTGGAGGTGCTGCTGGCCGATCCGTCCCGCCGCGCCGAGGCGGGCACGCTGCTTGCCCGCGTGATCGGCGCGGGCGTGGACGCCGAGTCGGATTCGTCCCGGCTGCTGGTGAAGATTCCCGACGCCGACCAGGCCGCGCGCGCCCTGGGCGAGTTGGCCCGCGCGGGGATCAGCGTCGAGGACTTCACCCTGGGGCAGCCGTCGCTGGACACGGTGTTCCTCGCGCTCACCGGTCACTCCACGTTGGACGGCACTCGAGAAGAGGAAGCGGAGGTCGGGGCATGACATCATCCAGCACCCAGGCTCGACCGGCGGCCGAGTTCCCCGATCGGTCGGTGGCTGGCCTGCAACGGCCACCCGCGCCGGGGGCCCTCTTCGCCTGCCGTACGTTCGCCTGGCGGACGCTGATCAAGCTGAAGTACGTCCAGGACCACCTCGGTACGGCCGTGGTGTTCCCGGTGATCCTGACGCTGGTCTTCACGTATCTGCTCGGTGGCGCGATCGCCGGGTCGCCTCGGGATTACCTGCAGTTCTTCCTGCCCGGCGTGATCGTGCTGTCGCTGGTGGCGTCGAGCATGATGAGCGCCCTGACGCTCAACCGCGACATCGCCACCGGCATGTTCGATCGGGTCCGCTCCACGCCCATCTGGCAACCAGCGGTGCTGGTCGGCACGATGGGCGGCGACGTCCTGCGGTACGCGTTGACCTCGGTCATACCGCTGGGGTTGGGTCTGCTGCTGGGCTTCCGCCCGGACGGTGGTTTCACCGGTGTGGTGCTCGCGCTGCTCTACCTGCAGCTGTTCACCTTCAGTGTGAGCTGGTTGTGGATGTTCTTCGCGGTGCTGATTCCGCAGCCGACGGCCGCGGCCGGTGTGGTCAACCTGCTCCAGTTCATCCTGCTGTTCGGCAGCAACATCCTGGCTCCCTCCCAGACCATGCCGGGCTGGCTCGAGGCGGTGGTCAAGCTCAACCCGGTCACCCATGCGGCGACCACCACCCGTGGGCTCATGCACGGTGATCTGTCCGGCGGGGATCTCACGGCGGGACTGCTCGCCTGCGCGGCGCTCATCGTCGTGTTCGCCACGCCGACCGTCCTGCTCTACAACCGCAAGCAGCGCTGACCCACCCGACGAGGCCGGCCCCGGTTCCCTCTCGGGAACCGGGGCCGGCCTCGTCGGGGGTCAGGATCCGGGGTTGACCAGGGCGGCCCAGGTCGCGCCGCGTTCCTGGGCGATCCGCATCATCTCGGGGCTCGGCTCGAACTCCTCGGCGGCGTCCTCGGGAACGGGGGCGCCGGAGAGGTCGCCGCGCAGGAACATGCCCAGGAAGTCGAGGGCCATCTCCCAGCCCACGGCCACCTCGATGAGCATCAGGTCGGAGATCGTGGCGTGCTCCAGTTCGAGCAGCGTGCCGGAGCCGTCCTCGCTGAGCCGCAGTTCCACCTCGCTGTCGGGCTTGTCGCCGTAGATCCAGCTGAGGGTGAGCAGTCGCGGTGGCTCACAACGGAGGATGTCACCGTGGGCGTTGCCCGGCAGGTCGAAGGTGCCGCCCTGGCGTAGGTCCCCCTTCGGCTCGATGAACCAGCGGTTGATCCGGTTCGGGTCGGTGCAGGCGCTCCAGACCTCGTCGACCGGCGCGTCGTAGCGCTGCCGGATGATGACGCTGCGGGCCTCGCCGGCGGGAAGGGAACGCTGGCCGATGAGCCGTTCGGTCGGCTGGCCGGCGGCCACCGGGTTGTTGAGGTCACTCACTTCGCCGTCACCTCCTTGATCCTCTTCTCGTAGCAGGCGAGGATCGTGGGCCAGCCCTTGTCCATGCCGTTGCGTACCCGCTTGGCGTGCTTGGTGCCCATCCGGTCGAAGTGGGTGTGTTCCACCTCGACCCGGGTCTTCTTCTGGCCGTCCGGCACGAACGTCACGGTGAACTCACTGGCGTTGTCCGGGTCGATCCGGCCGAAGCCGTTGAGTCGCCAGCCGACGGCCAGGGTGTCCGGTGCGTCCACCGTGCGGATCAGACCGAAGGTGTGTTCCTCGCCCTGTTCGTCGATTTCGTAGAGGCGGCCGCCCTTCCTGGGGTCGACGCCCAGGGGCGCACCGACCTTGGTGGTGCGGAAGTTCTCCGGCCACCACTGCGGGAACTCCTCCAGGAACACCCTGAAGGCGGTCTTGCGGTCGGCCGCGACCGTGACGCTGTGCCGGACGAACGGATCGTAGTTCGGCGGCTTCGGCTTCCGAGCCGCGGTGCTCTTGGTCGCCGTGCGCGTGGCGGACGCGGTCTTCTCCTGTGGCATCTCTTTCGTCCTCACTGTCGCTGTGCGGGGGGTGGACGGCCCGTGTGACAGCGGTTCCACCACCCCTCCATAAGTCGACGCAAACGTAAGCCCCAGTTTATACGTACGTCGCCCGGCCGGCTCGATCTGCGGGAGGACGCGCGGGATTCAGGAGCCCCAACGCAGGTAGGCGGGGGCCGGGCGGCCGGGGATCAGGCGCAGTGCGGCGTGGTCCAGGCCGAGGGTCTCCCGCATCGCGATGTTCTCTCCTGGCCACTTGGGGTTGTCCAGTTCGTCGAAGGCGATGACGCTGCCCTTGGTGAGGTGTGGACGGATCGCCTCGAGCACCGCCTTGGACGGTTCGTAGAGGTCCAGGTCGAAGTAGGCCAGCGCGATGACGGTCTGCGGGTTCTCCGCCAGGTAGCGCGGCACCGTCTCGCGTACGTCGCCCTCCACGAGCACGCTGCGCTGGGTCACGTGGCCGAAGAACTCGCTGCACTCGTGGGCGTCGAGAACCTCCCGCAGGTACGCCGGGTAGCCCCCGGGGGTCGCGAACCGGCCTTCGTACGCGGTCGGGCCGACTCTGTCGACTTCGTTGACGTCGGGAAACCCGGTGAAGGTGTCGAAGCCGACGATGCGCCGTAGCGGGTTGTAGGGCTCGTAGAGGCCGCGCAGCGCGGTGAAGGTGGCGAGGTGGCGGCCGTACCGGACACCGAACTCCATGATCACGCCGGGCACGTCCAGAACCTCACGGTAGAGATGGTCCATGGAGAGCAGGTCGGTCAACTGGTGCCGGCGCAGGAAGAGGGGAAGGTTGTTGACCAGTTCCTCGGTCGGTATGGGGGAATTGGTCAGGAGCTTCGTCAGGCGCTGAGTCGTGTCCGTCTCCTCGGCCGAGTCGTGCACGAAGGCGCGCAGGTCCAGGCCGTCGCGGCTGCCCATAGATGCCTCCCAGGCGTAGATCACTTGAGATTTTCAAGCGTAGTTCAGGCGGGCTGAGCGGCACAACACAGCGAGATTGCTTGCCGCATCAGTTGCGCAAGCAGGGACACGGTAGGGCGGGGAAGCTCATGCTATATATGAGTAAAGTGGATTGTTGACCCCTGTGAAAGGCGAGTGATCGACGTGCGTGTGCTGTTCGCCAGTCTCGGAACACACGGCCACACCTACCCGCTCCTGCCGCTGGCCGCCGCCGCCCGGGACGCCGGCCACGAGGTCACCTTCGCCACCGGTGAGGGCTTCGCCGAGACGTTACGGGCCCAGAGCTTCGCCCCGGTCGCCACCGGAATGCCGGTCTTCGACGGCTTCCTGGCGGCGCTGCGGATCCGTTTCGACACCGACAGCCCCGAGGGCCTGACGCCTGAGCAGCTCAGCGAGCTTCCCCAGATCGTGTTCGGGCAGGTGATGCCGAAGCGGATCTTCGACCAGCTCCACCCGGTGCTCGACCGGCTGCGTCCGGACCTCGTTGTGCAGGAGGTCAGCAACTACGGCGCGGGACTTGCCGCCACCGTGGCCGGCATCCCGACCATCTGCCACGGGGTCGGCCGCGACACCCCGGACGAGCTGACCCGCTCCATCGAGGACGAGGTGGGTCGGCTCGCCGTGGAACTCGGCATCGACCTGCCACCCGGACGCATCGACGCCTTCGGCAACCCGTTCCTCGACATCTATCCGCCGTCGTTGCAGGAGCCGGCGTTCCGGTCCCGTCCGCAGCGGTACGAGTTGCGCCCGGTGCCCTTCACCGAGCGGCCGGAGGTCCCGGACTGGGTGCGCGAGCGAGCCCGGTCCCGACCTCTGGTGTACCTGACCCTGGGCACCTCCAGCGGCGGCACCGTCGAGGTACTGCGGGCCGCCATCGACGGCCTGGCCACCCTGGACGTCGACGTCCTCGTCGCCGGCGGCCCGTCGCTCGATCTCACCCAACTCGGCGACGTGCCGGCCAACGTGCGGCTGGAGTCGTGGGTCTCGCAGGCGGCGCTGCTCGCCCACGTCGACCTGGTGGTCCACCACGGCGGCAGCGGGACCACGATCGGCGCGTTCGACGCCGGTGTGCCGCAGCTGTCCTTCCCGTGGGCGGGGGACTCGTTCGCGAACGCGCAGGCTGTCGCCCAGGCGAAGGCCGGCGACCACCTGCCGCCCGACGCGGTCAACGCCGAGGCGGTGGCGGAGGCCGCGAAGCGGCTGATCGCCGACGAGAGCTACCGGACGGCGGCGAAGGCGATCGCCGCCGAGATCGCCGCGATGCCGGCTCCCGACGAGGTCGTCCACCGGCTGCCCGAGTTCGCCGCGCGGCGCAGCGCCTGATCGCACCTGACCGGTGGGGCGCTGCACAGCCGGTGCGGTCGCCCGGCGGTACCGACGCAGCCGGGCCGTGGCCGGAGGATCGTGCCTAGCCGTCCGTGTCGCCGGGCTGACGGCTGGTCCGGCGCTCGGACGGCGAATCGCCACTGCCGGACCGGCGGCGGGAGCGGCCTCGCGCGATCTCCGTGCTCAGGGCGTCGAGGCGCTGGTTCCAGAAGCTGCGGTAGCGCTCCAGCCAGTGGTCCAGCTCCTGCAGCGGCGCCGGATCGACGGCATAGAGACGGCGGGTGCCCTGCGGGCGAACGGTCGTGAAGCCGTTTTCCCGCAGCACCCGAAGATGCTGGGAGACACCTGGCTGGGAGATCCCGAACTCGCGTTGCACGATCGCCCCGACCTCGCCGGCCGACATCTCGCCGTCGGCCAGCAACTCGATGATGCGGCGGCGGACGGGGTCGCCCAGGACGTCGAACGCGTGCACGGCACGACAATATCAGACCGTGGTTATAGAGGCTGCAGGTCGACGATCGGTGGCGCGGGAAGGGGAGAGATGTTCGGCCCACAGCACGCCGCGGTGTACGAAGCGGCCTACCGTAGCCGGGGCAAGAGCTGGCAGGCGGAGGCGACCGACGTGGCCGACCGGATACTGGCCGTCCGTCCCGGTGCGACTCGGTTGCTCGACGTCGGCTGCGGCACCGGGGCGCACCTGGAAACCTTTGCCAGCCGGTTCGCCCACGTCGAGGGCGTGGATTTCGCCCCCGCCATGCTGAATGTGGCTCGTCGCCGGCTGCCCGAGGTGACGCTGCACGCCGGTGACATGCGCGCTCTCCGGCTCGGTGCCACCTTCGACGCGGTGACCTGTCTGTTCACCGCGATCAACTTCCTCGGCACGGTGGCTGAGATGCGGGCGGCGGTCACCGCGATGGCCCGGCATCTCGCGCCCGGCGGTGTGCTGGTGGTGGAGCCCTGGTGGTTCCCGGAGCGCTTCATCGACGGCCATCTCGGTGGTGACCTGGTGCGCGAACCGGACCGCGTGGTGGCTCGCGTCTCGCGTTCGACACGGCAGGGACGGCTCACCCGGATGGAGGAACGGTGGCTGGTGGGTGACGCGTACGGCATCCACGAGTTCAGCCAGGTCGGTCGGCTCGCGATGTTCACTCGTGACGAGTACCTGGAGGCCTTCGCCGCCGCCGGCTGCGAGGGAACATATGTGAGTGGCTGGTTGACCGGACGAGGGCTTTTCGTGGCCACCCGTACCGCCGAATCGTCGCCGAACTCCAACTGAATCCGGCGCGGCGTCCGGTGCCTTGATCCTACGATGTGGGAAATGGTGGGGTGCGGCGGTCCGGTGTATGACGAACCGACCAATAGTACGGTGCGTCAGCGCCTGCCCGCGTGTCATCGTCGCATTCACCGCAACCAATCAGCGCCGATGTTGGACATTTATCGGCCAGGCAGATTGATCCCATTTCGTCGGCAGATACGACGAAAGACTCGGCCCTGTGTCGGCGACCGCCCCGTTCGACAACGGACAGATGGGTCGCATCCGGCGCAGAGCGTGGCCTGGTCCATCCGAGGAGCGACGTGACACACACCGACGCACGACCGCACCACCTGCCGGCACTCACCGGATATCGCTTCTTCCTCGCCCTCACCGTGGCGGCGGTGCACCTGCTCGCCACGTCACAGCTCTTCGCCAACGAGGCGCTGCAACTCGGGATGGGCCTGACCACGCCGTTGGCGTCGGCCGCTCTGGCCACCTTCTTCACCCTCAGTGGTTTCGTGTTGACCTGGTCGGCGCCACCGATGGACCGGGCGCGCCGGTTCTGGCGTCGCCGGTTCTGGAAGATCGTGCCGCTGCACGTGCTCGCCTGGGGTGTCGCCGTGGCGTTCGTCCTGGTCGCCAGCGCACCGTCGCCGGTCACTGGATTCTCCACCGAACTGCGTCCCGGCCCGGCGGTGGCGAGCCTGCTGCTGGTGCAGGGCTGGGTGCCGTCCTGGGACTACCTGTCCTACCTGAACACCCCGGCCTGGTCGATCTCGACCGAGGCCTTCTTCTACCTGCTGTTCCCGTTGCTGCTGCCGGTGGTGCTGCGCATCCCGGCCGAGCGGCTGTGGCGTTGGTGCCTGGCGATCGTCGGGGGGATCCTGCTGGTCTCGGCGCTGGGTCCGCTGCTGCCCGGCGTCGCCCAACTGGACTGGCTGCCGTTCAACCTCACCGAGTACTGGTTCGTCTACACCTTCCCGCCGGTCCGGCTGCTGAACTTCCTGCTCGGCATGGTGCTGGCCCGCCTGGTGCGCACCGGCCGCTGGCGGCGGATCGCCCGGTGGAAGTTGGTGCTCACGACGATCCTGGCCTTCCTGCTGACCCCGATGCTGCCGTTCACCTTCATCTTCAGCGCGGCGCTGTTCCTGCCGCTGTTCGCGTTGGTGGCGAACCTGGCCCAGGCGGACCTGGAGGGTCGCGGTAAGGTGCTGCGCTCCCGGCCGTTGGTCGCCCTGGGCGACGCGTCGTACGCGCTGTACATCATCCACTTCCCGATCATGCTGATCGTGCGGCACCTGGTCGGGGCGGACCAGCGGTTCGACGCCGGGATGGGTTTCCTGCTCGCGGGCGCGATGCTGGTGCTGTCGATCGCCGTCGCGATCGGACTGCACCGTTGGGTGGAGGAGCCCCTGCGTCGCCGTTACGCGCGGGCCCGCGTCGCCGGGGACCGCCCCGGCCTCGGTGGGCAGATCCGTCCGGCCATCGTCGTACCCGGCCAGACCTGAGCGCGCCGTCGTCGCCTGCGTGACCGTGCGACGGCGGGCTAGCGGGCAACCAGCCCGTCATCGGCCTGCGTCGTCCACCAGGGGTTGCGCCGGGCCCACTCGACGGTTTGGCGCAGGCCGGTCGCCAGGGGAGTCTCGGCGCGCCAACCGAGCAGGCTGTCGGCCTTGCCGCAGTCCGGTACACGCCGAGGGATGTCCTGGTAACGGGCGCCCAGGCCGGTGCCGGTGTCCGCGGTACGGGCCGACACCGGCACCCCGGCCACCGTGGCGGCCAGCCGGATCGCCTCGGCCACCGACGTCTCGACGGTGTTGCCGATGTTGAAACACTCGCCCACCGCACGCGGGTGCGCCGCCGCCAGCAGGGTCGCCTCGGCCGCCTCGTGCACCCAGGTGAAACAGCGGGTTTGTCGGCCATCGTCGTACACCACGGGTGGATCACCGCGGAGCAGCCGGGCGATCGTGCGGCTGAGCACGTACGCGGGCCGCTGCCGTGGGCCGTAGACGTTGAAGTACCGCAGCACGACCACCGGCAGCCCTTCCTGCCGGTGGTACGCGAAGGCGAGATGTTCCGCGGCGGCCTTGCTCGTCGCGTACGACCACCGGTCGGTCGCGGTGCTGCCGAGCACCCGGTCGTCCTCCTCCCGCCACGGCACCCGGGGATTGCGTCCGTACACCTCGCTGGTGCTGGAGACCAGCACCCGGGCACCGCAGCGCAGGCCGGCCCGCAGGGCGTTGCGGGTGCCGTCCACGTTGACCTCGACGACGTCGAGCGGCCTGCTGAGATACCGGTCGACGCCGACCACCGCGGCCAGGTGGTAGATCTCGTCCACGCCGGCGGCGGCAGCGGCCAGCGCCGCTTCGTCACGCACGTCGCCGCGTACGTGCCGGATCTGACCGGCTGTCGCGGTCAGGTCCGGCGGCGGGTCGGCCGGATCGTAGACCACCACCTCGTCACCCCGGTCGAGCAGGCGTTGCACCACGTGACTGCCGACGAAGCCGAAGCCGCCGGTCACCAGGGACCTCGGCACGATGTCACCTCCCGATGCCGCGATAGGCGAAGCCGAGCCGAAGCACCTCGCGGATGCGCGTCGGCGTCAGGTGCATACGCCCGTCGAAGAACAGGCAGGGGCGGTGCACCTGGGTGGCCAGGGTGCCGACATCAAGGTCGTGAAACTGGCGGTGTCCGGCGAGAAAGGCCAGACAGCCGGCCCCGGTGACCGCCTCGGCCAGGCTGGCGGCCGGTGTGAGGCCGAACCGGGCCTCGATCTGCGCCGGATCGGCGAGCGGGTCGAAGATCCGGAGCCGGAACCCGGCCTCGTGCAGCGCTGCCACCACGCCCAGCACCGGGGTGTTGCGAACGTCGCCGGTGTCGCTCTTGAAGGCCGCGCCGAGCACGGCGATGGTGGTGTCCGACCGGTCGCGGCCGAGCTTGAGCAACTCATCCGCGATCAGCGAGGCAGTGTAGCGGGGCATGTCGTCGTTGACCGCCCGGGCGGTCTCCACCGTGCGCAGCGGGACACCCCGGCTGCGGCCGTCGCGCCAGGCCATCCAGGGGTCCTTGGTGAGACACGAACCGCCGACCCCCACCCCGGGCATCAGCAGGTTGACCATGCTGCTCCCCTTGGGCAGGGTGTTCGCCGCGCCGGTCACGTCCAGCACGTCCACGTCGAGCGCCGCGCAGTAGCGTGCCAGTTCGTTGGCGACAGCCACGTTCGCGTCGATCCACCAGTTGGTGGCCAGCTTGACCACCTCAGCCGCCTCGGCCGACGGCACCCGATGGACCTCGACGCCGAGGCCGGAGCGCCAGAAGCGCTCCGCCGCCGCGGCCGAGCGCGGACCGACCCCGCCGACCACCACCGGCAGGCTGCGCACCTGGGCCAGGGCGGCGCCCTCCGCCAGGCGTTCCGGGCAGAACGCAAGCCAGAAGTCGCACTCGCGGGTCAGTCCACCGCGCTCCAACAACGGCGCGACGAGGGTGCGGGTGGTGCCGGGAGAGACCGTCGACTTGACGATCACGAGCTGTCCGGCGCGCAGGTGTTCCGAGAGTCGCTCGCAGGCCGCCACCAGTTGGTCGGCGACCATCTCGCCGCGCGGATCGGTCGGTGTGCCGACGGTCACCAGCACCACGTCGACGCCGGCCACCACGCCGTACGAACTGCTCGCGGTGAGCCGCCCGGTGGCGTGGAGATCCGCCACGGCGGTGGCGAGGCCGGGCTCGGGCAGCCGGCACCGGCCGGCCCGCAGCTCGGTCACCAGGGACTGGTCGCTGTCTATCGCCACCACCTCGGCGCCGCGTTCGGCGAGCGCCACCGCCAGGCAGGTGCCGACGTAACCGGCACCGACGACGGCGACCTTCAGCGCGGACACGCGTCCGGATACGGGGTCGAATGGCATGGCTGTCGGCAACCGCCTTCCTGTCCACGGCGTCGCGGGCTGCCCGCCGTCCGGCGGGCCCGCCAGGTCACCGCCGTCACGCGATGGCCGGGGCGTGGCGGTCGACCGGCCGGGTCGGTGCTGACCAGCGCCCCGGCGCGACCCGGTCGATGAGCGACTCGATCAGCCGGCAGACCGGCCCGATCGCCAGCGCGGGCGGGTCGGTGGGGCGAGGGGGTTGGATCGCGATGCGGGCACGGACGCCGCCGTCCTGGGGCAGCAGCAGGTCCGCAGCGCCCACCAGATAGCTGGTCGGCTCCTCGTCGACCAGAGCCCGGGCCACCGTGCTGTGCCCGCGTACCAGGACGACCCGGGCGTGGTGTCTGCCGGGACGGGCCGCCACCGGCACGCCCGTGCCGCCGGCCGAGACGGCCCACGCCGGGGACGCCTCACTGGACTCGCCGGATGCGCGCAGGCCCACCAGGACGAGGTCGTCGGGGGTGCTGTCGGGCAGGTACAGCGTCAGCCGGGGGCGGCCGACCTCGGTGCCCGCCCGGCGCAGCGCCTCGGCGAGGACGTGGCAGGGCCGTGCGGCCAGCAGTCGCGCCAGCTGGCGGAAGTGTCCGGGCGAGGTGCCGACGAGACGGGTGAACTGGGTGGTGAACGTGCCGGCGCTGGTGTAGCCGACGTACCCGCTGATCGTGGTCACCGTGAGGCCGGTGTGCAGCAGCAGCCGCCGGGCCTCCGCCATCCGCAGCGCGGCGAGGAACCGGGCCGGGGTCATCGACGTCACGTCCCGGAAGAGGCGGTGGAAGTGGAACGGGCTGAAGGGAACCACCCGGGCCAGGTCGGCAAGTTGCAGCGGTTCGGCGAGGTGACCGCGCATGTAGTCGATGGCCCGCGCCGCAGCGGCGGCACGGGAGTGGTCGACAACGGCCCGGGTAACACCTGGCATCGTATTCACGTGCACTCCCTGGGAGTCGATCGGGCACCGTTGTGGATTGTGCGCGGCGCTGCTTGACGTTTTCTTGATTGCCCGTCGCCGTGATCGCCGGGCAATTCACGGGTCAGCCGAGCAAGTTGAGAGAAGTAACTCCGATGATCGCCGTGAAACATGGTTTGGGTACCGACACGGCGACACAGGCCCTGAGCGTCGCTGACCATTCAGCAGGGTCCAATTTGCCGAATCGTGTCGGCCTTATTGCGGATGACGCGCGTCAGGAGTAATCCATGCCCGTCAACTGGCGAACCATTCGTCAGAACCTTCTGACCCCGAAAACAACCGAGGCCAGCTTCGCCACTCGTGGGTTCGTCGCCCGCGACGAGGCCAGCCGCGAACTGCTGGAGTCCGTCGGCGTCCACTTCCTCACCGGGTTCCGGTACGCGGTGGGTGAGCGGGGCCCCGTCGAGACCGTGGGGCGGCTGGAGACGGTCGAACCCGACCTGCGGGGCTTCGCGTACGAGGGTGCCGCGATGGGCTTCGCCGTGCTGGACGGGCTGACCGGTGGCCGCCGGCTGGCCCGCTTCCTCGCCGGTCCCGCCGATCGGCACGTCTACATGGTCCATGTCGGGCTGGGGTGGGCGATGGCCCGGCTGCCCCGCTGGCGACGCCGAGCCGTCCAACCGACCGACCGCCTGCTGGGCTGGCTGGCCCTCGACGGGTACGGCTTCCACCAGGCGTACTTCCACACCCAGCGTTACGTCCGGGAACGCCGCCGGGACCGGATCGGGCCGTGGCCGACGGACCCCGCCGGGCGGTGGACCGGGCACGTCATCGACCAGGGCATCGGGCGGGCGATCTGGTTCGTGGCGGGCGCCGACCCCGACCGGGCCGCCGACACGATCGACCAGTTCCCCGCCGACCGGCGCGAGGACCTGTACAGCGGCGCCGCGCTCGCCGCCACGTACGCCGGCGGAGCCCGCCGCGAACTGCTGCTCCGGCTGGCCCAGCGGGGCGGGGCGTACGCACCGGCCATGGCCCAGGGCAGCGCGTTCGCCGCGCAGGCCCGGGAGCGGGCCGGCCTGACCACCGAACACACCGGTGTCGCCACCGACGTTTTCTGCGGTACGTCGGCGGCGCAGGCCGCCGAGGTGACCCAGAGCGCGTTGCACGGTCTCGACCACGACGGGCCGGTGCCGGCGTATCTGGTGTGGCGGCAGCGGATCGCCCAGCAGTTCGTGACCTTGGGGAGGTGCTGATCCTTGTCGGCAATCAAGAGGATGCTCCGCCGGCAACTGGCCGGTGCGGTGGCGCTGGTGCTGCTCGTCGGCACCTATGTGGTCGTCCGGTTGCCGGAGGCGAGCGCCGACGAACGGCGTGCGATGGCGCAGTCGTACCGGTTCACGCCGCTGTCACTGACCATGCCGGGTGGCCTGCCGCAGCACTCGATCCGCCAGGTCAACGGCGCGTACCGGCACATCGCGGCGTGGATCTCCTCGGTCGGTGCGGGCATCGCCATGAACGACCTGGACGGCGACGGGCTCGCCAACGACCTCTGCGTGACCGACCCGCGCATCGACCGGGTCGTGGTGTCACCGGCGCCGACGGCGGGCGCGGACCGCTACCAGCCGTTCGTGCTGGACCTGGCGCCGCTGCCGACCAACCCGCACATCGCCCCGATGGGATGTCTGCCCGGCGACCTCAACGGCGACGGGCGCACCGACCTGCTGGTGTACTACTGGGGTCGCACGCCGGTGGCGTTCCTGGCCCGGGCCGGTGCGGCCGCGCTGTCCCGCGACGCCTACCTGGCGGTCGAGCTGCTGCCCGACCGGGTGCCGCCCGGAAGCACCTACCGCGGCCCTCAGTGGAACACCAACGCCGCGACGCTTGCCGACTTCGACGGTGACGGCAACATCGACATCTACCTCGGCAACTACTTCCCCGACAGCCCGGTCCTCGATCCCGGCCAGCACGGCGGGGTGGTGATGAACCGGTCGATGTCCAACGCGGTCAACGGTGGCGAAGACCACGTGCTGAGGTTCGTCGGCGGCAGCGCCGGCCCACAGCCCAGCGTCTCGTACGCCGAGGTCCCGGAGGTCTTCACCACCGACGTGTCACGGGGGTGGACGTTGGCGGTCGCCGCCAACGATGTCGATGGCGACCTGTTGCCGGAGTTGTACATCGCCAACGACTTCGGGCCCGACCGGTTGCTGCACAACCGGTCGGAGCCGGGTCGCATCGCCTTCGCCCTGGTGGAGAGCAGCGGCCTGCCCGGGTTGACGCCCAAGTCGAAGCGGGTCGGCCACGACTCGTTCAAGGGCATGGGGGTCGACTTCGGCGACTTCGACGGCGACGGCATGGTCGACCTGTACGTCGGCAACATCACCACGTCGTTCGGTATCCAGGAGAGCAACTTCGCCTTCGTCAACACCGCCGGCGACACCGACGAGCTGCGCGCCGCGCTGCGCGAGGGCAGAGCGCCGTGGCAGGACCGCAGCGCCGAGTTGGGCCTGGCCTGGAGCGGTTGGAGTTGGGACGTGAAGTTCGCCGACTTCACCAACCGGGGCCGACCGGACATCGTGCAGACGGCGGGCTTCGTCAAGGGGGAGGTCAACCGCTGGGCGCAGTTGCAGGAGTTGGCCACGGCCAACGACGAGCTGCTGGCCGATCCGCGGTGGTGGCCCCGGGTGGAGCAGGGCGACGACATCGCCGGCGGCCAACACCTGGTCTTCCACGTGGCCGGCGACGACGGCCGGTACGAGGACCTGAGTGTCGAACTCGGGCTGGCCGAGCGGGTGCCCAGCCGGGGGGTCGCGGTGGGCGACGCCGACGGCGACGGCCGACCCGATTTCGCCGTGGCCCGGCAGTGGGACGCCCCGGTCTTCTACCGCAACGACAGCCCGGCGACCGGAGCCAATCTGACGCTGCGGCTGCTGCACGACCAGCCGCAGGCTGACGACCCGCTCGCCGGCGCCGGGTCACCGGTGATCGGTGCGCAGGTGCGGGTGACCACCCCGGACGGGCGGGTGCTGATCGACCGCGTCGACGGCGGTAGCGGCCACTCCGGCCGGCGTAGCAACGAAGTTTCGGTCGGCCTCGGTGAGGTGGCCGGTCCGGTCACCGTGCGGCTGAGTTGGCGCGACCGTGCGGGCACTCCCCGGGAGCAGGAGCTGCGGCTCGCCCCCGGGCGGCACACCCTCGCCCTCGGTACCCAGGCACGGGAGGCTTCGCGATGAGTCAGCAGCGTACCCACCAGAAGGACCCGCGGATCGTCACCGCGCTGCGCAGGTTCGCCATCTCGATCACGGTCCTGAACATCTTCGGGTACACCGTCCTCGGGTTCGAGCAGGCGTGGGCGTGGCCACTGCTCGCGCTGGCGGTGGGGTACAGCGTCGAGATCCTGCTGGAGACGATCGGCGCGTGGGCCGAGGAGCGGCGGGCCCGTTACCTCGGCGGCGGCGTACGCGGATTCGTCGAGTTCCTCTACCCGGCGCACATCACCAGCCTCGCGGTGAACATGCTGCTGTACGTCAACGACCAGGTGCCGGTGATGCTCTTCGCGGTGATGATCGCGATCAGCGGCAAGTGGCTGTTCCGGGCGCCGGTCAACGGCCGGCTCCGGCACTACATGAATCCGTCGAACTTCGGTATCGCGATCGCGCTGCTGCTGTTCCCGTGGATCTCCATCGCGCCGCCGTACCAGTTCACCGAGCACCTCACCGGCGTCGGCGACTGGATCGTCCCGGCGGTGATCGTGGTCTTCGGGACGCTGCTGAACGCCAAGCTGACCAACCGGATGTGGCTGATCGCCGGCTGGCTCGGGGTGTTCGTCCTGCAGTCGGTCTTCCGGGGCCTGGTGCTCGACACCTCCATCGTCGGCGCGCTGTCCACCATGACCGGCGTGGCGTTCGTGCTGTTCACCAACTACATGATCACCGACCCGGGGACGACGCCGTCCAGGCCGTGGTCGCAGTTCGCGTTCGGTGGGGGCGTGGCCCTGGTCTACGGCGTGCTCACCGGCGCGTCCATCGTGTACGGGCTCTTCTTCGCCACCGCGATCGTGTGTCTGATCCGTGGTGGCTTCCTGTGGTCGTTGCACGCGGTGCGCCTCGCCGCCCGGCCGGCACCCGCCGACGCCGGCGCTCTGGACGGCAAGGTGCCGGCCAGCGTGACACGCGAGATGGTGCGGGCATGAGCCGGATCGCCGTGGTCGGACTGGCCTGCCGGTTTCCCGACGCCGCCGGACCCGGCCAACTCTGGGAGAACCTCCTCGCCGGGCGTCGGGCGTTCCGCCGGCTGCCCGACGAGCGGATGCGTGCCGAGGACTACTGGTCGGCGGATCCGAGCGCGCCGGACCGCTACTACGCGACCAACGCCGCCGTGATCGAGGGGTACGAGTTCGACCGGGTCGCTTTCAAGGTCAGCGGCAGCACCTACCGCTCCACCGACCTGACCCACTGGCTGGCGCTGGACATGGCCACGCAGGCGCTGGCCGACGCCGGGTTCGCCGACGGCGACGGCCTGCCCCGCGAGCGTACGTCCGTCGTCGTCGGTAACACGCTGACCGGTGAGTTCACCCGGGCGGGAACGATGCGGCTGCGCTGGCCGTACGTGCGGCGGGTGGTGGGGGCGGCGCTGGGCGAGCAGGGTTGGGACGACGAGCGGGTGGCGAACTTCCTCGCCGGCCTGGAGTCCTCGTACAAGTCACCGTTTCCGGAGGTGACCGAGGACAGCCTGGCCGGCGGCCTTGCCAACACCATCGCCGGGCGCATCTGCAACTACTTCGACCTGCACGGCGGCGGCTACACGGTGGACGGCGCCTGCGCCTCCTCGCTGCTGTCCGTGCTGACCGCCTGCCGCAACCTGTCCGACCACGACGTCGACGTGGCGATCGCCGGTGGAGTGGACCTGTCGATCGATCCGTTCGAGATGGTCGGCTTCGCCCGCACCGGTGCCCTGGCCAGCGACCAGATGTACGTCTACGACCGCCGGTCCAACGGGTTCTGGCCGGGTGAGGGCTGCGGCATGGTCGTGCTGATGCGGGAGCGGGACGCGTTGGCGCAGGGCCGCCGCATCTACGCCACGGTCGCCGGCTGGGGCGTCTCCTCCGACGGGCGCGGCGGCATGACCCGACCCGAGGCGGACGGCTACCGGTTGGCGTTGCGCCGTGCGTACCAGCGGGCCGGCTTCGGTGTGGAGACCGTGCCGTTGTTCGAGGGGCACGGGACCGGGACGGCGGTGGGTGACGCCACCGAGCTGAGGGCGCTCGGCGCGGAACGGCGCTCTGCCGGCCCGCAGGCCGCGCCCGCCGCGATCGGCTCGATCAAGGCCATGATCGGTCACACCAAGGCGGCGGCCGGCGTGGCCGGGCTGATCAAGGCCGTGCTCGCGGTGCACCATCAGGTGATTCCACCGACCGTCGGGTGTACCGACCCGCACGCCGAACTCGTCACCGACCGGCCGGCGCTGCGGGTGGTCCGCCAGGCCGAGCCCTGGCCGGAGGGCGCCGCGCAGCGGGCCGGGATCACCGCGATGGGGTTCGGTGGCATCAACACCCACCTGGTGATCGACGGGCCGGTGCGTCCGCGTCGTCGGCAGCTGGACCGGCGTACCCGGCAGCTGGCCCGCTCGACCCAGGACGCGGAGCTGCTCCTGGTGGACGCCGACGGCCCGGACGCGCTCCGGCAACGGCTGGAGCAGCTAGGGCCGACGGTGGCCACGCTGGCCTTCGCCGACCTGGCCGACCTGGCCGCGACGCTGCACCGACAGCAACGTGGGCGCGCCTACCGCGCCGCCGTCGTGGCCCGTTCGCCCCGGGAGGCCGAGCAGACGATGCGGGCGGCGGCTGCCGCGCTGGCTCCCGGTGGCCCGGGCCGGCTGGTCGACCCGGCGCGGGGGGTCTTCGTCGGGCGGGTCGCCCGTCCGGTACGCGTCGGATTCCTCTTTCCCGGCCAGGGCTCCGGCCAGGGCTGGGGCGGTGGCGCGCTGCGTCGCAGATTCACCGAGACGGACGACGTCTGGCGTACGGCCGGCGACGTTCCGGACGGTGACAATGCCGCGACCGAGGCCGCCCAGCCCCGCATCGTCACCGGCTCGATCGGCGCGTTGCGGGTGCTCGACGCGCTCGGCATCGACGCCACCGTCGCCGTCGGGCACAGCCTCGGTGAGCTGACCGCCCTGCACTGGGCGGGCTGCCTGGACGACGGCGAGCTGCGGGATCTGGTTGCGGCGCGGGGGCACCTCATGGCGCGCCTGGCCCGGCCCGGCGCGATGGCCGGCGTCATCGGCGACCCGACGGAGACCGCCGCCCTCCTCGACGGCACGGGCGCGGTGGTGGCCGGCTACAACGGCCCCCGGCAGACGGTGGTGGCCGGCACCGACGACGCCGTCGGCGAGGTCGCCCGGCGGGCGGCGCTGGCCGGGCTCGCCTGCACCCGGCTGAACGTCTCACACGCCTTCCACTCGCCGCTGATGTCGGCTGCGGCCGACGCCTTCGGCGAACGGCTGCGGTCGTGCCGGTTCCTGCCGCCGCTGCGGCGGGTGGCCTCGACCGTGACCGGGATCGTGCTGCCACCGGACACCGACCTGGTCGAGCTGCTGCACCGGCAGATCCAGGCGCCGGTGCGTTTCACCGCGGCACTGGCCCGTGCCGCGGTCGAGGTCGACCTGTTCGTCGAGGTGGGGCCGGGGCAGGTGCTCACCCGGCTGGCCCGCGACCAGATGCCGGACCTACCGGCGCTGGCGCTGGACACCGACGCGGAGTCCCTCGTCGGCCTGCTCACCGCCGTCGGCGCGGTGTACGTGCTGGGCGGTCCGGCCAGCTATCCGGCGTTGTTCGAGGACCGGTTCACCCGGCCGTTGGATCCCCAGCGGCCGGGCGCCTTCTTCGCCAGCCCCTGCGAGTCCGCTCCCCAGGTGGCGCTGCCGGTCAGCACCGAGGCGTCCGCGCCGGCCGCCGAGGTCGCGCTCCCCGCGACCGACGGGGCGTTGGAGCTGGTCCGCCAGCTCGTGGCGCAGCGGGCGGAGCTGCCGGTGGAGGTGCTCCACGACGACAGCCGCCTCCTTGACGACCTGCACATGAGTTCGATCACCGTCGGGCAGATCGTCAACGAGGCGGCACGTGCCATGGGGCTGTCGGCGGTCTCCGTGCCGACCAACTTCGCCACCGCCACGGTGCGGGAGATGGCCGAGGCGTTGCAGGCGCGGGGGCGTGCGGACACCACCGGCCGGGCCGACGTCGTCGCCGGGGTCGCGCCCTGGGTACGGACCTTCGTCGTCGACCTGGTCCACGAGCCGGTGCCGGCGGGAGACCTGGCCGGCATCGGCGGGAGGTGGGAGGTCTTCGCCAGTCCCGGTCACCCGCTCGCCGACCCGCTGCGACGCGCCCTGGAGAGGGCCGGGCTCGGCTCCGGCGTCCTGGTCTGCCTGCCCGACGACCCCGACGAGGCGTACCTGGAGGTCGCGGTCCGCGGTGCCCAGGCCGCGCTGCGGCAACCCGCCGGCGGCCGGCTGGTGCTGGTGCAGCCGGCCGCCCGGGGCGGGGCGTTGGCGAAGACCGCCCGGTTGGAGGGCGACCGGCTACGGACGACCGTGGTGACCACCCCGCTCGGAGCGGACACCGTGGACCGGGTGGTGGCCGAGGTGGCGGGCACCGTCGACTTCACCGAGGTGACCTACGACCCGGCGGGCCTGCGCCAGGTGCCGATGCTGCGGCCGATCCCGGTCGATCCCCGGCCGGGTCCGCTGCCGCTGGGGCCCGACGACCTGCTGCTGGTGACCGGTGGCGGCAAGGGCATCACCGCCGAGGCGGCCGCCATGCTGGCCCGGGAGAGTGGCGCCCGGCTGGCGGTGATCGGTCGTTCCGACCCGGCCACCGACGCGGCGCTGGCCACGAACCTGTCCCGGCTCCGTGACGCCGCCGGCGACCTGCGTTATCTGCGGGTGGACGTCACCGACGCGGCGTCGGTCGCCGCCGCCGTCGCCGAACTCACCGCCGACTGGGGCCCGGTGACCGCCGTGCTGCACGGCGCCGGGCTGAACACCCCCACCGCGCTCGGCGACCTCGACGAGGTCGCGGTCCGCCAGGTGTTCGCGCCGAAGGTGGGCGGCCTGCGCGCGGTGCTGGCCGCGATCGACGTCGAGCGGCTGCGGCTGCTCGTGACGTTCGGCAGCATCATCGGGCGCGCCGGGCTGCACGGCGAGGCGCACTACGCTGCCGCCAACGAGGCGCTCGCCGAGCTGACCCGCAAGGTCGCGGCGACCCGTCCGGGATGCCGCGCGGTCTGCCTGGAGTGGTCGGTGTGGTCCGGTGTCGGCATGGGGGAACGGTTGGCGGTGGTCGAGGCGCTCAGCGGCACCGGCGTCACCCCGATCGGCCCGGAGGACGGCCTGCGGGTCCTGCGCGAGGTGCTCGCCGACGACACGTTGCCGCCGGTGGTGGTGGTCACCGGGCGTACCGGTGGGCTGGAGACCCTGCGGTACCACCGACCGGAGCTGCCCCTGCTGCGGTTCACCGAACGACCCCTGGTCCGCTACGACGGTGTGGAGCTGGTCTGCGAGGTGGATCTCGCGACCACCACCGACCCGTACCTGGCCGACCACCGGCTCGACGGTGACCTGCTCTTCCCTGCGGTGCTCGGCCTGGAGGCCATGGCCCAGGTCGCCACGGCGTTGGCCCGCCACCCGGGGGTGCCGGTCATCGAGGACGTCCGGTTCGACCGGCCGGTGCTGGTCGACCCGGACGGCGGAGCGACGATCCGGGTGGCCGCGCTGGTCCGCTCGGAGCAGGTGATCGACGTGGTGATCCGCAGCGCCGCGACCGGGTTCGCCGCGGACCACTTCCGGGCCCGCATGCGGTTCGCGCCGGACGGGTCGTACCCGGAGGACACCGCCGCACCGGAGCAGACGGAGCTGCCGGCGCTGCCCCTGGCACCGGCCCGGGACCTCTACGGCGACCTGCTGTTCCAGGGCGGTCGGTTCCAGCGGCTGCACGGCTACCGGCAGGTGGCGGCGCGGTTCGTCGAGGCGGAGGTGGCCACCAGCGACACCGGCGAGTGGTTCAGCCGCTTCCTACCGGGCCGTCTCGTGCTGGGCGACCCCGGTGCCCGGGACGCGTTCATGCACGGCATCCAGGTGTGCGTGCCGGACGCGACGCTGCTGCCGGAGGGGATCGACCGAATCTGGTCCGCCGGTCCGAAGCTCTCCGCGGCCGAGACGGTGACCATGACCGCCCGGGAGCGGGAGCAGCACGGCACCGGCTACGTCTACGACGTGGTGGTCCGCGACGGGACCGGCGCGGTGATCGAGAGCTGGACAGGACTTCGACTGCGCGCCGTACGCCCGCACGCGCCGGCCGCCGGGTGGCCGGCGGTGCTGCTCGGGCCGTTGCTGCAGCGCCGTCTGGCTGAGGTGTTCTCCGGGGACATCGCGGTGGCCGCCGCGCCCGGTGGTGGGCCGCGCGACGCCGATGCCCTGCTGTCCTGGGCGGCCGGCCGCCCGGTGGTCGTACGCCACCGACCGGACGGTCGACCCGAGGTGGACGGCGTGCGTGCGGTGTCGGTGGCGTACAGCGCGCCACTGCGCCTCGCGGTGGTCGGTGACGCCCCGCTGGCCTGCGACGTGGAGCCGGTGACCGCCCGCCCGGCGCAGGCCCGGCGCGATCTGATCGGCCGGCACGGATCGCTGGCGGCGCTGCTCGTCGCCGAGGTCGGTGACACGCCGGATCTCGCGGCGACCCGGGTGTGGTGCGCCACCGAGTGCCTGCAGAAGGCCGGGCGCACCGACGGGCCGTTGACGCTGGTGTCCGGCGCCGCCCCGGACGGGTGGGTGGTGCTGGACTCCGGTGGCCTCCGGATAGCCACCCGGGTCTGCACGGTGGCGGGTGCCGGGGAGCGGGTCGTGGTGGCGGTGCTCAACGGGACGGAGGGGTGACAGTGTCGCGCTACTACGAGTACCACCACACCATCGGTTTCGAGGAGACCAACCTCGTCGGCAACGTCTACTACGTCAACTATCTGCGGTGGCAGGGCCGGTGCCGGGAGATGTTCCTGCACGAGCACGCGCCGGAGGTGCTCGATGAACTGCGGGGTGATCTGAAGCTGTTCACCCTGAAGGTCGACTGCGAGTTCTTCGCCGAGCTGGCCCCGTTCGACCGGTTGGCGGTGCGCATGCGGTTGGCCGAGCTGACCCAGACACAGATGGAGCTGGCCTTCGACTACCTGCGGATCGCCGACGACGACCTGCTGGTGGCTCGGGGGCGGCAGCGGATCGCCTGCATGCGGGGGCCGAACGGACGTACCGAGCCGGCCCGCGTACCGGCCGGCCTGGTCCGGGCGCTGTCGCCGTTCCGTGGCGCCGGCGTCGGGGTGGGGTGACCGATGCGGTTCGACACGCGCCTGGTGCACGGGGGGCGTCGGGTCATGCCGGGCACCGCGGACGTGGTGCCGCCGATCCATGTCTCCACCACGTACGAGCGGCGCGCGCAGGACGAACCCCGCTACTTCTACGGGCGGGGGGAGAACCCGACCCGGGAGCAACTGGAGGAGTGTCTGGCCGGGTTGGAGGGGGCGCGGTTCGCGACCGTCCTGTCCTCCGGGCAGGCCGCCGCGGCGACCGTGCTCGCCCAGCTGCGCCCGGGGCAGTGTGTGGTGAGCACCGACGACGTGTACTCCGGCACCGACGCGTTGTTCGAGTTGGCGGCCCGCCAGGGCGTCCGGGTGCGCTACGCCGACCTGAGCACGCCGGAGGGGATCGACGACGCGCTGGACGCCCCGGATGTCGCGCTGGTCTGGGTCGAGACGCCCACCAATCCGCTGCTGGGCGTGGTGGACATCGCCGAGGTGGCCGGTCGGGCGCACGAGCGCGGTGCCCGGTTGGTGGTGGACAACACCTTCGCCAGCCCGGTGCTCCAGCGCCCGCTGGAGCTCGGTGCGGACGTCTGCCTCTACAGCACGACGAAGTCGATGGCCGGGCACGCCGACGTGCTGGGTGGCGCGCTGGTCTACCGGGACGAGGAGCTGCACGCGGGGTACCGGTCGTACCGGACGGCCGCCGGCAACGTGCCGGGCGCGCTGGACTGCTTCCTGATCCGGCGTGGCCTGCACACCCTGTCGCTGCGGGTGGCTCGGCAGGTGTCGAACGCGTGGGCGCTGGTCGAGCGGCTCCGGGCCAGTCCGGTCGTCGGGCGGGTCCACTACCCGGGGCTTGCCGAGCATCCGCAGCACGCGGTGGCCAAGGCCCAGATGACCGGCCCCGGTTCGATGGTGTCCTTCGAGTATCTGGGCGGACCGGCGACGCGGCTGATGGATCGGTTCGCGCTGTTCTCCTGCGGCGTCAGTCTCGGCGGCGTGCACTCCCTCGTGGAGTGTCCGGCGCTGATGACGCACCGGCCGGTGCCGGCCGAGGTTCGCGCCCGCCGGGGCATCACGGACTCGTTGATCCGTCTCTCGGCCGGTATCGAGGATGGTCGTGACCTGGTCGAGGACCTGTCCCGGGCGCTCGCCGACGGGGTCTGACGTCGACCGCCCACCGTTGCGACCGAGACGAGAAGGGGTACCCGATGACCATTCCCGGTGTCGACACGACGTTGCCCATTGCCCGGGAGCTGCCCGCGCCCGGCACGTATCTCTGCGGGCTGACCCATGATGGTGAGTTCCTCTGGCACTCCGATCAGGCGGCTGGCGAGATCTACGCGCTCGACCCGGCCACGGGCGCGGTGGTCCGTACGCTGTCCTGCCGCCGGGTCCGGGCAGACCTGACGGTGGGCGGTGGGGCGCTGTGCCAGGTGGGTGGACGCCCGAAGCGCATCCTGCTGATCGATCCGGTCAGTGGGGAGGTCCTCGCGGAGCGGGCGGTCCCGCCGCCGAGTGGCCGGCTCTGTGGGGTGGAGACCAGCGGCGTGATGATGTGGATGGGCCTGCGTGGCCCGTCGGTGGTGCAGTTGCGCGACGTCGAGACGATGACCGTGCGCCGGGAGTTCGCGGTGCCGGGTACGCCGTCCGGCCTGACCGTGGCGGGGGACGTGGTGATCTACGCCGACTTCGAGGCCGCGATGCTGCGGGCGGTGGACGGCCGGGACGGCAGGCTGCTCGGGGAGGCGGTCGTCGACGGCCGGCCGGTCGGCCTGACCTGGGACGGCACCCTGGTCTGGTACGCCGACTTCAGCGGCCGCCGGCTGGCGGCGGTGCGGTTGCCGGACCTGCTGGCCACCGAGGCGTTCCTGGGCGCGGGGACCGGTCAGCGCGAGGCGGACCGGCCGGGATCGGCGACGTAGTCGTTGCCGGCGTACCAGTCGCCACGTCCGGCGGGCAACAGGTCCAGCACGTTCCAGACCGGGCTGAGCAGGTCGATGCCGCGCTCGCCGCCGTCCGGGAAGCTCGCCGGGGCCGAGTAGAGGTGGCGTACCCGATCGCCCTCGGTCCGCAGCACGCTGACCATCGGCCGTTGCGTGCCGTCCGGGTACTCGGCGCGCAGGTCGGCGTTGAAGGAGGTGCCGTGGCTGGAGACGATTCGCAGACCGGCCCAGCCGCGACTGCGCGCCCACGCCCGCAGCTTGGGCAGCGGCGCCTTCGCCACCACCGCGACGGCGGTGTGCCGCAGCAGGTGCGGCAGTACGCCGTGGAAACCGTCGACCCACATCGAGCACATCGGGCACGCCTCGGTGGCGTCCGGGGCGAACATCAGGTGGTAGAGCAGGAGCGTCGGGTGTGTGTCGAACAGTTCCCGCAGGCGCACGTCGCGGATCGGTTCGGCGCGGTCGAGGTCGGCGGGTCCCTCGGTGAACCGGTAGTCGGCCAGCAGTGGGCCCGGTGGCAGGGCGCGGCGGGCGGCGGCCACCCGTTCGATCTGGTCGCGCAGCTCCTGCTCGGCGTCGGCGAGATCGCGTCGCGCCGCCGCGTACGCCTCGTCGGCCCCGACGGGCCAGCTCGGTGGCGGGTCGACGTGGCTCATGTCGGCTCCTCTTCGGACGGTCCGGCGCTTTCGGCGAAGGCTACCGGCCGGCGGGTGATGGCGATGGCCGCATAGGAGAGCCCGACGCTTGAAGAAAGGGTTGCTGTCGGCGGGCGTCCAGCACCGCAACTGCCGGCATTGCTCCGGATACTTGCCAATCATATAGTTGGCGGAGGCTGAATTCGCCGGCGAGGAGACAGCATGACGGTCGTACAGTTCGACCCGGCAGGTTTCAAGGCCGAGCAACGCGACACCTGGAACGCGGTCAGCGGCGGGTGGGAGTTCTGGCGGGACCGGTACGAACGGGCCGCCGCGCCGGTGACCGCCTGGCTGCTGCGCGCGGCCGGGCTGCGGCCCGGCCACCGGGTGCTCGACGTCGGCTGCGGCACGGGCGAGCCGGCGATCAGCGCCGGACGTCTGGTCGCCCCGACCGGCCGGGTGCTCGGCATCGACCTCGCTCCGGAGATGGTGCGCCGCGCCCGGATGGCGGCCGCCGGTCTCGATCACCCGATCGACTTCGTCGAGTCCGACGTGGAGTCACTGGATCTGCCGTCGCGCTCGATGGACGCGGTGCTCAGCCGCTGGGGGCTGATGTTCGCCGTCGACCGGCACCGGATGTTGTCCGGCCTGTGCCGCCTGCTGGTCCCCGGCGGTGTGCTCGCCGCCGCGGTCTGGGACACCCCGGCGGCCAACCCGATGACCTCGCTGGCCTTCCGCGCCCTCGGTGCCGAGCTGCCCGGCCCGCCGCCGCAGCGGCCCGGTCCGTTCAGCATGTGCGACGTCGCGGGCACCCGCGCGGAACTGGCGGCCGCCGGTTTCGTCGAGGTCACCGTCGAGCCGGTGCCGGTGTCGATGCGGTTCGCCTCGGTCGCCGAATACCTCCAGTACGCCCGGGACGTGACCCCGCCGGGGCTGCTGCGAGCGGTGCGCCACCACCTCGGCGGGGACGGTGAACGCGCCGGATGGGACCGGCTGGCCGAGGCGGCGGCCGGGTACGCAGACGGCGACGGCATCGTGTGCCTGCCCGGTTCGGCGCTGTGCCTGCGGGCGCGCGGCGCGCCCGACCGGGCGACACCGGGGAGGACGGGATGACGACCAGGGTCGGGAGCGTGTCCGACCGGCTCCGGCCGTCGGCGCGGCACGACCGCCTGCTGACGGTCGCCCAGGCGTACGTGGACGCCGCCGCCGGGCGGGGCGAGCTACCGCACCGGGACCTGTCCCGGCTGTCCCGCACCCGGGTCCGGGTCGATCCGCAGTTCTGCCGTGAGGTGGCCCGGCACTTCGACCGGGCACCCCGCCGCGCCCTCGACGCCGATCTCGCCGCCCGGTACACCCGCTTCACCGAGGAGACCCTGCGCCACTTCGCCCTGCTGGAGCCGGCCGGGCTGCGGGTCGTGCCGTGGCGGGGACCGGGGCAGCCGTACCGGGGTGCGGCCGAACTGATCGACTCCGTGGACCGCACGGGCGTGCTGCACGTCTACCTCACCAGCGACGGTCACGGTCCCCACGGACCGGCACCGGACCATCCGCTCTGCGCGCCGTCGGGCGTCACCGTCGACGGCGTGCAGCTGCTGCACAACGACATCTTCCGGGTCGTCCACGACGTGTTCGGGCACGTCCTGCACGGCGCGACGATGGGAGTCGCCGGGGAGTTCCGGGCCGCCTACGGTCACCTGGCGATGTACTCGCCACGGGTGCACCCGGTCGTCTTCACCGAGCAGGTCAGCCAGATCTGCTGGTTCTTCCACGGCCCGCACCTGGCGGACCGGGCCGGACGGTGGCCCCGCCGCGGCGCGCCCGGGTGGATCCCGCCGGCGCAGCGGCCCTACCCGGAGCAGAAGCTCTTTGCCTGCCCACCGGGTTTTCTCGATCGCTTCATCGCGAGCTTCACGGAGGAGTCAGGATGACCGACACGGCTGCCCACCCCCTGGAATCGGTGCGGGCCGAGTTCCCGTTCCTCGACCATCCGCAGCGCGGTCCGCGACTGGCCTACCTGGATAATGCGGCCACCACGCAGAAGCCCCGATGCGTACTCGACGCGCTGGTCGACCAGTACGTCACCGCGAACAGCAACATCGGCCGCGGCTTCTACGAGTTGAGTCGCCGGGCCACCGGCCGCTACGAGCAGGCGCGGGCGACGGTGCGCCGACTGCTCAACGCCGCCCACGACGAGGAGATCGTCTTCACCCGGGGCACCACCGACGCGACGAACCTGCTCGCCGAGACCTTCGCCGCGCGGATCGTCGGCCCGGGAGACGACATCGTGGTCAGCGGCATGGAACACAACTCGAACCTGCTGCCCTGGCGGCGATTGTGTGAGCGGCGAGGGGCCACCCTGCGGGTGGTACCGACCGTCGCCGGCCGGCCGGTCGCGCCGGACGCCCTGGCGGCCGAGCTGAGCCCACGTACCCGCCTCGTGGCGGTCACCCATGTGTCCAACGTGCTCGGCACCGTCAACCCGGTCCGGGACCTCGTCCGCGTCGCGCACCAGCGTGGTGTGCCGGTCGTCGTCGACGGCGCGCAGGCGGTGCCGCACCTGCCCGTCGACGTACGGGAGATCGGCGCCGACTTCTACTGCTTCTCCGGTCACAAGGTGTACGGCCCGATGGGTTCGGGTGTGCTCTACGGTCGCCGGGAGCTGCTCGCCGACCTGCCGCCCTACCAGGTCGGCGGCGGGACGGTGAAGGGCGTCTCCCACCACGCCCCGGTGTCGTACGTGCCGGTACCGGCCCGGCTGGAGGCGGGCACCCCGGACATCCCCGCCGCGGTGGCGTTGGCCGCGGCGTTGACCTGGCTGGACGGCCTCGACCGTGAGGCGGTCCGGGCGCACGAGGCGAGCCTGGTCCGGTACGCCGTGCGGGCGTTGGGCGCCGTCGACCGGGTGCGGGTCCTCGGCGACCCGGCGGCTGAACCGGCCGGCATCGTCTCGATCGCCGTGGACGGCCTGCACCCCTACGACGTCGGCGGTCACCTGGACCGGCACGGCATCGCGGTGCGCTCCGGTGTGCACTGCGCCAGCACCTTCCTCGACGACCTGGGTCTGGTCGGCACCGTGCGGATCTCCTTCGCGGTCTACAGCAGCGTCGCCGAGATCGACCGGGTGGTGTCCGCCCTGCGTACCGTGCGGGCAGGGGAGTGGACGACGCACCACCCGGGGGTGCGGTTCCGGTGACCACGTGCCCGGCCCCGGCCGTCGAGCCGGGATTCGACACGCTGCCGGTCGACGACCTGGCCGACGCGGCGCTGCGGCAGGCCCGCCGCAGCGGCGCGACCTACGCCGACATCCGGCTGCGGCGGGTCCGTGC
The DNA here is from genome assembly GCF_049844495.1 of Micromonospora sp. DT48. Classification (NCBI taxonomy): domain Bacteria; kingdom Bacillati; phylum Actinomycetota; class Actinomycetes; order Micromonosporales; family Micromonosporaceae; genus Micromonospora; species Micromonospora sp. DT48. The sequence continues at coordinate 175,028 of NZ_JBNCLE010000013.1, forward strand.
CCTGCGGGAGCGGGTCCGCGACGGCCGCCCGGAGAGCAGCCAGGAGAGCGTCGAGACCGGTGCCGGGGTGCGGGTGTTGGTCGACGGCACCTGGGGTTTCGCCGCCGGGGTCGAGCTGTCCCCGGGCGGAGTCGGCGCGCTGGCGGCCCGCGCCTGTGCCCTGGCCCGGGCGGTGCGACCGTTGCGGGGCGAGCCGGTGCGCCTCACCGACGAACCGGTGCCGGCGCCGGTGGACTGGCAGTCGCCGTACGAGGTGGACCCGTTCGAGGTCCCGGCGGCCGAGCGTACCGCCTTGCTGGCCGGGTGGTGTGGGCTGCTCCGCGACGGCGGCGCGCACCTGGCCGAGGCGTACCTGCAGGTGTTTCGTGAGTCGACGGTGTACCACGACAGCGAGGGCCGGCGTATCCGGCAGCGGCGCACCTGGCTGCACCCGATGGCCTTCGGCTTCCGGATCGACGCCGGTGACGGCACGTTCGAGGCGATGCGGACGCTCGGGCCGCCGGCTGCTCGTGGGTGGGAGTACCTGACCGGCACCGGTTGGGACTGGGCCGGCGAACTGGCCCGGCTGCCGGGTCTGCTGGCGGAGAAGGCCGCCGCCCCCAGGCTCGCACCGGGCCGGTACGACCTGGTCATCGATCCGACCAACCTGTGGCTGACGATCCACGAGACGGTCGGTCACGCCACCGAGCTGGATCGGATGCGCGGCCGGGAGGCGGCGTTCGCGGGCAGTTCCTTCGTCCGGCCGCGGGACGTCGGGGTCCTGCGCTACGGCTCACCGCAGATGACGGTGGTGGCCGACCGGACGACCCCGCACGCGCTGGCGTCCGTCGGCTACGACGACGACGGGGTGGCCGCCCGCTCCTGGCCGCTGATCACCGAGGGCCTGCTGGTGGGGGTGCAGCACGATCGGCAGACCGCCGGCGCCGCCGGACTGGACGCCTCGACCGGCTGCGCGTACGCCGAGTCCTACCGGCACCTGCCGGTGCCGCGGATGCCGAACGTCTCGCTGTGCCCGGCGCCCGGCGGCCCGGACACCGACGAGCTGATCGGTCGGGTCCGCGACGGTCTCTACGTCGTCGGTGACAACAGCTTCTCCATCGACATGGCCCGGGTGAACTTCCAGTTCACCGCCCAGCGGTTCCACCGGATCCGCAACGGGCGGCTGGTCGGTCAGGTGCGCGACGTCGCGTACACGGGCACCACGCTCGACTTCTGGCGGTCGTTGGAGGCAGTCGGTGGCGCGCAGACGTGGCTGCTGTCCGGTGCCGGCCAGTGCGGTAAGGCCCAGCCGCTCCAGATCGCCGCGGCGGGGCACGGCTGCCCGTCGGCACTGTTCCGGGCGGTGCCCGTCACCGATCCCCGGGCGGGGGCGACGGGATGAGCAGGCCGGGGCCACAGGAGCTGATCGAGATCGGTCTCGCCGCCGCCCGGGGCGACGCCACGGTGGTGATCGTGGAGTGCGGCGTGGACCGTCACCTGCGGTGGGCCGACAGCGCGCTGGTGGCGGCCGGCGACGCGGACGAGTGCCGGGTGTCGGTGGTCTCGGTGGTCGGCGCACGGGTGGGCGCGGTGTCGGTCTCCGGCCAGGTGGGCCGGACCGAGATCGTCGACGCGGTGGGTGGCGCGGAGGCCGTGGCCCGGCAGGCACCGTTGGCGCCGGACGCCCGGGCGTTGCCGGAGCCCGGTGCGGCGTCGCCGCACTGGCACGACCCGGTCCGACCGGCTGGGGCCGGTGTGCTCACCGGCCTGGTCGAGCAGCTCTCGACCGGGTTCGCGCGGGCCGGCAGGCAGGGCCAGGTGCTGCACGGGTACGCCGAACATCGGTCGCGGACAACGTTTCTCGGCACCTCCGCCGGGGCCAGGCTGCGGCATGACGGGTCCGCCGGGCACTTGGAGCTGACCGCCCGTGACGGGCGAGGCGCTCCGGTGTGGACCAGCGCGGTGACCGACGATTTCACCGACGTGTCGGTGGCCGGGCTGCAGGACGAACTCGACCGGCGGCTGCGTTGGGAACGACGGCGCATCGACCTGCCACCCGGCCGGTACGAGTGCCTCGTGCCGCCGAGCGCAGTCGCCGATCTGATGAACTACGCGTACACCACGGCGGGTGCCGGGGCGGCGGCGCAGGGCCGCACGGCCTACAGCCGGGCCGGCGGCCGTACCCGGATCGGGGAGCAGATCACCGGGGTCGCGTTGACCCTGCGCAGCGATCCGACGGCCGAGGGGTTGCGCTGTGCGCCGTTCCTGGTGGCGGCCGCGTCCAGCGGGGTCCGCTCGGTCTTCGACAACGGCCTGCCGCTGGGCCCGACCCAGTGGTGGGAGCAGGGGCGGTTGCGTTCGCTGGTGCAGACCCGACACAGCGCCGAGGAACTGGGTATGCCGCTGACCCCGCTGGTGGAGAACCTGATCCTCGAAGGGCCGCCGGGCGGTGGCGCGGAGGCGGACCTGGTTGCCCGGACCCGGCGTGGGCTCTTGCTGACCAGCCTCTGGTACATCCGGGAGGTGGACCTGGCGACGATGGCGCTGACCGGGGTGACCCGCGACGGCGTCTACCTCATCGAGGACGGCGAGGTCGTCGGCGCGGTGCACAACTTCCGCTTCAACGACAGCCCGCTGGCGATGGTCATGCGGGCCACGGAGGCCGGGCGCACCGTGCCGACCCGGGCACGCGACTGGGGTGACGCGGTGGCGCAGCTGGCCATGCCGATGCTGCGGGTGCCGGACTTCCCGCTGACCGCCACGACGGCGGCGGTCTGACGGTCGTCGCTTCAGCTGTCCGATAGGTAAACCAATAGCGCCCGCTTGTGGGCCATTGCCGGTCAGGCCACGTACGCAGGCTTCAGCCATGCGTGAATTGGGACAACATTTCGCTAATGATCAATCCCGGCCGATTGACTGGCACTTTAAAAATCGATAGCGTCCCGAGTAGTGGTCCTCCGGTCGAGAGGCGTCACAGAGGCGTCACCGCATCCGGGGCATACAGGGAGGTGGAGCCGTGACAGACACGGCGAGAGAGACCTACGAGTCACTCAACATCGAGCCGAAGCCGCTGCGGCCGCACATCCTGGCGGCGGCGACGGTCGTCTTCGGCGACGACTACTACGGTGGTCGCCGGGAGACGATCAACCTGTCGGGTTTCGTGCAGATGAACAAGTGGCCCATGCAGGGGTTCAAGCACACCGTCGACGAGGACGGCACGGCGAGCTTCAACCTGGAGCTCATCAGCGCCCCCGAGGTCGGCATCAAGGGGTTCAGCTACACGCTCAACGACCGGATCCAGATCCTGTCGAACCCCTACCTGCCGAACACCGGTCACATCAAGCAGATCGTGCCCGGTAAGAACTTCCCCGCGGAGTTCTACATCCGTCGGTTCGGCATCCTGGAGACCAGCACCATGCGGCTGGCCCACCGGGGTGTCATCGACGTCAAGGGGATCGTCGACGGCCTGCCGCCGTACAAGACCCCGCTCACCTCGCCGTTCCTCGGTCGCCCCTACGGTGACCAGGGCGAGGTGATGCCGGCGCACAACGTGGTCCGGGGCACCAACCTGCCGGCCGCGTGGTACCCGTCGAACGACGAGAACGAGGCCGTCGGCAACACGCCGAGCGCCTTCTTCGCGTCGAGCATCGGCCCGTGCGTATCGATGCTGGTCGACCCGTCGATCATCATCCAGGCGTCGACCGAGGCGAAGATCAAGGTCGAGGTCAACGGCCGTACCGAGGAGATCGAACTCGCTGGCGACTACCCCTTGGCCGCCGGCGCCGAGATCCTCCTCTTCGGCCCGGAGAAGCACGACCAGGGCTCCGGCGTGCTGGCTCAGCTCGCGCGGGTGGCGCTGGTGGGCAACAGCCCGGCTCTGGGTGGCAAGGTCATGCTGCGGGCCAGCTTCTTCACCGTCTCGGGCGGCCAGCTCGGTGAGGGTACGGAGGACAGCCTGAGCACCCTGCGCTACCCGGGTGAGCTGCACTTCGACGCTCACTTCGAGTTGGTCACCCCGTCGGCGACGCTGTACGCGGCGGCGCCGGTGCACCTGGCCGGACGGCTCAAGGACATCGAGCCGGCCGGCACGGTGCTGACGGCCGACCACGCGGACGCCGCCCTGCGCACCTCCGGCGGCGATGTCCGGGCGCGCCTGACCGGCGTGCAGATGAAGCTGGCCGACGCACTGGTGGGCTCCGAGGCCTACGTCAGCGCGTGACGGTTGGTTCAGTCCGGTAGCAGACGTCGCCCCGGGTGCCTTTCCGCCACCCGGGGCGGCGTCACTCTTCAAGGGTGGCGGTTATGTTCGAGCGGTTCACCGACCGAGCGCGACGGGTTGTCGTCCTGGCCCAGGAAGAGGCCCGGATGCTCAACCATAATTACATCGGTACGGAGCACATCCTGTTGGGTTTGATCCATGAGGGTGAGGGTGTGGCGGCGAAGGCTCTGGAGAGTCTTGGCATCTCTCTGGAGGGTGTGCGTCAGCAGGTTGAGGAGATCATCGGTCAGGGTCAGCAGGCGCCGAGTGGGCATATCCCGTTCACGCCGCGGGCGAAGAAGGTCCTGGAGTTGTCTCTGCGGGAGGCGCTGCAGTTGGGCCACAACTACATCGGTACGGAGCACATCCTGCTGGGGTTGATCCGTGAGGGTGAGGGTGTGGCCGCCCAGGTGCTGGTCAAGCTGGGTGCTGACTTGAACCGGGTGCGTCAGCAGGTGATCCAGTTGTTGTCGGGTTATCAGGGTAAGGAGCCGGCTGCGGCGGGTGCTGCGGCGGGTGAGGCTGCTCCGTCGACGAGTTTGGTGTTGGACCAGTTCGGTCGGAATCTGACTCAGGCGGCCCGGGAGGGCAAGCTGGATCCGGTGATCGGGCGGGAGAAGGAAATCGAGCGGGTGATGCAGGTGCTGTCCCGCCGGACGAAGAACAACCCGGTCCTGATCGGTGAGCCCGGTGTGGGTAAGACCGCCGTGGTGGAGGGCCTGTCCCAGAAGATCATCAAGGGTGAGGTGCCGGAGACGCTGAAGGACAAGCAGCTGTACACGCTTGACCTGGGCGCCCTGGTGGCGGGTTCCCGGTATCGGGGTGATTTCGAGGAGCGCCTGAAGAAGGTGCTCAAGGAGATCCGCACCCGGGGCGACATCATCTTGTTCATCGACGAGATCCACACTCTGGTGGGTGCCGGGGCGGCGGAGGGTGCGATCGACGCGGCGAGCATCTTGAAGCCGATGCTGGCCCGTGGCGAGTTGCAGACGATCGGCGCGACCACGCTGGATGAGTACCGCAAGCATTTGGAGAAGGACGCCGCGTTGGAACGCCGCTTCCAGCCGATCCAGGTGGGTGAGCCGTCGCTGGCGCACACCATCGAGATCTTGAAGGGTCTGCGGGACCGGTACGAGGCGCACCACCGGGTGTCGATCACCGACGCCGCGCTGGTCGCCGCCGCCACCCTGGCTGATCGGTACATTTCGGATCGGTTCCTGCCGGACAAGGCGATCGACCTGATCGATGAGGCGGGTGCGCGGATGCGGATCCGCCGGATGACCGCGCCGCCGGACCTGCGCGACTTCGACGAGCGGATCGCGCAGGTGCGTCGGGACAAGGAGTCCGCGATCGACGCGCAGGACTTCGAGCGGGCGGCGCAGTTGCGCGACACCGAGAAGCAGCTGCTGGGTCAGAAGGCGCAGCGGGAGAAGGAGTGGAAGGCCGGCGACCTGGACGTGGTGTCCGAGGTCGACGACGAGCAGATCGCCGAGGTGCTGGGCAACTGGACCGGCATCCCGGTCTACAAGCTGACCGAGGAGGAGACCTCGCGTCTGCTGCGCATGGAGGACGAGCTGCACAAGCGCGTCATCGGCCAGGAGGACGCGGTCAAGGCGGTGTCGAAGGCGATCCGGCGGACCCGGGCGGGCTTGAAGGACCCGAAGCGTCCGTCGGGGTCGTTCATCTTCGCCGGCCCGTCGGGTGTGGGTAAGACCGAGTTGTCCAAGGCCCTGGCGGAGTTCCTGTTCGGGTCCGAGGACGCGTTGATCCAGTTGGACATGTCGGAGTTCCATGACCGGTACACCGTGTCGCGGCTGGTAGGTGCCCCACCCGGGTACGTCGGCTACGACGAGGGTGGGCAGTTGACGGAGAAGGTGCGTCGGCGGCCGTTCAGTGTGGTGCTGTTCGACGAGATCGAGAAGGCCCACCCGGATGTGTTCAACACCCTGCTGCAGATCCTGGAAGACGGTCGACTCACCGACGGTCAGGGCCGCATCGTGGACTTCAAGAACACCGTGATCATCCTGACCACCAACCTCGGTACCCGTGACGTGGCCAAGGCCGTGTCCCTGGGCTTCCAACAGTCGGAAGACTCCGAGTCGAACTACGACCGGATGAAGCAGAAGGTCAACGACGAACTCAAGCAACACTTCCGGCCGGAGTTCCTCAACCGCATCGACGACACCATCGTGTTCCACCAACTCCGCCAGAACGAGATCCTGTCGATCGTCGACATCATGATCGCCCGGATCGAAACCCAACTCCGCAACAAGGACATGGGCCTCGAACTCACCGACAACGCCAAGAAGTACCTGGCCGTCAAGGGCTTCGACCCCGTCCTCGGCGCACGCCCACTACGCCGCACCATCCAACGCGACATCGAAGACAACCTCTCCGAACGCATCCTGTTCAACGAACTCACCCCAGGCCAGATCGTCCTCGTCGACTGCGAAGGCGACCCCAACAACACCGACAAATCCAAACTCACCTTCACCGGCTCCGGTCAGCCGACGACCGGCACCCTCCCGGACGTCGGGACGGTGCCCGCATGACCGGCGTACGCGAACGGGAGTCCACCGCTGCCCCGACCGGTCGCGGCCAGCTTCGTTTCCTGCGGCCCGTCGCCGGAGCGCCGGACGAGGGAGAGCCGGGCAGGATCGGGACCGGTCAGGTGCTCCGGCTCATCACCCGACAGTTGTTCGCCTGTGCCGCGACCGACGCCGCCCGACCGGTGCCCGACGTCGCGCGCGAACTGCCCACCGTCGACAACGGTGGGATCAGCGAGGACGGCCGGACCTGGCGTATCCGGCTGCGCCCGGGAGTGCGCTGGGACGCGCAGCGTGCCCGGGAGGTGGGCGTCAGCGACGCCGTGCGGGGTCTCAAGCGCACCGCCCATCCGTTGGCCCGGCCGATGCGGCATTACTTCGGCGCGCTGATCGAAGGGCTGGCCGACTACTACCGGCACTACGACGCGGAGTTCGGGCACTGGGAGGCGCACGCCCCCGCGCTCGCCCAGTTCTCCCACCTCACCCGGGTCCCGGGGCTGCAGGCCGAGGGCGACTCCGTCGTGCTGCGACTCACCGAGCCGGCCAACGACCTGATCGACCTGTTGGCCACCGGGTACGCCGCCGTGGCCCCACGCGAGTACGACTACTACGTGCCGGACAGTCCCGAATTGTACCGGTGCAACCCGGCCTGCGGGCCGTACCGGATCGCCCGGCAGCTGACCCCCGGTGGTGACTTCGTCCTGGAGCCCAACCCCCGGTGGGATCCGGCCACCGACCCGATCCGCCGGCGGACCGCGTCCCGCATCGACATCGTGGCTTCCCCCGGCGACCAGCCGGTGGACGACGCGACCGGCTTCGGGGTGCTCTCCTGGGATCTGCCGGCGACGCCCGCCCGCTTCGGTGGCACCGGATGCAGCTACTACCTCTCCGCGACGCCGGGCGGGGCGGCGGCGTCGTCCGCTGCCCGCCACGCGCTGTCCTGGGCGATCGACCGGGCTGCCCTCGCCGACGCGGCCCGCGCTGCCGGCGCTGAGGGTGCCGCCGCGCAGCACGGCGTGCTGCAACCCGGAGACCCGGGCGCCGCGCCCGCCACCGACGCCGTACCCGACACCGGTGATCCGGCGCGGGCTCGGCACCTGCTCGCCGACGCCGGGCTGACGCCGGGAAGCAGGGTGCTCCTGGCGGTGCCGGCCGGATCACGTCCGACGGTCGTGGCGGCGGCCCTGGCCGAGGTGCTCATCCGGTACGGAGTCACCACCGTCCCGGTGCCGGTTGGTGAGCCGGGCGCCGACCTCGTCCTGCGCGAGTGGGCGCCGAGGTGGGCCGGTAACGCCAACCGGGACCTGCTGCACCGGATCTGGCCCTCCGACGGAGGTGCCGGCGACCCGGCCGTCGTCGCCGCCGACGCGTTGCGGACGATGGAGCCGGGCGCGGCCACCACCCTGTGGCGTCGCTTCGACCGGCTGGCCACCGCCGACCTGCGCCTGGTGCCGCTGGTCGTGGCTGACTGGCCACGCGCTCGGGCCGACGCCGTGGCCACCGGGGTCGCCCAGTGGTGACCACACCCGGGCGTTGACGATCCGTAGCAGGGGGACCGGTCGACCGGTCCCCCTGCCGCACGAGGAACTCCGGACGGCTCAGCGGATGCCGAACAGGGCGCGGTTCAGGATCGGCTTGGCCGTCTCCTGAAAGTCGATGTCCGGATCGAGCGACCGTACGGTGCCCTCCACCACGAGCAGCGACAGCAACGGAAACACCAGTTCCGGCGAGGCCACGACACCGTAGCGGCGTTGCAGGTCGAACAGTTCCCCGGCGAACGCGATCAGGCTGAACTCCTTGGCGGAGAGCTTGTAGCTGCGGGCCACCAGGTCCGTGACGCCCTCGGTGAACGCGTCCACGTCCGCGTCGTCGGAGACCCCGATGGCGCTCTCCAGCACGATCGCCGCGCAGCGATCGCCGCGGCCGATCGACATGTTCAGGAAGAAGTTGGCGAACAGGTCCCGCATCCGCTCCGACAGTTGGACGCTGAATCCGGCGTCGAGCACCACCACCTGACCGCCTCGGGTGAAGTAGAGGTTGCCGGGGTGCAGGTCACAGTGGACGAAACCGTTGATGAACAGCATCTGATAGACCACGGCCAGCGTGGAGGCGGCGAACCTTCGGCGCAATGCCGGGGAACACCGGTCGGCGGTGTCGACGGCCAGGTCCGGGACGAAGTCCATGACGATGGCGGCCGGACGGCTCGCCTCCGGATGTACCCGTGGCACCAGGACCCGTGGCACCGCGCCCAGATCCTCTCGCAGGCGGCCGAGGTCGCGCCCCTCGCGGCCGAGGTCGACCTGCCCGAGCACCGAGTCGCAGAGGTTGTCGACGACCTCACGCACCGGCACCCCGCGGAACATCGGCAACCGGGCCACCAGCGCCGCTCCCCGGCGCAGCAACGCGAGGTCGGCAGCCATCCGGGGACCGATGCCGGGACGGCGCAGTTTGAGCGCGACCGTGCCGCCGTCGAGCAGGGTCGCCCGGTAGACGCAGGCGATGCTGCCACTGGCCGCCGGCACCTGCTCGACGGTGACGAAGACCTCGTCCACGTGCTCCCCGTACGCCTCGCGCAAGGCGGTGCGTCCCTGCGCCGCTGACATCGGCGGCACGTCGTCCTGGAGCATCGACAACTCGTCGCAGAGCCAGGCCGGCACGACGTCTCGGCGGGTGCCGAGGACCTGGGCCGCCTTGATGAAGGTGGGGCCCAGGCGGGCGACGGTCCGGGCGATCTCCCGGGCGAGCCGTCGCCGACCGGCCGGCCTGCCGTGCCGTACCGCGGTGGCCGAGGCGCTGACGACACCCGCCGCCATCGAGGCGGTGGCCACCGAACCGATGACGAGCGCGCGACCGGTCAGCTGAAGACGTTCGGGGGCGGGGGAGCGGGGGAACTCACCTGCCGGTGCGACCCGCAGCAGGGGTGAGCCGATGGGGGAGAGGCTGAGCAGATACTTCAGCGGTAGCATCAGGGACCTTTCTGCCGGGGGTCAACCGGGTCCTGATCAGCCCCGCGCGGTGGACAGCCCGGGCACGTCCAGCGCCCGCAGGCGCAGGTTGCCGGCGTCGGCGTACCACAGGCGGAGCCCGTCCCAGGTGAGGCTGGTGGCGGGTCGACCGTCGACCTGGATCTGCAACACGTTGCGCCCGGCCTGCAGGTCGAAGACCGTGATGGCCTCGCCGAGCAGATCGGTGTGCGCGACGTACCGGTCGGTGACGGTGATGCCGGCGACACCGAGTGGCGCGGGTATCGTGGCGAGCAGCCGCAGGTCGGAGGCGTCCCGCAACTCCAGGGCGTCCGGCCAGCCGAGCCAGATGCCGTCCTTGCCCGCTTCCATGCCGCAGACCGGCGCGTCCGGTCGAGGGCTGGCCACCTCACGCAGCACGTCTCCGCTCTGTGGTTCGGTGAGCCGCAGGGTGGTCGAGGTGGCGTAGAGCAGGCACCCGCCAAGGTTGGTCAGCCCAGCGACCAGGCCGGGACAGGCCAGCTCGGCGCCGGACACCCCGGTGCGTGGGTCGAGGCACACCACCCGCCCGCGTCCCGCGTCGGCGTACCAGAGGGTGTGACCTGACCAGGTGAGGCCGGAGATCCGGTCGGCGTCGACGGAATGGTCACGGACCGAGGCGGCAGTGTAGATGATCATTGGTTGCTCACCCTGTCGAGACGACAGTCGAGGCGCCACCGGGTCACGTCCCGCGCGGCGGGACCGTCGGGACGTCGGAGACGCACGTGTACGGTGTCGCCGGCCGCGACGGCGGTGTGCCGCAGCGGCCAGACGAAGACCGCCCAGTTGCAGCCCGGGTACGACGGCATGTTGGACAGTTCGATCCCGGGAGCGAGTGTGGCGGTGAAGTAGCCGAGCACGGCGTGCAGCGTCCCGGCCGTGTGCAGCGGTAGGGCCAGGGGCCGGGCGTTGCGCAGTCCGGTGTCGCCGCGACCGGTGTCGACCAGCGCGACCGGCGTGCCCAGCAGGGTCGGCTCCTGGGTGAGGAAGTGCAGGTGGGCGGTGGGATCGACCAGTTCCTGCACCACGTCCAGGCGCATGCCGAAGAAGTCCGCCGACCAGATGCCCCACCCTTCGACGCCGAACTGCACCGGCGTCAGCCAGGTGACGACCCGCTCGGGCACCACGGCGCCGCCGGGCCGCAGGTTGCGGCGGTTGAACACCCGCAGGATGCGGGCCATGTCCTCCTCCGGCCCGAGGTTGCCCATCAGCTCGCAGACCGTCACGTCGACCGGTTGCGGCAGGCGGACGAGTCGGGCGTCGCCGGCGATCAGGGTGACCCGGTCCTGCCAGCCGTTGCTCTTGATGATCCGGTCCGCGACGGCGGCTACCTGAGGGTCGGCCTCCACGGCGTACACGTGCGCGGCGCCGTGTCGTAGCGCCAGCGCGGTCAACGCCAGCGTGCCGGCGCCGACATCGGCGACCACGGTGTTCTCGTCGACGACCGTGGCAAGCGCCCGGTCGTAGGACTCGACGCGTCTGCGGTCGCCGAGCATCGCCTGGTGCATGAGCAGGTGGCGTTGGTCCATACGAGATCTCCTGCTCGTTGACCGCCAACATCTACTAGAAAATCATATAGCAGTTTCCGGCGGATGTCCCGTCTCAATTGCCGGTGTGGCAGCCGCAGCCGCAGCGGTGGTCGGGAGCCGAACCGGCCACGCCATGTTCGCGCAGCATCTGCCGCGCCAGCGCGTGGACCGTCCCGAGCATCCGGTAGCGGCGCCCCGACGCTCCGTGCGTGACCTCCAGCACCGACTTGTCCACCAATCGGTCGAGCAGCATCTGCAGAGTCTCGGGTTCACCACCGATCGCCCGGCCGGCGACCGCCGCGGCCTCCAGGCCGAACTCCGCCGGAACAGCGCCCAACGCGGCGAAGCAGCGCTGCTCCGCCGGCCCCAGCAGCTCCATGCTGCGGTTCACCGCGGCGCGCAGGGATCGGTGGTGACTCGGCAACCCCCGGCGGCGCGGACGGATCCGGCGTAGCGGGTCGTCCACGACGGTGACCAGTGCCTCCAGCCGCTGGGTACGCAGGCAGGCCGCGGCGAGCTCGATGGCCAGGGGCAGCCCGTCCAGCGCCCGGCACACCGACCGCACCGCCTCCAGGTTGCCCTCGGTGAGTCGGAACGCCGGTTGGATCTGTGCCGCCCGCTGGGCGAACAGCGCCAGCGCGGGTGCCGTCGCCGACCCGTGATCCTTCTCCACGGCCAGTGGCCGCACCGGATACACCGCCTCGTACGGCAGACCGAGCAGTTCCCGCGAGGTGAGCAGCACGGTGACCTGCGGACAACCCCGGAGCACGTCGTCGACGAGGTCGGCGGCCTCGTCGGTGACCAGCTCGGCGTTGTCGAGGACGAGCAGGAGCTTGCGGTCGTGCAGCCGGTGCGTCACCGGCAGACAGCCTTTGGCGTGCCAGGATCCCTGCTCGTCGACGACCGCCGCCGTCGCCTGCGCCAGTTCCCGACCGGTGCGCGCGTTCGCCAGATCCACCACCGCGACCCCGTCGGCGAATCGTCCCCGCAGCGTCAACGCCGCGGCCATGCCGAGTGCCGACTTTCCGACTCCGGCCGGACCGGTGAGGCTGACCATGCGGTACTCGCCGAGCAGGTCACAGACCGCCGCGAGGTCGGCGCAGCGCCCGACCAACTCGTCCTGCACGGCCGCGGGTCCCCGCCAGGGCGGCTGATGGTCACCGGCGAGGCCCGCACCGTCAGCGTGCGGCGGGGCGGCGTTCAGCACCTCCCGGTACGCCTCGGTCAGTTCGGCCCCCGGATCGACACCCAGGTCGAGCTTGAGCCGGGTGCGGACGTCGGCGTACCGCTCGATGGCCCAGGCGCGTTGCCCGATGCGTGCCAGCGCCTGCAGCACCCGCGCCTGAACTCGCTCGTTCAGAGGCTCGGCCTGGGCGAGTCGTTCGGCCAGTGGCAGGACCACCTCCGGTCGCCCCGACTCCAGACCGAGCCCGATGTAGTCGAGTGCGGCAGCCAGGAACTCCTGGCGTAGCGGGCCGAGGTCGTCGTGTTCGACCAGCAAGGTGGTCAGGTCGGTCAGCTGCGGGTCCCGCCACCGTTCAAGAGTCTCCCGGTACCGGGTGAAGGCGATCTCGTTCTCGCCGGCCGCGTGCCAGGCCGCGGCTTCCCGCAGCCCGACCCGGAACTGGAGCAGATCGAGCTGGTCGTCAGCCACGGCGAGTCGATAGCCGCCGGGCGCCGACGCGATGACGTTGGTGCGCTGACGGCGCGGCGTGTCGGGTTCCAACGTGTGCCGCAACCGCGCGACATAGGTGTGCACCAGGCTCGCGGCCCGCGCTGGCGGCCGTCCCGACCAGAGGACGGCGATCAGGTCGTCCAGCGGCACGTGCCGGTCCACCCGCAGCGCCAGCAAGGCCAGAACCGCCCGCTGTTTCGGAGGACCGAGGTCGACCTCCTGGCCGCGGATCGTCGCTCGCACGGAACCGAGAATCTGAATCTGGAGCTCGATCTCGGTCCGTTTCACGGGTCCCCCAAGCTGTCCAGGTGCTGGCTCGGTTCTCCTCCACCTTAAGTGAAGAACTTCCATACTTAAAGTGGTCGCGCTGAGCCGCGCGGCGTCGACCCGCATGCCGGGAGAGTTCAAGTCGCCGTCAAGGTGGCTGGGTGACACTGTCCGACGACCGTCCGACCCGAGCCTTCAGGTTCCGTTCGGCCGGAGGGATCTGACCACCGACCCCGGAGTCAGAAGATGCGTGATCGCGTACGACCGCCCGCCTGTTGTCGCCGCAGCCGCGGCGTGCGGTGCGCCCGATGATCGGCGTCCTCGGACGCGGACGGATGGGCTCTGCGCTGGCCCGGACCCTTGCCGAGCAGGGAATACCGGTCCTCATCGCCGGTCGTACGCGCACTGGCGCACGACCCGTCGGCTTGGCTACGTACCCGGAGATCCACTGCGTGCCGGCACCCGTCGTGATCGGCCGGGCTGATCTGCTCGTGCTCGCGCTGCCATTCGACGCGGCCGTGGAACTGGCCCGGAACGGATTGCTCGACGAGGGACGCGGACGCACAATAGTCGATACGACCAACCCGCCATCGGCTGCCGGAGGCCGACGGCGCAGCGGCCGACTGCTTGCGGAACTGCTACCACATTGGCGGGTGGTCAAGGCCCTCAACACGGTGCCCGCCGGCATGCTCGCAGAGCCCGTGCTGGACGGCCGGCCGGTCACGGTGCCACTGGCCGGAGATCATCCATCAGCCAAAATCGAATGTGCGGCGATGCTGCGCGGAATCGGATTCGTGCCGGTCGACGTCGGTGGGATCGATCGGGCGCCGGCGTTGGAGTCGCTGGCGGAGTTGCTGATGGCGATCGACAGCCAGCACGCGTTACGCGGTCGGCTCGGTTTCAGCCTCGCCACGCCCGAGCCGTCGCCGTTGGCGCCCATCGGCACGGCGTGGCCCGACCGACCACCCGTCCCGGTCGGTGAGCGTCAGCGCTTCGCGCCGCCGGCGGTGGAGAGCATCCGTTCGACGCCCGGACGACCGCCCAGGCCCAGCAGGTAGAGGCAGCGAGGCACGGCCGCCGCCGGCCCGGTCACCGACACCACCCCGCTGACCACCGCCTCGACCGGCTCGATCGTGCCGCTGCCGAGGTCGAAGAAGGTGCGGGCGTCGGTGGCCACCCGGAGGGTGGCGTCCGGCCCGGCGCTCCCGCTGACGGTCCGCACGTCGCCGTCGCTGATCCGGACGTGGAAGACCTCGCCCTCGATGTCGAACTCGTAGACCTCGTCGACGAGGGCCCGCGCCGGGTCGACCATGGACTCGATGGCCAACACGGCCCAGGACGCCCGGGCGACCGGCGCGCGGACCTGGCCCGGCTGCTGGGCGAGCATCGTCAGCCCGAACCGGGCCAGGACCAGGACCGGTTCGCGGAGCTTCTCGCCCAGCTCGGTGAGGGCGTAACCGGCGGTCCGCCGCTCCGCGTCGAGAGGCTGGGTGATGCCGGCTTCGGTCAGAAAGGCCAGTCGGTCGGCCAGGAGGTTGGTGCCGATGCCCGGCAGGGCGTCCAGAAGGTCCCGGTAGCGACGCGGCCGGACCAGCAGCTCACGGATGATGAGCAGGGTCCACCGTTCGCCCACCACGTCCAGCGCGAAAGCCAGGCCGCACTGTTGGCCGTAGGTCCGGCGATCTCGTTGCTCCTTCACGGCGCTCCTCCATGCCGCAGTGTGGGCCGGCGACGCCCCTTTACTTAGACATAGTACACGGCGGCCTCTTCCAGATTGCCCTCCCACCCACGGGACTCGATCGACCGTGCTGCGAACCGGTCCGCCGGTCGTCGACGTCCCTACAATCGGCACGGTGACCACGGCCGAACCGCGCGGGGCGGACCGCGACGAGCTGATCCGGCGGCTGCCCAAGGTCGAGACCCATGTGCACCTGGAGGGTTCGATCCGGCCCGCGACACTGCTTCGGCTCGCCCGCCGTCACGGGCTCGACCTCGGCCGGCTGGACAAGGCACGGATCACCGACCTGTTCCGCTTCCGCAGCTTTCGGCACTTCACCGAACTGTACGAACGGTGCTGCGACGCGTTGCGTGAGCCGGCCGATCTCCAGCTGTTGACCGAGGAACTGGCGGACGCGGCGCACGGGCAGAACGTCCGGCACCTGGAGGTGACGTTCAGCCCTGGCACGCACCGGCACGGGCCCGGCATCCCCTTCGACGAGCAGCTCGACGCGGTGCGCAGGGGCGCAGAGGAGGCGTGGCGGCGTACCGGGGTGAGTATGCGGTTCATCGTGGACCACGTCCGTGGCGAGTCGGTGCAGCAGTGCCAGCAGGTCGCGGAATGGGCCGTGGCGGGCCGGCCCGACGGTGTGGTGGGACTCGGTCTCGGTGGCTTCGAGCCCGGGCGTCCGGCGTCGCTGTTCGCCGAGCCGATCCGCTGGGCGGCGGCACGCGGTGTGCCGTTCGTGCCGCACGCCGGTGAGGCGGTGGGGCCGGAGGGCGTCTGGGACTGCCTGGCATTCCATCCACCCCGGATCGCGCACGGCATCCGGGCCGTCGAGGACCCCGCGTTGGTGACAGCGCTGCGGAATCGGGGAGTCGTCCTCGACGTGTGCCTCACCAGCAACCTGCGGACCGGCGTGGTGCCGACGCCACAGGCGCATCCGCTACGACGGCTCTGGGAGGCCGGTGTGCGGGTGACCCTCAACACCGACGATCCGTCGATGTTCCACACCGACCTGGTCGCCGAGCACCGGCTCGCGGCGCGCTGGCACGGTTTCACGGTGGCGCAGCTGGCCGGGATGACCATGATCGCTGTCGAGGCCGCGTTGCTTCCCGACTCCGCGCGGACACAGCTTCGCGAGCGGGTACGGACGGAGCTGGACGAGTTGGGCATCGCCCCCGCCTACCCGCCTGGGACGCCGTCGGTGGCCGGCTGACCCGGGCCGGCGTCCTGCGGCCAGCGGGCCCGCAGCGCGGCGATGTGCTCGGGGCCGGCGCCGCAACAGCCCCCGACGATGTCGAGGCCACGCCACGGGTCCCTGTCCGGGAGGCGGGCGAACGCCGCCGGCGACAGGACCGGCGGCAGGTACCGGTCGACCGGCGTCGCGGGCGGCAGACCGGCCCGGTCCTCCAGGTTCGGATACGCTCCGAGCCGCCCGGTGTCGGCCTGCCCCAACCGCGCCAACGCCCGCTTCGTACCGGCCGGACCGGTGCAGTTGACCAGCACCGCGCTCGCCCCGGCGGCACGTACCGCGGTGGCGGCGGAAGCCACGTCCTCGCCGCTGAGCAGGTGACCGGCCGGCGTGCACGCGAAGCTGGCCCAGGTGGTGAGCGCCTGCGCGCGGGCAGCGCGTACGGCGGCGACCGCCTCGCGGATCGTGTTCATCGTCTCCACCAAGGCCAGGTCGACGCCGGCCCGGGCGAGCTGGCCGGCCAGCCAGGCATGCTCGGTGCGCAACACCGTGTCGTCGGGCACCAGCTCGGGCCGGTAGCAGTCCTCGACCGGCGCGATCGATCCGGCGACGACGACCGGGCGGACCACGGTGGCGGCGGCCTCGCGGGCCAGGCAGACCGCGGCGCGCACCAGGCGGGCGGCGGTGTCCGGGCCCGCGCCGGCCCGATGGGCGGTACGCGGGGTCGTGCGGAAGGTGTTCGCGGTCAGCACGTCCACACCAGCGGCGACGTACTCGCGGTGCACCCGGGTGACCAGGCGCCGGCCGGCGGGGTCGAGCAGGCAGTGCGCGGTCCACCACGGGGCGCTGACCGAGCGACCGTGCCGCTGCAGTTCGGTGCCGAGCGCGCCGTCGAGGAGCAGCGGCCGGACGCCGGCGGCCCTGGATCGTCCCACCGGCCCCTCCTGTCGGGTTGGGCCTGTGTGCCCTGCGGGTCGAACCCATCGTGGCACGCCGACGCCGGGCGTCCGAGCCCTCGTGGTCGCTCGGGCGCGACGGCGCAAGCTGGGAGTGAACGGTCAGCCGCGAGCGGCGGTGATCCCTGCCAGCATCGCGATGAGGGCACGCACGTCGGCGCGGGTGGTGTAACGGGCCATGCCGGCGCGTAGCGCCTCCGGGGTCTCGGGCGCCACGGCCCGCAGCGCCGGTTCCGCTCCGAAGGCGCCGTGCCCGACGACGACGCCACCGTCGGCCAGTTGGGCCGCCACCTCGGCGGCTGGCCGGCCGGCGACCTGGAACGCGACGATCGGCAGGCGCGCCGCGTCGTCGGAGCGACCGAGCACGCGTACGCCGTCGATCATGCGTAGGCTCCGCGTCAGCAGATTCGCCAGCCGCTCGCCGTGTCGGAAGACCGATGCGCGGTCCCAGTGCAGCAGCACCTCGGCGGCGATGCCGGTGCCCAGGACCGCCTCGATGCCCGGTCCGCCGGCCGGGGCGACGCCGCGCAGCAGCGTGGCGGAGATCGCGCCGCTGCGTCGCCACAGGATGCCGCATCCGGGGCCGTACCAGGTGGCGGCCGAGGTGACGAAGACGTCGCAGCCCCAGGCGGCGACGTCGACCGGCAGGTGCGCCGGCACCTGTGCCCCGTCGACGAAGACCTGGGCGCCGGCCACTCGGGCGGCGGCGCAGATCCGGACGAGGTCGGGCGCGGTGCCCAGCGCGTTGGATCCGGCGGTCACCGCGATCCAGCGGGTCCGCGGGCCGAGTTGGGTGGCGACCGCGTCGACGGTCAACCGGCCGTCCGAGGAGACCTCCGCCATCCGTACCGCGGCGCCCCGGCGCTGGGCGGCCTGCCGCCACGGGTCCACGTTGGAGTGGTGGTCCAGCGTCGTGCAGACGACCTCGTCGCCCGGCCCCAGGGCCGGCTCGATCGAGCGTACGAAGGCCTGGGTCAGGCTTGTCATGTCGGGCCCGAACGAGACGGCGCCGCCGGGCGCGCCGATCAGCGTCCGGAACCGGTTGGCGGCCCAGTTGAGTGCCACCCGGGAGCGGTGCCGGGCGGCCCCGACGCTATTTTTCCGATAGTTCGCGAGCACGTCGAGGACGGCGGCGTGGGCCAGCGTTCCGGCGGGTGCGTCGAGATGGACGACACCTGAGTTCAGCTCCGGGAACTGCTCCGTGACCGGCCGCGTCGCCAGGGCTTTCAGGGGCAGGCCGTGCAGTTCGCCGAAGGTCATCTCAACCGGGGGGATCGGGCCGCGACTGGCGTGCGACCGCAGGTGGCGCCTTCGGTCAGCGGGGGCCACGTAGGTGGAGCACGGTAGCGAGGTGCCACCTGCGTGGGGTCTTCTCGATGGGCGCATGTCCACATCACGTTCGTCACGGCAGCGTGCTATTCGAAAGAGGAGCGTAAAGATACCATACTGAATGCCGAAAAGGTCCCTAAGGGTGACATTACGCGAGCGGGTGGTTGCGTTGTGATGTCACGGCATCGGTCCGGGGCCGCCCGACGCCTCCTCGCCGGTGGCCGGGACCGGACCAGCCTCGGCGGGCTCGTAGCCCCAACGCCACCAGAAGTGGTTCTCCGGCGAACGCCGCCCGGCGGCCGGAGATCGCGCCGATCTCTCGCAAGCGGCTCGCCCGCGATGTCGGTTCGTGAGGTCGTCCGTCGCCGTCGTGGCGACATCGTCGTCCGGTGGATCTGCCCCCTGGTAGGCAGCCGACACGAGCAGACTCCTTCCAGTGCCGCCGGCACGGTGATCGGCCGTTGCGGTCCCGGGCGCTGCCACCTGCGGTCCGGCAGGCGGTGGCCCGGGACTTCGACACGGGTCCTAGTTGTAGGGCATCGTGGGGAACCAGCCGTAGTCGAACATCGCGGGCAGGCGCACGTTCCAGTAGACGACCATGAAGACGCCCAGGGCGATGAGCATCCCGCCGGTCAGCGCCGCGGTACGGGCCGGGCTGGCCGCCAGGAAACGGATGAAACCGCCCCGCGTGACCAGTACGAGCACGACGAACAGCGCCGCGACGATGGCAATGTTGCCGAGCGACTGGAGGACGAAGGCCCCCGCGCCGTACAACGGGTTCCCGCTCTCCACCGCCCAGTGGAACAGCTTGTTGAACAGTGGGTACGGCCGGCCGATCAGGAAGCCGCCGACAAGTGCGCCGAGCACCACCACCCGAGCCGTCGGTCGGTGTGCGAAGGGATCCCGTACCACGTTGAGGGAGGCCAGGCCGAGGTAGACGAAGGCCAGCCCGATCAGGCCGAAGACGACCATCGACTGGACCAGGCGGACCGGGAGCGCCCCGACGGTGCCCGTGGACAGTTGCGGCAGCCGCTCACCGAGCAACACACCGATGAACCCGTAGCTGGCGGAGACCACCACCATCCCGAGGGTCAGCCAGCCGACCGGTCGTACCAGGCTCCGCAGCCCGGCACGGGCCGCGGCACCTCCGTTCGCCTGGCTCATCGGGCCGATCGACGCCGCCATGGCGATGTTGCAGGCGGTGAAGGTACCGGCCAGACCCGAGACGAACGCGAAGACCAGTGCGGCGACGGTGCCGCTGAGCGCGGTCGCCTTCGCGTCCCGGCCGAGGATGGCGTTGGCCATCGAATCGCCGATGGTGTGATCGACGAACTCGTACGACCACAGCACTGACAGCAGTACACCGACTCCGACGGCGATCAGGATCACCCGACCCCGTCGGGTCGACGATGTCGACGGGACAATATCCAGGTCTGCACGCTCCGTGGCAGTCATGGCTGAATTCTCGGCGACCCGAGATTGACCGTGTTCTCGCAGTTTGCCGACTGCCGGGACGCTTTTTCCCAAGCTGGTTCCCTGGTCGCCGCCGCGCGGTCAGTTCGACGTGGCGGCCGGGATCCGGCGTCGGCCGCCGATCCGCCGTTCGAGGCGTCGTCGGCGTGCGGCGGCCAGGTCCCGGATCAGGCGTCCCGGATCGCGAGTGCGGCCTGGATGAGCGCGGCGTGGGTCAGCGTCTGGGGGAAGTTGCCGAGGTGGGCGCCGGTCGCTGGGTCCAGTTCCTCGGCGTAGAGACCGAGGGCGGTGGCGTGCTGACGCAGCGTCTGGAACAGATCGATCGCCTCGGCGCGGCGTCCGGTGCGGGCGAGGGCCTGGACCAGCCAGAAGGAGCAGGGCAGGAAGGCACCCTCGACGCCGGGGAAGCCGTCCCGCCCGGGTGGGTAGCGGTAGAGCAGCCCGTCACCTGCGCGCAGTCGGTCCCGGATCGCGTCGACGGTGCCGCGTACCCGGGCAGACCCGGCGCTGTCCAGATCGAGCAGTGGCAGCACCAGCAGGGCCGCGTCCAGGTCGGGAGAGCCGTAGCTGCGCACGTAGCTGCCCACCGTCGGGTCGTAGCCGCGCGTGCGGACCTCGGCGGCGATGGCCTCCCGGGCCCGCTGCCATCGTCGGCGTTGGCGCGCGGACAGCGGATGGGTCTCGGCGATGCGCAGCGCCCGGTCCAGGGCCAGCCAGCCCATCAGCTTGGAATGGACGTGCTGGGCGGGCCGGCGGACCTCCCAGATGCCGGCGTCGGGTTCCGGCCAGCAGCGGGCGACCACGTCGGCGAAGCCACGCGCCGCCCGCCACGTCTCGCTGTAGAGGCGGTGTCCCGCCTGGACGAACCCCCACGCGGCGTCGATCACCCAGCCGTAGACGTCGAGTTGGTGCTGACCGGCGGCGGCGTTGCCGACCCGTACCGGGACGCTGTCGAGGTAGCCGGGCCAGCCCGGCAGGTCCCGTTCCGTCGGTACCTGGCGGCCGTGCAGGGTGAGCAGCGCCGGCAGGCGTGGCCGCTGCAACCGGCTGGCGTGCAACAGCCACGTGAGGAACCCCTGGGCCTCGTCGGGTTTGCCGACACCGAGGAAGGCGCTGACGCCGATGCTGGCGTCACGGGGCCAGACGTAGCGGTAGTCCCAGTTCCGTATCCCGCCGGGATCCTCTGGCAGTGACGTGGTCGGCGCGGCCACCGGCGCCCTGGAGGGCGAGTAGGTCAGCAGCCGCAGGGTCAGCAGACTCCGGACGACCTCCTCCCGGAAGGGCAGCGATTCGTCGACGTCGGCGCTCCAGGACTGCCACCGCTGCTCGTCCTCGACGAGCAGTTCCCAGGCGGCCGACGGCTCGACGTGGATCAGCGGCTCGCGGTGGGCCACGGCCAGCACGAGGTCGACTGGCCGGCCGGGGCTGACCGTGACCGGGACCGGCTGGCCAGGTGCGATGGCGAGTCCGGCCGTGGTGCCCAGGGCCACCGCGACGGATCCCCACTCACACACCAGGCCCTGGTGACGCTGCCGCACCCGGGGCCGGCGATGCGACTCGCCGAGGCGGGGGTCGAACTCGACGACGGCGTCGACCGCTGCCGCCTCGGCCGACAGACGCCGTACGATCAGCGTCGCGGGCAGCAGGCGGTGCCGGACCTCGGCGATCATCCCCTCGGTGAGGGTGAGCCGACCCCCGCCCACCGCCCAGGTCGTCTCCAGCGTCGCGGTGTGCGGCCGGTAACGCCGTCGTACGACCGTGGCCGGGCCGTCCGGACCGACCCGGAAGGTGCCCGCAGCCCGGCCCCCGACCAGCCGACCGAACAGCGGCTCCCCGTCGAAGCGAGGCACGCAGAGCCAGTCGAGCCCGCCGTCACCGGCGACGAGAGCGGCGGTACGCGTGTCGCCCAGCAACCCGTAGTCGCTGATCGGCGTCGAGCGTTCGGGGCCTGTCGGGCCGGTCATGGCGACCCCGTGCGCGCGAGCCGTGCCGCGTCGGTCAGCCGGCCCGCAGGAGCAGTCCGAGGACGATCCCGTAGACCACGTGCACGAGCACCGCGACCACCGGAGTCTGATAACCGTAGTTGAGGGCGAAGACGCCGGGCGGCTCCAGCACGGCGGTGCTGGCCGGGCCCGCCCGCTGCGACGCCATGCGCGGGTGGACACCGGGCAGGAGCGGGAGGATGACCGTCAGCGCGATCCCGACGTGCAGCAGCCCGAACACCGCACCGAGCCACCAGGTCGCCCGGTGCAGCAGGGCGAACGCCGCCGCGTAACCGAGGGCGAAGCCCTGACCGGCACAGAGGTGGATCAGGAAGCCGATGACCCGGGCCCGGTCGGGATCCTCCGTGACGATGGTCCCGAGCACCAGGGGAAGGTCGAGGCGGGTGAGCCCGGCAAGCTGGGCAGAGATCAGCGTCGCGGTGAGCGCCACCGTGGCAACCAACCCGAACAACGCCCATCCGGCCCAGTCCATCTCAACAGCGGTCGACGTCGCGGGCGTCCGCGTTCGACACGGCCGTACGGGTGATGTGAGCGCCGACGACTCCAACGCTCATCGTCCACCTCCGCCTGAACAACGCGGGCACTCCTGGCTGTCGGTTCGTGCCGATCATCGGCGTGGGTCCGGCGGCGACCCCACCGCCGACGTCGTCGCCCGGGTGCCAATAGTAGGTTGGTCCCGGGCGACGACCATCGTGTTCGGGCAGGTCCGACCCGATCGGGAGCACCGGACCGGTCAGTCCGTGCGCCGAGCGGCGCTCACTCCTTGACGCCGATGCCGGTGACCGGCGGTGTACGCAGGAGCGCGCCGATGGGAAGCACGGTGGTGACCAGCGCCAGCAGCGCGGTACCGCCGATGATCGCAACCCAGCCGAGGGCGGGGACGTAGGGCACCGCCTGCCCGCTGAGCGCCCTGACCACCGAGACCAACGTGATGGCGGCGATGGCGCCGCCGATGAGCAGTGACGTACCGAGCAGACCGATCTGTTCGGCGTGCACCATCCGCTTGACCTGCCGCCTGGTCACGCCGACCAGGCGTAGCAGGGCCAGCTCGCGGCCCCTGGCCAACGCCGCCATGACCATCGTGTTCGCGGCCGCCAGGGCGGCGTAACCGACCATGACGCCGATGAGCAGCTTGTTCAACCAGGCGCTGAGCGCCAGGTCCTTCGCCAACTCGCGGTCGATCGCCCCGGTGTCGGTCAGGCCGCTGCCGGGATAGCGGTCGACGAGGTCGGTGAGGGCGGCGGCGCTGCCCGCCTCGGTGCGGATCAGCACCTGATCGTCGAGGTTGGTGGCGGTGTGGCCGCTGATGGTCTCCCGGTTGAGGGTCACGTCGCCGAAGCCGAGCCCGCGTTCGTAGACGGCGACGAGCCGCAACGACACCGGCGTGCCGTCACCCAGCCACATCTCGACCTGGTCGCCGATCTTCGCCCGCTGCGCCGACGCCTGCAGGGTGGACAACGCGACGGTCGCGCCGCGCAGCTCGGTGAGGTCACCCTCGGTGACCTTCAGGTCGAGGGTCTGGTCGGCTCCGTCGGGGTCGATCCCCTGCGCGGCGACCGGCTCGGCGGCACCCATCATCCGCACGATCACCGAGGTGCGACGGACACCTGTCGCGGCGACGACCCCGGGCATCTCGCGGGCGTCCGCCACCGCCGTCTCCGGCAGCCCGACCGCCGACACCAGGGCGTACTGGGCCAGCATCCCGCTGCGGGTCTGGGCGAGGGTTTCCCGCTGCAGATTGTCCTGAAAGAACCAGACCGAGCCGCCGAGGCCCACCGACAACACCAGGGCGGTCAGCACGGTCGCCATGCCCTGCGCGTTCGCCCGCAGGTTGGCGGCGGCAAGGTACCCGCTGTCGCCCCAGACGGCCCGCAGCGCCGGGCCGAGGATCCGCGCGGCGTACCGGTTGATCCACGGTGCGAGCAGCGCGGCGGCGAGGACGAAGACGTAAAGCATCCCGATCGCCGCGCCGAGGGCGGCCGGTCCGCGCGCGGCCGTGGTGAACATGGTCAGCGCCAGGCCGCTGCCGAGCGCGACCAGACCGGCGATGAACCGGACCCGGCTGCTGCGGGCCGGCTCCACCGAGACCTCGCCGAGCGCCTCGGTGGGACGGATCTTCACGGTACGCCGGGCGGCGAGCAGTGCCGCCGCCACCGCCACCAGGACCGTCGCCGTGCTGACCGCCACCGCGGAGAGCACCCCGTCGCTGATCGGGAAGCCCTCGGGGATGAAGCCCCGCGACACCAGTTGTCCGCGCAGCCAGCCGGTGGCGACCAGCCCGGCCGGTATGCCGAGCACCAGCGAGACGAGGCTCAACTGGGCGGCCTCGGCGACGATCAGCAGCCGTACCTGGCCCGGTGTCGCCGCGATCGCGCGCAGCAGGGCCAGGTCGCGGCGGCGATGGCGGACCGCCAGGCCGATGGTGCCGGCGACGACGAACATCACCAGGCCCGCCACGTAACCACCGAAGACGGCGCCGAGCTGGATCAGCAGACTGCTCGCGGCCCGCGCCTCGGGCTGCTCCAGCTTTCCGAGGTCGGCACCGGTGTGGACCTTCGCGCCGGACTCGGCGGCCAGCTGCGCCACGGCGGCCGCCACGGCGGACCGGTCGGCGTCGGGGGCCAGGACGATCCCGATCAGCGCGGCCCGGCCCGGGTGCGGGTTCAGCGTCGCGGCGTGACCGTCGCTGAAGAAGAGCGTGGCCGGTCCGTCGTCTCCGCCGTCGCGTTGCACGACCCCGCTGATCCGGTACTCCCGCAGGGTGCCGCCGACGAGGACCGGAAGCCGGCTGCCGGGACGCATCTCGGTCCCGTCAGCGGTGGCGGGTCCGACGTCGACGACAACGTCGGACTCGCTGCCCGGCGGGTCGCCGGCAGCGAGCTCGTACGGCGTCAGGGCGGCGCTGCGCCAGCCGTGGGCAACCGCCTCCTGCCCCGCCTGCTGACCCGGCACGACCGCCCGGATCGGGTGGTCGGCAACGGCGGTCGCCACGCCGGGCAGCTGCCCGATGCGTTCGGCGAGCGTGACCGGAACCGTCCCACCCTCGGGCAGGTCGACCGTGGCCGTGGTGGTCTCCCCGAATTCCTGGAAGGTGACGGTGAGGTCGCGCTGCGCGACCAGCATGTCCGCGGCGGTGTACCGCTGTGGCGTGGGCGCCCAGCGCAGGCCCGACTCGACCAGCAGGCCCATCGACATGAGGATCGTGACGCCGCAGGTGAGGGCGACGAGGGTGGCGACCGCGCTTCCGATCCGGTGGCGCAGCATCCGGAGGGCCAGCTTGACCATGACTCAGCTCCCCTGGGCGACAAGCGGGCGACGCCCGAGCAGCGCCAGCTGCTCGGCGATCTGCTCGGCGCCCGGCTGCGGCATGTCGCGCACGAGGCGACCGTCGGCGAGGACCATCACCCGGTCGGCGTACGAGGCCGCCACCGGATCGTGGGTCACCATGATCACCGTCTGTCGTGACTCGTCGACCACCGACCGCAGCAGGGTCAGCACCTCCGCGGCGGTCTGCGTGTCCAACGCGCCCGTCGGTTCGTCACAGAAGATCACCTCGGGGCGCGTCGCCAGTGCCCGCGCGATCGCCACCCGCTGCTGCTGCCCACCGGACAACTCCGCCGGACGGTGGTGCAGCCGCTCGCCGAGTCCGACCCGTTCGACCACCTCACGCAACCAGGCGGCGTCGGGGCGTATCCCGGCCAGCCGCAGCGGCAGCTGGATGTTCTCCTCGACGGTCAACGCCGCGATCAGGTTGAACGCCTGGAAGACGAAGCCGATCCGGCTGCGCCGGAGCTTGGTCAGCCGGGTCTCCGACAGCCGAGACAGCTCCTGGTCACCGATCCACACCTGCCCGGACGAGGGACGGTCCAGTCCGGCCGCGGTCTGCAGCAGGGTGCTCTTGCCGGAGCCGGACGGCCCCATCACCGCGGTGAAGGTGCCCCGCTGGAACTCCGCGTCCACACCGGCGAGCGCGGTGACCGCCTGCGGCCCGGAACCATACGTACGAGCGAGTTGCACCACACGTACCGCCGTGCCGGCAGTAGGCCCTATCTGGACGGACATCCCGACCAACCTTCCGTGTCGTCAGGGGACGAATACACGGGAGACGCTATGGTCGCGACGGCCGCCGGACGATCCAGCGGGCCGGTCGATCGAGGTACAGCAGGCTGTACTAACCGCGCCGCTGGGCGTCCTCGAGATACCGCAGGACCGCCGTGACCCGCCGGTCAGCGCGGTCGTCGGGCGCGAGTCCGAGCTTGGCGAAGATGCTGCGGATGTGCTTGTGCACCGCCCCGTCGGTGACGAACAGCCGCTGCGCGATCGCGGTGTTGCCGAGGCCCTCCGCCATCAACGAGAGCACCTCGCGCTCCCGTGCGCTGAGTCGGCTGAGGGTGCTGTCGGGGCGGCTGCGCGCGAACAGTTGGGCGACCACCTCGGGGTCGATGGCCGTGCCGCCGTCGGCGACGCGGTGCAGCGCGGCGAGGAACTCCTCGACCCGGCCGACCCGTTCCTTCAACAGGTAGCCGAGCCGGGTCGTACCGCTGGCGAGGAGGTCGGTGGCGAAGGTCTGTTCGACGTACGCCGACAGCACCAGCACCGCGAGGTCGGGGTGACGACGCCGGGCCTCGACCGCCGCCACGATGCCCTCGTCGGTGTGCGTCGGTGGCATCCGGACGTCGACGATCGCCACGTCCGGGACGTGCGCGTCCACTGCGGACAGGAAGGTCGTCGGCGTGTCGGTGGTGGCGACCACGTCGAGCGACTCGGCCCGCAGCAGCAGTGCCATGCCCTCCCGCAGCAGGGCGTCGTCCTCGGCGATCACGATCCGCACGGCAGCTCCACGAGTAGTGTCGTCGGCCCACCAGGTGGGCTGGTCAGCGTGAATCGGCCGTCGTGGGCCTCGACCCGGCGGCGGATGCCACCGATTCCCGAGCCGGCGCCCTCGTCGGCCCCGCCCCGGCCGTCGTCGTCGACGCGCAGGCGCAGCCGGTCGTCCCGGCGGTGGACGGTGACCGCCGCCGTGGTGGCGCCGCTGTGCCGGGCCACGTTGGTCAGCGCCTCCGCCACCACGAAGTACGCCGTCGCCTCGACCGACGCCGCGCATCGGCCCGGGACGTCGACCTCCACCGTGCACGGCACCGGGCAGCCGACGGCCAGGCCGTCGAGCGCGCCGGTGAGCCCACGATCGTCGAGCACCGGCGGCAGGATCCCGCGCACCACGGCACGCAGTTCGGCCAGCGCCAGCTCGGCTGACTGCTGTGCCCGGTCCAGGATCTCCGCCGCCTGCGCCGGGTCGCGAACCACCGCCCGCCGCGCCGCGCCGAGCAGGACGGTCACCGCGACCAGCCGGTTCTGCGCCCCGTCGTGCAGGGAACGCTCGATGCGGCGTAGCTCCACCGCGTGCGCGTCCAGGGCGGCGGCCCGGGTCGCGGTCAGCTCGGCGATCCGCAGCGACGTGTCGACGTCGCGCGGCGGTGCCAGCAGGCGTCGCCCCGGCAGTGCCTGTAGCCGGGCCATCGGCGGGCCGAGCGTCACGGTCGCGGCGAGCCAGCCGACCCCCAGCAACGCGACCACCAGGGCGTCGGGCAGCCCGTCGATCCGCCAGATCACCACGCCCGGTCCGCCCTCGTCCGGCGGCAGCATCCAGAAGTACAGCGGGAACAGCAGGTACTGCACGGCGGAGATGGGCAGTGACAACCCGAGCACGCCCAGGCCGAAGCCGATCGTGGCATGGACGGCGACGAACGCGCCCTCGCGCCGGGTCCACGGGTCGCGCAGGACACCGCGTAGCTCCCCCGGTACGCGTGGCGGTGCGGGCAGATCCCGCGCCAGGGACAGCCGGGCCCGTTCCCGGTCGGCTGCCGACCGCACCGCCTTGGCCGCCGACGGGACCAACCACAGGCCGACGCCGACCAGGCACGCCAGCCCCACCAGGAGCAGCAGCAGGAACACCGCCAGGGAGAGCAGTGACGTGCCGAGACCGCCGACGAGCTGTTCGACCGCGTCGACGGAGGTCCGTGCCCGGTCACGCAGCCGCCGCCGCACCGCGCGGGCACGATCCGAGCCCACCGTGACCGGCCCGGCGACGGAGTCTCTGCGTGGCATCCGTACCTCCCCGGCAGAGACGATAGGCGACGCGAGGCGCCGTCGGCGCCTCGCGGCCCGGAAGGTACAGCCTGCTACCCGACCTCGGTGTACCGGTCTACCTGTCGGCGTCGACGCCACCCGTGCGGCGTCGGCTGGGCGCGGTCACGGCGCCGCCACCGGCGCGTCGTTGCCCGGCAGCTGGCTCACGCGGGGCAGCCGCACCACCTCGGCCGAGCGGCTGCTCAGCTCGCTGGTCGGGCACAGCCCGGTGACCAGCATCGTGTTCCAGGCGATGTCGATCGGATGGGGGTCGGGCAGGCCGACATGGTAGTGACTGATGTTGATCCCGGTCGACACCTGCCGGGCACCGTCGCGGCTGTGCAACGAGATCGTCAGGTGCCCGATCACCGCGCCGTCGTGGCCCCAGAACTCGCCGCACGGGGTGGGCAGCGAGTAGATGCCGAGCCCGTAGCGGCCGGCCTCGGGCACCTCCGGCAGCATCGGCACCCCGGTGAGCATCTCGTCGAGGGTGGCCGGGCTGAGCAGGTCGCCACCGAGCAACGCCCGGAAGAAGGTGTTCAGGTCCGCCGTGGTGGCGATCATCTCGCCCGCCGTCCACCCCCAGCTCATGTTGGACTCGCTGAGGTCGCGTACGCCGAACGGGGCGAAGTAGGCGCCGCTGTGCGGGCCGCGGATCGTCGGGTCGGTGCCGGGGAAGGACGTCCCGTTGAGCTTCAGCGGTCGCAGGATACGTCGCTGCACCTCGGCTGCCGCGTTCTTGCCGGTGACCTTCTCGATCAGCAGACCGGCCAGGACGTAGTTGGTGTTGGAGTAGCTGAACCCGGCCCCGGGAGCGTTGGTCGGTGGCATGGCCAGGCCGGTGGCCACCAGCTCCGCCGGGGCGTACGTGGTGACCCGCATCCGGTCGATCGACGCGTACGAGTCGAGCATCGCGTTGGTGTAGTTGCCGATGCCGCTGGTGTGGTTCAGCAGCATCCGGACGGTGACCTGGGTGCCGAGTTCACCCGGCACGATGTCGGGTAGCCACGCGCCGATCGGGTCGTCGAGTCCCAACCGGCCCTCGTCGACGAGTTGGAGCACGGTGGTGGCGACGAACGTCTTGGTGATGCTGCCGATGCGGTGCCGCATCTGCGGCTGCATCGGTCGGGGCTTGATGAGGTACGCCTGGCCGGCGGCATCGCGCCAGTCGTGCCGACCGTCACGCACGGCGACCAGCACACCCGGGGCACCGGCCTCGGGCACTGCGGCGAGGGCGGCGCGTAGCGCGGCCCGGTCCGGGACGCTCGGCCCGGGAGGCGGACCCGGACGGGCGGTGGCGGAGGCGGGTACGACGGCGATCGTGGTCACCAGGGCGACGCTGGTGACCACGATCTTCAGTGTCCGGCGGAGTCTCGACATATCTGCATACTTGCCGGAGTCCGGGCTGCCCGCATCCTGCTCAGGCGGGAGACGTGCCTCCCGCTGCGGAGGGAACGCGGGGTGACCCCGGACGGAGGGGTCGGTGCTCAGCTCAACGTGAACGTCACATCGTCGAGGTCGAAGGTGGTGACCCCGTTACCGGCCGCCTCGCTGGAGAGGAAGCTGGCCGTCGCGGTGCGCTCGATCGGGGCGGTCCCGGTCGACATGACGTACTCCCGCCACTGTGCGCCACCGTCGAAGGCCAGCGAGAACCTCGTCTTCGGCGGAACCCCGGTGACCGCCAACCCGACGTTGAGGTAGTCGCCGCGGCTGATCTCCGTGGTGGTGGTCCGGACCCAGAAGCGGACCGTCAGGTCACAGTTGGCCGGCACCGTGAGGGTGACGCGCAGCAGGTCGGAACGGGTCACGTCCAGCCCGGCGAAGGTGGCGTACGCGCGGCCGGTGCGGGCGGGTCGGTCGGCGTCGCCGAGCACGACCATGCGGGGACCGGCCTCCCAGCCGGTGGTGCCTCGCTCGAAGCCGGGGTTCGGGTGGATCTGCCTGGCGCAGGTCGCGTCGGGGACGGGGCGGTCGTGGGGAGCGCTGCCCGGGGTCAGGAGCAGTAGTGCGGCGGCGATGGCGGTGGTGACGAGGGCTTTCATCAATCCTCCCCGAATCAGGGCACGCACGGTGCGATTCAAGATTGACACTCCTCGATAGGGGTTGCCCCGTCAAGCGTTTCCCGAGTTCCGCTACACGCGCTCAGCCGCCACCGGGTCGACGCGCCGATCGGGGAGCCGCCCCGGTGGGCCGACCCACCCGGGCGACATGCATCAGGCGGTCCGGTGTCACGTCCAGCAGCGCGCCGAGCGCCGTCCGGGTGGCGGCGACGTCGATGAGCTGGCTCAGCGGATGCGCCACCAACCCGGCGGTGTGCAGGGCCAGCCAGACCCGCAGCAGCACCCGGCCGAACTCGACCTGCCCGGCCGGGTCGAGGTCCGCCGGGGCGACCAGGACCAGCACCGTGCCGCCGCGCGCGAGCGGGTCGTCGGCCGCGGCGAGCAACCTCGGCAACCCCAACGGCCGCAGCAGGGGATAGGCGGCCAGCGCCGCGCGCAGACCGGCCGCCGCGGGCCGCGACAACGCCAGGCATCGGTCGCTGAGCCCGTCGGCGTCATAGCTCGGATGCGTCGGGTCCAGCCGCAGCCAGCGACGCAGCTCGGCGACGACCGCCGGGTCGGCGTACAACCGCCGGTCGGCGGCGCGCAGCAGGGCACCGAGGCGATCGGGCTCCGGCACGGCGCGGACGGCTCCACCGGCGTGCCGGGCGACCGCGTCGAGCGCCGCGAGGGTGTCCTGCTCCGGGCCGTCGGTCAAGCGGCCCCGGTCGGTACGGCGCTCCCACACGTCCGTGGTGCGAAACGGTGTCGGGTAGCGGTGCTCGGCCGTCCGCAGCCAACCCACCCGGCGGTGCCGCTCGTCGTGGTCGGCGACGTACTCGAGTCGTAGTCCGGCGTCGGCCGCGACGATCAGACAGGTCTCGACGAACGCGCCGAGGGACAGGCGCAGGTCCCGGCCGGTGGCGTCGGCCACCGGCAGCGTGCGCGACTCGTCCCACCCGACGCGGATCGCCTGCGGCTCGTAGCGCAGCCGCCACGGCTGCGTGTTGTGCGCGCTGGGGGCCCGCCAGCACAGCGGTTCAAGCGCGCGGAACGCGGCGACGTCCACCTACAACTCCTTGGCGTAGAAGGTGTACCCGTGCAGCGGACGACCGCCGAGCCGCCGGTACTGGGCTGCCGACGCCGGGTTGTCCCGCCCGACGAAGGTGCTGCGCAACGTCGTGTAGCCGCCGACGTGCAGGTTCCGGTGCAGGTGCGCGGAGAGCAGCCGCTGGTAGCCGCGTCCCTGGTAACGCGGGAGCACGCCCTTGACGATGAGCACCGCCTCTCGCCGGTAGCGGCGGCGCGCGGCCAGCAGCCGCAGCTGGTTGACCGGATGCAGGTCGCCACGCACCCGGACCAGGAACTCGCTGATGTCCGGTACGCAGAGCACGAACGCCACCGGTCGGTCGTCGCGGGTCAGGTAGAGCAGCAGTGACTCGTCGAGCAGGTACGCCAGCCCGTCGGTCTGTCGCCGCAGTTGCGCCGCCGAGATCGGGGTGTAGTAGCCGAGCTGGGCGAACGAGTCGTTCAACATCCCACGCAGCAGGTCGAGCTGCTCGTCGAGGCGTCTGACGTCACCGTGGTGCAGTTCGAGCCGGGCACCGTCCGGTTCGACGTGCGCCGAGGCCGGCACCGGCCGGGTCGGCGCGGTCACCGGGCAGATCCAGGTGTCCGACTCGAACCGTCGGTGGAACCCGTACGCCTCGTAGGCCGCGACGTAACGCGGCGGGTTCCAGGCGCTGTCGACGAAGCCCCGCTCGGGGTGGCCGGAGGTGATCACCCCGCCGGCCTGGTTGGGCAGCAGCGACACCGGTCCGAAAAGCAGGTCCCGGTCGGCGTCGGCGTGCGTGCTGATCGCGTCGAACAGCGGCTGGGCGGCCGGTGGGGTGAACTCGGTCAGCCCGAAGAGCTGGCACCGTCGGCCGAGCTTGGCGTCGAAGGCCGCCTCGGTGTGCATTGTGGTGCGGGCGACCACCGCGCCGGTGGCGTCCCGCAGCAGGTACAGCGGTACGCCGTCGCGCCACCACCTGCTGATCTGCTGCCGTGGGATGGGCACGTGCCGCGGCTCGTCGGCGTAGAGCCGATCGGCGAACGTGAGGAACTGACGCAGCTCGCGGCGGGTGGTGACCCGCTCGAACCGGTGGGAGCCGGTAGTCACCGACGCACCGCCGGCCCGGTCGTCTCCGCGCCCAACGGGGTGAAGGTGTCGATGTGGCCGATCTCCGGGCCTTCGGCCCGCCAGGCGCCGTTGGAGTAGCCGTCCGGGTCGGCGCTGTAGAGCCGGATGAACCCGGCCTTGGCGTTGCGGGTGCCGTCGGTCAACCAGACCATGAGCCGCCGGTGATGGCGGGTACGGGCGAAGCGCAGCATCGCGTCGCGGTCGGTGAAGAACGCGATCGTGCCCAGGGTCAGCGGGAACTGCCAGTAGACGGTGTGCCAGCAGTAGCCGGACATCCGCCGCATGTCGCGGACCATCCGGAACCAGTCCGGCGCCAGCCGCAGCAGCACCAGGGGATTGGCGTAGCGGGTGCCGCCGATGAACATGGCGCCGGCGCGGGCCTGGGCGGGGGCACGGGAGAAGTCACGGGTACGCATGGATCACCTCACCAGGTAGACGTTCTTGATCTTCTGCGGTCCGGCGAACGGACCCTGGCCGGGTTCGTGCAGCTCCACCCGGAGGTCACCGGCGGTCGGGTCCTCCACGAGGGACTGGGCGAAGTCCCGTGAGACCGAGGTGAGGTGCCGACGTACCCCGCTGCGGCACGCCTCGGCGAGGGCCTCGCGTGCCGCGGCGGCCAACGGGCGGCGCAGTTCGAGGTGGATCACCGGCCGGGTCTCCAGCGCGGCATCCTCGACCAGGGTCAGACAGAAGGCGTTGATCTCGGCGGCGTGCGGGTTGCCGGCGTAGAGGCCGTACTCGACGTCCTGGGGGTAGAGGTTCGCCCCCAGGTAGGAGACCGTGGAGTCGCGTCGGCCGAACAACAGCAGCACCGGCAGGGTCATCCGTTCGGCCGCGACGGCGGTGCGCAGTTCGGCCCGGCGTACCGGATCGGCCTGCGCCAGCTCGACCACCCGCCGGTACGGCACCAGCAGCGCCTCGTCCCCGACGTTGTACCGCAGCCGGGGTTGCAGCACGTCACCGGTGACCGTGCAGATCAGCTCCCGTCGCTCGTTCGTCTCCAGGTAGGTGGTGAACGGGTTGTACTGGAACACCATCGGCAGCCGCTGCTCGTCGGCACCGAGCAGCGCCTCCCGCAGGCCACGGTCGGTCTGCAACCGTCGCCGCAGCCACACCGTGAACCGGGTCTCCGCACCGATACCGATGGTCAGGTCCGAGGCACCGTACGCCGAACGCACCAGTGCGAACCGCTGCTCCAGGTAGTCCCGCAGCGCCTCGGTCATGCCCTCGCCGCCGCAGCTGGCGAAGATGCGGTACCGCTTCCAGGGGAAGCCGTCGGCGTCGAGCCGGTCGCGCAGGTGCTTCAGGAACGGCGGGTAGGCGGTCACCAGGTAGTCGAAGTCGGGGCCGAACTCGCGGAGCGTGTCGGCGATCTTCCCGAGGTCCGGTCCGGTGTTCTTCACGACCGCGATGCGGGCCATCGCGGCACCGGTCGTCGTCCCGGTCGCCCAGGCGCCCATCGAGTAGGCGTTGATGACGAACGGTCGGCGCATCGGGAACACCAGCCCGGTGTAACCGGCGATGTCGCGGTGCACCGCACGCAGCTCCCGGTCGCCGCGAGGCCAGTTGAACGGCTGCCCCGAGGAGCCGGCCGACTCGTCGACCACCACGCCACGGCTGGGCAACCGTCCGTTCCAGCAGCGTGCGGCGGCGTCGTGCGGCGTGACGTAGCTGAGCTTGTCGGTCTCCGGATAGTCGCTCAACCGTCGACGGGTGCCGGGGCGGGCACGCAGAAAGGCCCGGTAGGCGGGCACCTGGCGAGCGGCGCGTACGCAGGTGGCGTGGGCGTGCGCGGCGGCCAGTCGGTCCAGGACCGGGTGGTGCCACCGGGCCAGCCACCGCCAGCCGGCGGGGTGGCGGCACACGAGCCGGCTCAGCACGGCGACCAGGCGGCCGAGCGGCCCCAGCAGGGCCTGCCGGGCGTGGGCGGCCACCGCTGGCAGCGGTGATTCGGCGGTACGCAGAGCGACGTGTCGGTGCGGCAGTTCGGCCATGCCGAAATCCTGTCGGCGCCGGGACGGCCACACCTGAGCACCGCGTACGGCTTGTGCTGAGTACCCCTACCCAGTCCCGGGCCCGGCGGTCACTCGTTGAGCAGTTGCTCCCGGAGGACGCCCTGCACCAGGTCGCTGACGCGGCGGCCAGCGGAGATCCGCTTTCGACGGCTGCCGGACCGACTTCCCCTTGACCCTCGACCTGGTCGACGGCCCACTCTGCACGACGACCGTCCGAGAACGCGTACGACGAGGGGGAGGCCACGATGCTCGACCTGGCGGTGCTGCGCCCGATACTCCGGGCCGCCTGGGGCGCGGACACCTGCGACCCGCACGACGTGCGGCACTGGCGGCCGGACAACCCGGCTCGCGGCCAGTGCGGGGTGACCGCGCTGGTCGTCCAGGACCTGCTCGGTGGAGAGCTGATCCTCGGCGAGGTATTCGTCCGGGACGACAAGGTCGGTCACCACTACTGGAATCGGCTGCCCGACGGGCAGCAGGTGGACCTGACCGCTGACCAGTTCCGTCCGGAGGAGGTCGTCGTCGGCGGTCGGGTGCAGCAACGGCCGCCGGACGCACCTCGGCGATGCCGGGAACAGTACGAGATCCTGCGGCAGCGGGTCCGGTGTCTGCTGGCGGCGGGTCCGTGGCCGGACGCCGCGCCACCTGATGTCACGCCTTTGTGATCGAGACGCGGTTGGGGTGCGCCGGCTCCGGTTGGAACATGGTCAGCAGACTTTCGCCCTCGGCGACCACGGCGTCACGTTCGTCGGCAGTGAACGGGCGCAGCGGCGTGATCCGCAAGGTGGCCGCGCCGCCGTCGACGGTGACCGCCCAGGTGCCCGAGACCCGGCCGTCGAGCAGCAGGAAACGTGCGCCGGTGACGCTCAGCCCGCGATGCTCGGCGTCGATCACGCGGCTGCGGTCGTCGTAGCCGAGCACCGCGTTGTCGAACGCTGGCAGGAAACGGGGCGGTGCCGGGGTCTGCGGGTCGGGCAGCGCACCGTCGGGCACGTCGAGCAACTCGCGGCCACGCTCGTCGCGGAACGTACGCAAGGTGGGTCGCAGCCGTTGGACGGACTCCCGTAGCCCGCTCAACCCCGACCAGGCGCGGATGTCGGCGGTGGCCGCCGGACCGTACGCGGCGAGGTACCGCAGGACCAACGCGTCGACCGCGTCCGGCGACTCCGGCCCCGGCGGGCGGCCCAGCCACGCCTCGACGGTGGTGTAATACGCGCGGGCGCGCTCGCCCCAGACGCCACGAGGGGGCACCTGCACGAGCGGCACGAGGGTGCTGAGCGCGTCGCCCAGCGTGCGTGCCTGCACCCCCGGCCAACGGTCGACGATCTCGCGGGCCGCCTCGGTCAGCATGCGCGGCCGCTCCTCGAACAACGGTCGGCCCACCGCCGCCAACTCGTCGAGGTCGACACCGGGTAACGCCCGGCGCAACGTCGACCACATGCGGGAGACCAGCATCGTCTGGTGCACCGGCCGCAGCGCGACGCAGTCGTCGGCGGTCACCAGGTGCAGGGTGCGCCGCATCAGCAGGGTGCGCACCGCCCGGCGGCTCAGCAGCAACTCGGCCAGCGCCGACGGCCGGAAGTCGACCAGTCGGCTCCACAACCCGGCGTACGGCTCCAGCGGTTCCTGCGCCTGCAACCCCACCAGGTGTTCCACAGCGGAGGTGACCGGCATGTCGTGCCGCCGCAACAGCAGCTGACGGGCCAGTAATGCCCGGTTGAGGGCACGTTGGTCGAGCACGCTCATGGCGGGGAGGCTAGCGCCCACCCCGGACATCTCTCCCGGCGTGGCTCACGCGACGAGCAGGCGCAGACCGAGTTCGGCGGTGTCGAGGGCGGGCGAGGCGAGCCGGGCCGAGACGAGCCGGGGTTACGCTGGCCGGGTGCGGTTGGTCATCATGGCAGACACCCACCTGCCGAAACGGGCCCGTGACCTGCCGTCCGGGCTGTGGGCTGCCGTCGACGCCGCCGACCTCGTCATCCATGCCGGTGACTGGGTCAGTGTCGCGCTCCTTGACGAGTTGGAGCGGCGCAGCGCCCGGCTGATCGGCGTCTACGGCAACAACGACGGTCCGGAACTGCGTGCCCGACTGCCGGAGGTCGCCCGGGTGGAGGTCGCCGGTCTGCGGCTCGCGGTGGTGCACGAGACCGGTCCGGCCAGCGGCCGGGAGCGGCGGTGCGCGGCCCGCTTCCCCGACCGCGACGTGCTGGTCTTCGGGCACTCCCACATCCCCTGGGACAGCGAGGCGCCCGGCGGGCTGCGGTTGCTCAATCCCGGTTCGCCGACCGACCGGCGTCGCCAGCCGTACGCGACGTACCTCACCGCCGAGCTGGCCGACGGTCGGCTCGACGCCGTCACCCTGCACGAGGTGCCGCGCTGACTCGGCACGAGGTGCCGCGCCGAGGGCGGGCATAGGCTGGGCGGCATGCCGAAAGCCATCTGGAACGACCTGGTCATCGCGGAGAGTCCGGACACCGTGGTGGTGGAGGGCAACCACTACTTCCCCCGAGCCGCGCTCCGCGACGACCTGCTGAGGGACTCCGACACCCACACGTTCTGCCCGTGGAAGGGCACCGCGTCGTACTACACCCTGGCCCACGGCGGCCAGACCAGTGTGGATGCGGTCTGGTACTACCCGCAGCCGTTGCCCGAGGCCGAGATGGTCCGCGACCGGGTCGCCTTCTGGAAGGACGTCACGGTCGTCGACTGACGCGCGCCGACCCGGTTCGTGACGTCGACCGGGCGCAGCGGGTGCACCGCCGGCCAGAGCAGCCATCCGGTGACCGGACTCGGCTCTCAGCCGCGCCGGTGCCTGGTGATGCGCCGTACGCCGGCGTAGACGAGTCCTCCGGCCAGCAGCCAGGGCGCCGCGACGACGATCGGGTCGAGCGGGTGGTGCACCCGGTCGGCACGCCGACCACGCGTTCGGGAGGCGAGGCCGTGATGGGAGAACTCGCTGCGCACTCCGGTCTCGGTGACCGGATTGTCGGGGCGGCGGGTGACCAGGGACCGCAGCGTGCTCTCGGCGGTGTCCACCCGGTCGGCGGCCAGCAGCAGCAGCCAGTGCGCGGCGCGCCCTTCGCTGTAGGTGCGGTAGGCGTACCTGCGCATCACCCCGGAGAGCCCGCGGGGCGGGCAGGAGGTGCCGAAGACGGGAGTGAGGAACTTGTGTTCGATCGACCTTTCCCGGGGCTGCCGCTCGGGCTGGCGCTCGGGGAACTGCCAGTGTGCGCCGGTGTGCTCCGGGTCGAATCTCTCCCTGGGCACCGAGGGGCGGTCCTTCGGGTCCAGGTCGACGCCCCAGCCGGGAATGCGGGCACGCAGCTGGTCGCTGGAGCGGGCCAGGGGCGGTTTGTCGGGCGTGTAGGGCATCTCCGGCTCCCGGTCTGGTCAGGCGGTGTTCGGCACGATCAGCGGCTTGATGCAGCCGTCGAGCTTGGCCGAGAAGATGTGGTACGCCTCGGCGATGTGTTCCAGCGGAATCCGGTGGGTGATGATGTCGCTGGGCTTGAGGTAGCCGTTGCGGATGTGCTCGAACAGGCGTGGCCACTGGCGCTTCACCGGGCACTGGTTCGTCCTCAGGGTGAGCCCCTTGTTCATCGCGTCGCCGAACTTCACCGCGCTGAACATCGGCCCGTAGGCGCCCATCACCGAGATGGTGCCGCCCTTGCGTACCGAGTCGATCGCCCAGTTGAGGGCGACCGGTGACCCGCCCTGCAACTTGAGCTTCGCGGCGGTGACGTGCTGGAGGAGGTTGCCGTCCGCCTCGGCTCCGACCGCGTCGATGGCCACGTCGGCACCGAGGTGGTCGGTGATCTTCTTGAGGTGTACGACGATGTCGTCGTACTCGGCGAAGTTGTAGGTCTCGGCGTGGGCGAACGAGGCGGCCTTCTCCAGCCGGTAGTCGAGATGGTCGATGACGATGACCCGACCGGCTCCCATGAGCCAGGCCGACTTCGCCGCGTACAGTCCCACCGGCCCCGCGCCGAAGACCACCACGACGTCGCCTTCGACGATGTCGCCGAGCTGCGCCCCGAAGTATCCGGTGGCGAGGGCGTCGGTGAGCATGACGGCGTCGTCGTCCGCCATCCACTCGGGAATGATGCTCGGACCGACGTCGGCGAAGGGCACCCGGACGTACTCGGCCTGACCGCCGTCGTAGCCGCCGCAGGTGTGCGAGTAGCCGTAGATCCCGCCCACCGCCGTGGCGTTCGGGTTGACGTTGTGGCAGTTGCTGTACAACCCCCGGGCGCAGTAGAAGCACGACCCGCAGAAGATGTTGAAGGGGACCATCACGCGGTCGTCGGGCCGCAGGTTCCGCACTGACGGGCCCACCTCGTCGACGACGCCGATGAACTCGTGACCGAAGGTCGTCCCGACTCGGGTGTCGGGCATCATGCCGTGGTAGAGGTGCAGGTCGGATCCGCAGATCGCCGCACGCGTCACCCGTACGATCGCGTCGTTGGGGTGTTCGATCGACGGGCGGTCCTTCTCCTGCACCCGGATTCGGTACGGCCCGCGATAGACCATCGCCCGCATCGACTCGCCTCCTGGACCAGATCCGGCGGATCTCATCGGCCTCGATCCGTCCGCTTCCTCACCTGGTACCCGGACGTCTGGCCGACAAACTGACGACCGGTGAAGCCCGGGGGAGTGACCCCACCTTCGTCCTAGGACGGCTTGGCGGTTGTGCGGCGGCACGCACCGCGGCCCCCGGTCCACCACTCACCCGAGGTGATCTACGGTGGCAGTCGAGGAGCGCAGACCATGTCACGACCTGGGGCACAGCGAGCCCTGATCGCCGCCGTCCAGGTGCTCAGCCTGGCGGTGTGGTTCTCGGCCTCGGCCGTGGTGCCGGCGCTGCGCGAGGCGTGGCAGATCAGCGCGACCGCGTCGGTGTGGCTGACCGCGTCCGTCCAACTCGGGTTCGTCGCCGGTGCCGTCACGTCGACCCTGCTGAACCTGGCCGACCGGACGAGGCCGCACCTGTTGATGGCCGGTTGCGCGACGCTCGCCGCCGCCTGCACCGGCGTCTTCGCCCTCACCGTCGACGGGCTGGCCGGGGCCATTCCGCTGCGGTTCCTCACCGGGGTCTTCCTGGCCGGGGTGTATCCGGTCGGCATGAAGCTGACCGGCTCCTGGGTGCCCCCGGCCCGCCGGGGGCTCGCGTTCGGCGTCATGATCGGCGCGCTGACTCTCGGCTCGGCGCTACCGCACCTGATCG
Organism: Micromonospora sp. DT48; assembly: GCF_049844495.1. Taxonomy (NCBI): domain Bacteria; kingdom Bacillati; phylum Actinomycetota; class Actinomycetes; order Micromonosporales; family Micromonosporaceae; genus Micromonospora; species Micromonospora sp. DT48. Next base: position 214,543 of record NZ_JBNCLE010000013.1, read on the forward strand.
GCGGGTTGGGCGACCTGCCGTGGCGCGGCGTGATGGGCACGGCGGCCGGGAGCGCGCTGCTCGGCGCGGTGGTGTCGGTGACCCTCGTACGCGAAGGTCCGCAGTTCGCCCCGGGCCCGCCGCCGCGCCCGTACCCCCGGTACGCCCTGGCGATGTTCCGCCAGCGTGGTCCCCGGCTGGTGAACCTGGGCTACTTCGGGCACATGTGGGAGCTGTACGCGCTGTGGACCTGGCTGCCGAGCTTCCTGATCGCGGGTACGGCGGCCCGGACAGGTCGGGACGACGCGAACGTCAGCCTGCTCGCGTTCCTGGCCATCGGCCTGGCCGGGGTCGCCGGATGTCTGGCCGGCGGATGGGCCGCCGACCGGTTCGGACGCCCCCGGGCCGCGTTCACCGCCCTGCTGGTCAGTGGCGTCTGCTGTCTGGTCTCACCCCTGTTCTTCACCGCGCCGCCCGCCGCCGTCGTGCTGCTGGGCGTGGTGTGGGGCGCCGCGGTGATCGCGGATTCCGGTGTCTTCTCGACCGCCCTGAGCGAGGTCGCCGACCGGCGGTACGTCGGCACCGCGCTCACCGCGCAGACGGCCATCGGTTTCGCCCTCACCGTCGTCACCATCCAGCTGGTACCCGTCCTGGCCGACGAGGTCGGCTGGCGTTGGGCGTTCCTGCTGCTCGCCCCCGGCCCGCTCGTCGGTGCGCTCGCCATGCGGGCGTTCGGTCACCAACCCCCGCGAGTAGCGGGGGCGGCTCGCGTCAGGGGACGCTGAAGGCCCGGCGGTCGAGTCGGGCTTCGATGGCCTGGGCGGCCGTGCGGAGCGCGGTCTGTAGTCGGCTCTGTTCGAGAGCCCGGTGCTCCGAGTCGGAGGGGACCGAGATCGCGGCGATCACCCGACCGGCCCGATCGTGCAGGCCGGTGGCGATGCACGAGACGCCGATCTGCCGCTCCTCGCGGTCGTACGCGAAGCCGGTCCGTCGTACGTCGGCGAGTTCGGCGCGGAGCAGGGCGGGCGACGTACGGGTGTACCTGGTCAGTGGCCGTAGTCCCTGTGCGATGACCTGCTCGACCACCGATTCCGGCGCACCGGCCAGGAGGATCTTGCCGAGTCCGGTCGCGTAGAGCGGGTTGCGGGTGCCCGGTCGGCTGCGTACCCGCCCGTCGGCATGGCTGATTTTGAGCAGGTAGATCAGCTCGGTGCCGTCACGTACTGCGAGATGCGCCTGGAGGCCGGTCTCGGCGACGAGGCGTTCCATGGGGACCTGGGCCTGCTCGGTCAATGCGCGCAGTAGTGGCACCTGAGTGCCGATCTCGAACATCCAGATCGACAACCGGTACTGTCCGCCGTCGGTTCGTTCGACGGCACCAGCGGCGTTGAGGCTCACCAAGAGCCGGTGTGCGCTTGCTTTCGTCATGCCCAGCAGCTCTGCGCACTGGCTGACGCCGATCTGCCGATGGGTCCGGAACAAATCGAGGATCCGGAATGCCTTCAATACGGTGAGTGACGGGTCTGTGCTCATGTCGCGCTCTCTCCTGCCTTCGAGGGTTGACTACGGAGAGTGATTTTTTGTGGGGGATGTTGTCGACTTGGCAACCAGAAATTTACGAAGACCATCTCGCAATCCGATACGTATTCATATACGACCCCGGGCTTGAAGCGCCATAGTCCCAGCCAGCGGCCGTGGACGGAGCGCACTCGAAGGGGAGCCAATGTTCAAGAGCATCAATCGAGTATCTGAACGGGTGTCACTCAGCGTGCGTGAGCGGCTCGGTCAGATCGACACAGCCACGCTGTCGGACGCGATGGGCCGTCACGGAGCGATGTCACACCGCATGCGGCCGTTGGACATCGATCGCAAGCTCGTCGGTACTGCCGTCACGGTGCACTGCCCGGAGGGCGACAACCTGATGGTGCACAAGGCGCTGCAACTCGGCGAGCCGGGCGACGTGTTGGTGGTCGACACGGGCGGCACCTACGACGCCACCGTCCTCGGGCGCAACATGTCGCTGTTCGCCCAGCGTGTCGGCTTCGCCGGAGCGGTGATCGACGGCAGCGTCCGCGACCGGTCCGGCATCATGGCCATCGGATTTCCCGTCTTCTGCGTCGGGATCGTGCCCCGCTCCGCGGTGAAGCACGCGGTGGGCGCGGTGAACGTGGCCATCACCTGTGCGGGCGTGGTCGTCCAGCCGGGCGACGTGATCGTCGGTGACGAGGACGGCGTGGTCGTGGTCCCACGCACGATCGCCGAACAGGTCGCCGACGCCGCCGAGGAGCGCCTCCGGATGGAGGAGCAGCAGAAGCGCGACGTGCAGGACGAGGACCTTCCGTTGGAAATCCTCTACGGACGGACCTGGGTCGACGAACGCATGCGACCGGCACTGGACGAGCCGTTCCAGATCCCGGGAAGCCTGCCCTCATGAGTCTTCCTGTGGCGATCGTGGGATCCGGCAACATCGGCACCGATCTCATGGTCAAGATCCACCGTTCCGCGGACCTTGAACTGGTGGCCATGGTCGGCGTCGATCCCGCCTCCGAGGGCCTCGCCCAGGCCCGACGGACCGGCGTGCCGGCCTCCTCAGGCGGGGTCGACTGGCTGTTGACCCTGGACCCGCTGCCCGCGCTCGTCTTCGAGGCGACCTCCGCGTCTGCGCACCTGGCCCATCACTCCCGCTACGCCGATGCGGGAATCCAGGCGATCGACCTCACCCCGGCGGCCGTCGGCCCGTTCGTCGTGCCGTCAGTCAACCTCGACCAGCATCTGACCGCGCCGAACGTCAACATGATCACCTGTGGGGGCCAGGCCACCATCCCGATCGTCGCGGCGATCTCGGCAGTCACGCCGGTCAGCTACGCGGAGATCGTCGCCTCCATCGCGTCCCGGTCGGCCGGTCCGGGAACCCGGGCCAACATCGACGAGTTCACCACCACCACCGCTCGAGGCGTGGAGTTGATCGGCGGCGCCCAATCCGGCAAGGCGATCATCATCCTCAACCCGGTCGATCCGCCCATGATCATGCGCGACACCGTCTACTGTGCCGTCGACCCCGATGCCGACCGGGCCCGGATCAGCGAGTCGGTCCACCAAATGGTCCAGCGGGTGGCCGACTACGTGCCGGGCTATCGGCTGGCGGCCCCGCCGCAGTTCGACGACCCCCGCCCCGGCTGGCAGGGCCGGGCCCGGGTGACGGTCCTGTTGGAGGTCGAGGGCAACGGCGACCATCTGCCGCCGTACGCCGGCAACCTCGACATCATGACCGCGGCCGCGACCGCGGTGGGGGAGCGGATCGCGGCGGCGCGGGCGGGGGTGGCGTCGTGACCGGCCCGCAGGTTCGCCTCACCGACACCACGTTGCGCGACGGCAGCCACGCCATGCGCCACCAGTTCCGACCCGACCACGTGCGGTCGACCGTCCGGGCGTTGCGCGCGGCGCGGGTACCGGTGATCGAGGTGACACACGGCGACGGCCTCGCCGGATCCTCCTTCAACTACGGCTTCTCCGCGACCCCGGAGCTGCACCTGATCGACGTCGCCGTCGCCGAGGCCGGTCCGGCCCTGATCGCGGCGCTGCTGCTGCCCGGAGTGGGCACCGTCGAGCAGCTCCGCGCGGCGGTCGACCACGGTGTCGGCCTGATCCGGGTCGCCACCCACTGCACGGAGGCCGACATCGCCAGCCAGCATCTCGGGCTCGCCCGCTCGCTCGGCGTCGAGACGGTCGGCTTCCTGATGATGTCCCACATGATCGAGCCGGCGCGGCTGGCTCGCCAGGCCCGGATCATGGCCGACGCCGGAGCACAGTGCGTCTACGTCGTCGACTCCGCGGGCGCACTGCTGCCCGACGACACCACCGCGCGGGTGGCGGCGTTGCACGCGGAACTCGGCACGGACGCGCAGGTCGGATTCCACGGCCACAACAACCTCGCCATGGGGGTAGCCAACTCGGTCGCCGCGGTCCGCGCGGGTGCGCGGCAGATCGACGGTGCGACCCGGGCGCTGGGCGCCGGTGCCGGCAACTCGCCGACCGAGGTGCTCACGGCCGTCTTCGACCGGCTCGGCATCGACACCGGAGTCGACCTCGGGCTGGTCCTGGACGCCGCCGAGGAGACGGTCGCGCCCTACATCGAACGAGAGCCGGTGATGGACCGGGCGTCGATCGTCATGGGATATGCCGGCGTCTACTCCAGCTTTCTGCTGCATGCCGAACGGGCTGCCCACCGCTACGGCGTGCCCAGCCACGAGATTCTCCGCGAAGCCGGCCGGCGCCGATACGTGGGTGGTCAGGAGGACCTCCTGATCGACGTGGCGGTGGCGCTGGCGGAAGACCGTTCCCGAGCACACCCGACTGACCCCACCGACAGAGAGGTCGCCCACGATGACCCAACCTCGTAGATACCTGGCTGCCGCCGCGCTGGTCACCCTGCTGACGCTCAGCGCCTGCGGCGACGGAGGCGGCGCACCCCGAGAGGTCGCCGCGCCGGACAACCTGGAGAGTGCCGCCAAGGAGGAAGGCACCGTCACGCTCTACAGCTCGGTCGAGGAGGAGGCGACGGCCGCCTTCGCCAAGTCCTTCACCGACAGGTACGGCATCAAGGTCGAGGTCGTCCGACTGACCAGTGCACAGCTGGCCCAGCGATTCTCGGCCGAGGCGCAGGCCGGCGCGCCGGCTGCCGACGCCCTGTTGATCTCCCGTACCGGCTTCACCACCGAGGCGATCACGAACGGCTGGCTGGTGCCGTTGGCCGACGCCGGTCTGCCGGACTTTCCCGGTGGGCTGGACCCCCGGTTCGTACTTCCCGACGAGGGCACCGCCATTTCGATCATCCAGCCGGCCGGCATCGCCTACAACACCGACCTGGTACCCGCGAACGAGGCTCCGAAGACCTGGGAGGACCTGCTCGACCCCAAGTGGCGCGGCAAGATCGCCATCCCGGATCCGGCCTCGTCCGCCTCGTACATCGGGGAGTGGCTGGTGGTGGCCGAGGCCAGCGGACCCGACTTCCTGGAACGGTTCGGCGCCCAGGACCTGAAGAAGTACGCCAGCGGGGTGCCGGCAGCTGCGGCCGTGGCCGCCGGTGAGGCGGCGTTCTGTGTGATGGGCCTGGGCTCGCACATCGCCGACCCGAAGGAGAAGGGCGCGCCCATCGAGTTCGTGGCCCCGGAGCTGACCAGCGGGGCGGAGGTCGTCCCGGGTGTCGCGGCCAACGGCCGGAATCCGAACGCCGCCCGTCTGCTGGTGCAGTACGCGCTCTCCAAGGAGGGCAGTGTGACCCTGGCCGACGCCGCCGGAGCCGTCTCCCCGTACGACACCGGGAAGCTCCCGGGTCAGTACGTCTCACCGGACCTGGCCGGGGCCGGGACACAGCAGGCATCGGTACTCGCCCGTCTCGGGCTGAGCTGATGGGTGTGCCGCGATGGTGACGATCGCTCCTCCCGAGCCGGAGGCCGCAACGCCCGCGCCGGCTCGGGAGGTCCGGCGCCGGATCACCCCCTTCGCCGCGATAGCGACGGTGGTGGCGACGGCCTTCGCCCTGCTGGCGACCTACCCGATCCTGCGAGTGGCCCTCGGCCTGTTCGTCGTCGACGGCAGCCCCACCCTGGGACCGATCAGGGACGTGTTCGCTGTCCCGGACCTCGGCACCCTGGTGCTCAACACGTTGATCGCGGTCGTCGTCAGTGGCGTGCTCGCCCTCATCGTCGGGTCGGGCCTCGCCTGGCTCAACGAACGCACCGACGCCCGCCTGGCCGGGATCACCGACTCGATGCCGTTGATTCCGTTCCTGTTGCCTCCGATCGCCGGCGCGGTCGGTTGGGTGCTGCTGCTGTCGTCGAACGCGGGACTGCTCAACGCCTTCATCAGGTGGGTGGTCGGCGGTGTCGGCATCGAGTTGGCCGACGGTCCGTTCAACATCTTCTCCTGGCCCGGGCTGATCTTCGTTTACACGCTGTACCAGGTGCCGTACGTCTTCATGCTGGTCACCGGGGGTCTGCGCAGCGCCGACGCGAGCCTGGACGAGCAGTCGAGGATCAGCGGCGCGAGCCGGTGGACGACGTTGCGACGGATCACGTTCCCCGCCATCCGGCCGAGCATCGGCGGGGCGATCCTGCTGATGGGCTGGCAGGGTTTCTCGCTCTACTCGGTCCCGGTCATCATCGGCTCGGGCGCCGGCATCGACGTGCTCTCCGTCCGGATCGTCGACCTGCTCTCCTTCACCTACCCGCCGGAGACGGCGACCGCCGTCGGCCTGAGCTTCATCGTGCTGGTCTTCGTCGGTGTCATGTGGTACTTCCAGTCGCGGCTGTTGCGCAGCGGCCGGCACGCCACCATGGGGGGTAAGGGGCAGCGCTTCACCCGGCAGGAGTTGGGTCGCTGGAAGTGGCCGGCCCGGCTGGTCATCCTCGGCTACGGCTTCCTCGCGGTGGTGCTGCCGGCGGTGGGGCTGCTGCTGGTGTCGTTCAACGGCTACTGGACGCCGAAGATCAAGTGGGCCGGACTGAGTCTGGACTCGCTGCGGGAATCGGTCTTCGAGAGCACCCAGACGCTGACCGCGGTGCAGAACAGCCTGTGGATCGGCGTCACCGGGGCCACCATCGGCATGATCGCCGCAGCGCTGATCGCCCTGCTGGTCGTGCGCTCCCGCAACCGGGCGGTGCGGGTCCTCGACGGGGCGATCAAGCTGCCCTCGGTCTTCTCCCACCTGGTGATCGCGGTCGGCTTCATCCTCGCCTTCGGTGGTCCGCCGTTCTACCTCGGCGGCACCACGGTGATCCTGCTGCTGGCGTACATCAGCATCTATCTGCCGCAGGGTTCGGTGGCTGCGGACTCCGCAGCCAGCCAGGTGGGCAGCGACCTGGCGGAAGCCTCACAGATCAACGGTGCCGGCGGTGGCAAGACGTTCCGCCGGGTGTACCTACCCCTCATGGTGCCCGGACTGGTCGCCGGTTGGGCCTTCCTCTTCGCCCGGATGGTCGGTGACCTCACCGCGACCGCGGTGCTCGCCGGCACCTCCAACATGGTGGTCGGTTTCCGCATCCTGCAGATCTACGAGAACGGGTCCTACGCGGAACTCGCCTCACTGTCCGTCGTCCTGACCGCCATAACCGCGCTCGTCGTCGGACTCTCGCTCGTCTACTCCCGCTGGCAGGGCCGTTGGCAGGGAAACAGCCGCCGGCCCCGGAGAGCCCGATGACCACGCAACAACCCGGAGGTGATACGAGCATGGTTGCACCGGCATACGTCGGGACGCCGACGGCCGCCACGGCCGATCCGCCCACCGCAGGCCCGATCGTGCGGGTACGGGACGTGCGCAAGCGGTTCCGTCGCGCGGACGGCACCGACACCAACGCGGTCGACGACGTCTCCTTCGACGTCGCCCGAGGCGAGTTCCTGGTGCTGCTCGGCCCTAGTGGCTGCGGCAAGACCACGCTACTGAGGATGATCGCCGGCCTGGAGACACCGGACGCCGGCAGCGTCGAGATCGACGGCGTTCCGGTGTTCGACCACGCCCGCCGGCTGCTGGTCCCGCCGGAGAAGCGCCGCATCAGCATGATCTTCCAGTCGTACGCGCTGTGGCCGCACATGACGGTGAACCAGAACGTCGCCTACCCGTTGGAGAACCGGGCGGAGAAGCTGTCGCGGGCGGAGATCGCCAGCCGGGTGCAGGCGAGTCTCGATCTCGTGCACATCGGTGACCTCGGGCGTCAGTACCCCGGACAGATGAGTGGCGGCCAGCAACAACGGGTCGCCCTCGCCCGGGCGCTGGTGGCCGGCACCGACCTGGTGCTGTTCGACGAGCCACTGTCGAATGTGGACGCAAAGGTTCGCGAGCAACTGCGGGCCGAGCTGGTGTCCATGCAGCGGGAGTTGGGCTTCGCCGCCGTGTACGTGACGCACGACCAGCACGAGGCCATGGGACTGGCACACCGCATCGCGGTGATGGGCGAGGGGCGGTTCGTCCAGCTCGGCTCGCCCCGCGACATCTACCACGAGGCCAACTCCCGCTACGTCGCGAACTTCGTCGGCACGAGCAACGAGCTACCCGGCACCGTCGTGGCGATCGACGCGTCCGGGCAGGCGACCGTCGAGACGGACATCGGGCCGATCCACGGAAGCGTCGGATCGCCGCAGATCGCCGTGGGGGATCGGGTGATCGCTCTGTTCCGACCCGAGCGTGTCCGGGCCGTGCCGCGCACCGGCCCGCCCGCCAACGGCACGGCCTCCTCCGCCGGCTTCGGCGGGACCGTCAACGCGGCCCTGTTCTTCGGTCCACACACCGAATACCACGTCCAGTGCGGCGCGCACCTGCTGCGGGTGTGGAGCAACACCCGCACCGAGTTGCCGGAAGGCGCCTCCGTCGACATCACCGTCGACGAGGCCGACGTGCGCATCCTCCGCCCCTGAACACATCGCCCACGGGCGGCAGATCGCCGCGGGCATGGCGAGACAAAAGGAGAGACATGAACGACTTCGAGTACGACGTCCTCGTCGTCGGGGCGGGCAACGCCGCCTTCTCGGCGGCGCACGCCGCACGGGAGGAGGTGGCCCGGGTCGGCGTGTTGGAGAAGGCCCCGGCCGCCGAACTCGGTGGCAACTCGTACTTCACGCTCGGCTCGTTCCGCGCCACCTACGGAGGACTCGACGACCTGCGTCCCCTGCTCGACGAACTCGACGAACGGGAGGCCGCCTCCTACGACCTGGACCCGTACCCGGCGGAGAGCTTCGCCGCGGACATGTTGCGCCTGACCCGGGGCCGCACCGATCCCACGCTGATGCGCATCCTGGTGGAGAACTCCTTCAGCACCCTGCAATGGCTGCGTCGGCACGGAATCCGGTTCAAGCTCCAGTCCGACAACCAGGTCTTCGAGGTCGACGGGCGGAAGAAGTTCTGGGGCGGTGGCACCATCGCGACCGTCGGCGGGGGAATCGGACTGATCGAGCAGCACCTCAACGCCGCCAAGAGCACCGGCATCGACGTGCGAACCGAGCACCAGATGACCGGATTCCTGATCGGCCCCGGTGGTGCGGTCGAGGGTGTGGTGTGCCGGACCCCGCAGGGCGAGCGGCAGATCCGTGCCCGTGCCGTGGTGCTCGCCGCCGGTGGCTTCGAGGCCGACGCCCGGCTGCGCGCCACCTACCTCGGCCCCGGTTGGGACACCGCCAAGGTGCGGGGCAGCCGGTACAACACCGGGGAGGCGCTGATGAGCGCGCTCGACATCGGCGCCCAGGCGTACGGCAACTGGTCCGGTGCACACGCGGTGGCCTGGGACATCAACGCCGGTCAGTACGGCAACCGGGTGCTGACCAACAAGCTGCAACGCCACTCGTATCCGTTCGGCATCACGGTCAACGTGGAGGGCAGCCGGTTCGTCGACGAGGGTGCGGACTTCCGCAACTACACCTACGCGAAGATGGGAGCGGCGATCCTGCGGCAGACCGGCGGCCTGGCGTACCAGATCTTCGACCAGCGTGGCGCGGGCCTGCTTCGGACCGACTACGGGCACGACGGGGCCAGCCGGGTCGAGGCCGCCACCATCCGGGAGCTCGCCGAACTGCTCGACCTCAACGCGGACCGGCTCGAACGGACGGTGGCGGCGTACAACGCCGCGGTGGGCGACCGGCCGTTCAACCCGACGATCCTCGACGGGCTCGCCGCCACCGGCATCGAGCCGCCGAAGAGCAACTGGGCGCAACCGATCGACCAGCCGCCCTTCATCGCGTACCCGGTCGGCTGCGCGATCACCTTCACCTACGGGGGAGTCCGCGTCGACGCGGACGCCCGCGTACTCGATCAGGGTGATCAAATCATCCCTGGTCTGCATGCGGCCGGCGAGGTCGTGGGCGGGCTGTTCTACGACAACTACCCCGGCGGCAGCGGCCTGATGTCGGGTGCGGTGTTCGGCTATCGGGCGGGCAAGTCCGCGGCACGTCACAGCCGGGACCGGGGATGACCTCGCCCGGCAGTGTCCTGCTCGGCGACACCGGAGTACGGGTGCCTCGGGTCGTGCTGGGTACCGCGACCTTCGGGTTGCAGTGTTCCGAGGAGACCTCCCGCGAGATCCTGGACCGGGCCTTCGAGCGGGGACTGACCTGGCTGGACACCGCGACGAGCTACCCGCTGGGCAGCGGTGCCGAGTCGGTGGGTGTGACCGAGACGCTGCTCGGCCGGTGGCTGGCGGGCCGACGGGACCGGGTGTTCCTGGCGACGAAGGTCTACAACCGGACCGGCCCGAGCCCGTGGCAGCTGGGCCTGTCCCGCAAGCACCTGCTGTCGGCCGTCGACGGATCGCTGGCCCGGCTCGGCACTGACCACATCGACCTGCTGCAACTACACAGGTTCGACAGGTCGACACCGCTGGAGGAGACACTCTCCGCGCTCGACACACTCGTACGCTCCGGCAAGGTCCGCTATGTCGGCTGCTGCAACTTCCTGGCCTATCAGCTCGCGCAGGCACTCGTGCTCGGCGAGTTGCGGGGCCTGCCGAAGCTGCACACCGTCCAGCTGCGGTACAGCCTGGTACGACGGGGCGCCGAGATCGAGGCGCTGCGGCTGTGCCGCGAGCAGAACGTGGCGGTGCTCGCCTTCAACCTGCTCGCCGGTGGTGTCCTGACCGGCAAGTACGACCGTCGCCAGGGGCCGCCTCCGGAGAGCCGGTTCGCGGTGGGGGCGGCGGGCCAGCGCTACACCAGGCGCTACTGGACCGACGAGACGTTCGACACCGTCGACGCGCTCGGCTCCATCGCGCGGCGGGCCGGCACCACCCTGGCGGTGCTCGCCACCGCCTGGGGGATACGTCAACCCGACGTCACCGCCCCGATCGTCGGGGTGAGTCGCGTCAGCCAGCTCGACACCGTGACCGACGCGCTGGACCTCACGTTGCCCGACGACGTCTGGGACGAGGTGGACCGGGTGACCGTGAACCACCGCCACCAGTCCGAAGAGATCGACTTCGAATCAAGCTGACGAGGAGTGACCATGACCAGCTCTGCCGAACGTGCCTTTCCGTTTCTGCGACTCAACGACCGGCCCGGCAAGCCCCGGGCGGTCGGACTGACCGAGGTCCGCGGTCCGTACTACACCTCCTACGGCCCTGACCACCTGCGGGACCTGCTGGAGTCGGTGGGCCCGCACATCGACTCCTTCAAGTTCCCGGGCGCTTCGATGCCGTTGATGTCCGAGGCCACCATCAAGAAGTTCATCGACGTGTGCCACGACCACAATGTCGAGGTGTCCACCGGCGGCCTCATCGAGTTCGTCCTGACCCGTGGTCCGGACGCGGTCGAGCAGTACTTCCAGACCATCGCGCACTACGAGTTCGACATCGTCGAGATCTCCGTCGGCATGCTCGCCATCGCAGCCTCCGACTACCTGCGGTTGATCGAACGCGGGCGTAAGGCCGGGTTGAAGGTGAAGGCCGAGGTCGGTATCCAGTTCGGCGCCGGAGGCACGTCCTCCGTGGACGAGCTCGCGGCCGAGGGCATCGGCGACCCGAAGTACGCGGTCCAGCGTGCCCGCCGGGCCTTCGACGCCGGAGCGAACCTGGTGATGCTGGAGTCCGAGGGCGTCACCGAGCAGGTGCGTAGCTGGCGTACCGATGTGCCGGCGTTGTTCATCAGCGAGTTCGGTCTGGAATCGGTGATGTTCGAGGCAGCCGATCCGCCGGTGTTCGAGTGGTACGTGAAGAACTACGGACCTGAGGTCAACCTCTTCATCGACCACAGCCAGATCTACCAACTTGAGTGTCTTCGCTCTGGGATCTGGGGTACGAAGGGTCTCTGGGGCCGGGTCGTCAGCTACAAGGGGTGACCCGCCAGCGCGGCGAATGGGCGCTGCTCGTGCAGGCCGGTCTGGTGCTGGCCGGCTACACGGCGGTCCGTCCGATGGCGAGCTACCGCGCGATCGAGTTGGGCGGCGACAACACCGTCATCGGACTGCTCGCGGCGAGCTTCTCCGTCCTTCCGTTGCTGCTCGCCTATCCCGTCGGTCGCCGGGCCGATCAGTTCGGCCCGGCGCGGGTGATCGTCAGTGGGACTGTCGTCTTCACCGTCGCCGGTACGCTCGCCGCCACCGCACGTAGTCTCCCGGTGCTGCTGGGGGCCAGCGTGCTGCTGGGGCTCGGGCATCTGATCTGCATCGTCGGCCAACAGTCCGCGGTCGCGGTAGCCCGAGCCGGAAACCTCGACCGGGGCTTCGGCCTACTCACCTCCGCCGGCGCCGTCGGTCAGATCGTCGGGCCGGTGGCGGCCGGCTTCGGCGCGGACGCCGCCGGTGGCGGTGACTGGTCGGCGGCCTCGGTGGGGATCGCGATCGGTACGGCGCTCTGCGCGTCGTCGGTCGTCTGCCTACGGCCGCTGCTCCGGACCGTGCCCCGACCTCGGCAGCGAGCGGACCTGCCGCACTCCACCAGCCAGGTGGCGAAGGGCATGCTCGGCGTTCGGGGCATGACGCCGACGCTGGTGTCGGGCGGGTTGGTGCTGGCGGCCTTGGACCTGCTCTACACGTTCCTACCCGCCTGGGCCGAGGAGCGGGGGGTGTCGGTGAGCACGGTGGGCTGGCTGCTCGCGGTCCGTGCCGTCCTCACCTTGCTGGTCCGACTGGCCGTAGACCGGGTGGTGCGTCGCGTGGGCCGTCGCACCGCCATCATCCTCTCCGTCGGCCTGGCCGTCGTCGGACTCGTCCTGTTGCCGGTGGTCGGGCTTCTCGGCGCGGTGGTGAGCATGATGCTGCTCGGGGTCGGCCTGGGGGCCGCGCAACCGTTGACCATGGCGTGGGTGGCAGAGGCGGCCCGGCCAGGCACCCAGGGGGCGGCGATGGGACTTCGGCTCACCGCCAACCGCCTGGCACAGACCGCCCTACCCGTCGGGGTCGGGATCGTCTCCACCGGCGTCGTCGGGGTGTTCTGGATGGTTGCGGGGGCGTTGGCGATCTCGGCCGGTGCGTTGGTCCGGCTACCACCAGATCAGCCGTCGGCAGGCAGGAGGAACCGTCACCCGCCTCGGTGAGCAGCGCGGCGCCGGAACCTTTCGCGGTTCTGTCAGGAAGCGGCGTCGCGCCGTAACGTCCGGCAGAGTGGCGGGCGACGGGTCTGCGGTCCGGTCCGTCGTCCGAGCGTTTCCGCTCCCGGCTGCTGGCGTGAGAAGGGTGGGCATCGACCTTGACGCGTCACCGAGACGGTTCGAGCACGGATGCGCTCGCGGACGGGCCGGTGGTCCAGGTGCGCGGCGTGGCGAAGGCGTACCCCGTTCCGGGTGGTGAGTTTCCCGCGCTCAGCGGGGTGGACGTCGCGGTGGACGCCGGCGAGTTCACGGCCGTGGTGGGCCGGTCGGGCAGCGGTAAGACGACCCTGCTGAACCTGCTCGCCGGGATCGACCGACCGACCGCCGGGGAGATCTGGGTGGCCGGGACCGCCGTGCACGAGGTACCCGAGACCCGGCTGGCGGCCTGGCGGGGCCGCGCGGTCGGGCTGGTGTTCCAGTTCTTCCAGTTGTTGCCGACGCTGACCGTCGCCGAGAACGTGATGCTGCCGATGGACTTCTGCGGCACGGTGCCCGCACGTCGCCGTCGGCCGCTCGCGTTGGAGCTGTTGGACCGCGTCGGCATCGCCGAACACGCGGACAAGGTGCCCGCCGGGCTGTCCGGCGGGCAGCAGCAGCGGGCCGCGATCGCCCGGGCACTGGCCAACGACCCGCCGGTCATCCTGGCGGACGAACCCACCGGCAACCTCGACAGCGCCACCGCCGGGGCGATCCTGACGCTGTTCCGGGAGTTGGCCCACGCCGGCAAGGCGGTGGTGATGGTCACCCACGAGCGGGACCTGTCCGGGTACGTCGACCGCCAGGTCACGTTGGTCGACGGACGGGTGGCGGAGGACGTGGCGGTCTCACGGTGATGCGGCCCCGGACCGTGAAGATGTGGCGGGACCTGGTCGCCGCCCGGGGCCGGGTCGCGCTCATGATCCTGGCGATCGCGGTGGCCATGTCCGGTGTCGGCGCGCTGCTCATCGCCCGTACCGTGATCGTCCGCGAGGCTGCGGCGGTCTATGCCGGCACCAACCCGGCGAGCGCGACCCTGGAGGTGCAGGGCGGCGTCGACGCCGCCCTGCTCGCCCAGGTCCGCACCCGACCCGGCGTGACGGACGCCGCGGCCCGGCAGACCGTGCTGACCCGGGTCCGGGTCGGTGACCAGTGGCGTCGCATGCTGCTGTTCGTCATCGCGCCGGATGACCCGATGCGGGTGGCGAAGCTGCGGCTGGAATCCGGCGCCTGGCCGCCCGCCGACGGTGAGCTGCTCATCGAACGCACTGCGGGGCCGGTCCTGGACGCGGTGGCCGGTGACCGCCTGGCGGTCGCCGGGCCGTCCGGGGCGACCACCGAGGTACGGGTGTCCGGCACCGTCTACGACGCCGCGTTGGCCCCGGCCGGGCAGGAGAGCACCGGCTACGGCTATCTCACCCCGGCCGGGCTGGCTCGTCTCGGCTTCACCGCGTCAGCCGACGAGCTGCGCATCGTCACGTCCGAGCGGGACGAGGCGAGTGTGGAGGCGACCGCGACCGCCGTCGCGGCCTGGTTGACCGCCCAGGGCCGCCAGGTGCACCTGATCCAGGCGCCGCCGTACCAGCATCCGCATCACAGCCAGTCCGAAACGATCACGGGTATGTTCCTGGCGTTCGCCGTGGCGGCCCTGGTCCTGGCCGGGGTTCTGGTGGCGGCGACGCTCGGCGGGATGCTGGCGGCACAGACCCGCCAGATCGGCATCATGAAGACCGTCGGCGCCACCACCGGCCAATTGCTGCGGGTTCACCTGGGGGCGGTCGCCGTGATCGCCGCGTCCGCCACCGTGCTGGCCGTCGGTCCGGCGCTGCTGGCCGGGTACGGGCTGTCCGGGCTGGTCGCCGAGATGCTCAACGTCGAGATCGGCAGCCGGGCGCTGCCGTGGTGGGTGCCGGCGAGCTATCTCGCCGCCGGGCTCGCGATTCCGCTGCTGGTCGCGCTCGTGCCGCTGGTGCGGGCGGCCCGGATCACGGTACGGGCCGCGCTCGACGACCACGGCGCCGGAACCGAGGTGGGCGGTCGGCGCACCGACCGGTGGCTGACCCGGCTGCGGGGTGGCCGACTCAGCACCCTCGCCCTGCGCAACCTGATGCGCCGCCGGGGTCGGCTGGCGCTGACCCTGGCTCTGCTCGCGGCCGGCGGTGCCATGTTCACCAGTGGGCTCAACAGCTCCGCCGCGTGGCGCAGCTGGGTCGACGACGGCATGGCCCGCCGCGCCTACGACGCACAGCTGCGACTGGCCTCGTCGGCACCGGTCGACACCATCACCGGGGCGGCCACCGCCGTCGACGGGGTGGTCGCGGCGGAACCGTTCGTCTCGTTGGTGGCCACGCCCGCGACCGCCGACGGGCGCATCGAGGTGCAGCGCACCTACCCCGACGACGGGCACGGCCGGTTCCTGCTCGCCGCGCTGCCCGTGCCCACCCGCATGGTCGACTTCGAGGTCACCGCCGGTCGTTGGCTACAGGCCGGGGACACCGACGGTGTCGTGCTGAACCAGAGCGCCGTGTCACGGCTCGGTGATCCGCGCGTCGGTGACGACGTCCATCTGGCCGTCGACGGGGTGGTGGGGCGTTGGCGGCTCGTCGGCACCATCGCCGAGGCGGGCGGACCGGCCACCGCGTACGCGAGCCCGCAGAGTGTCTCCCGGTTCGTGGAGCCGGGGACCGCGAACATGCTCCACATCATCACCGACGGCGACCCCGGGGTCGTGGCCGGTGAGTTGGAGGCGGCACTGAACTCGATGGGTGTGCTGGTCGGCGAGTCGATGCTCACCGAGGATCTCCGTACGGCGATCGACGAACACGTGGCCATCTTCATCGGCACCCTGCTCGCGCTGGCCACGCTGATGGCGGCTGTCGGCGTCCTCGGGCTGGCCGCCACGATGAGCATCACGGTCACCCAACGCACCCGCGAGTACGGCGTCATGCAGGCCATCGGTGCCCGTCCCGCGATTATCCGCCGGATGGTCGTACTGGAGGGGACGCTGACCGGTCTGCTCGGCTCGCTGGTGGCCATCGTCCTCGGCGTGCCGCTGTCCGTGCTGGTCGGCGAACTGCTCGGCACGATCTCCTTCGGGCTGCCGCTGCCGCTGCGCCTGGCACCCGGCGGTCTCGTCGCCTGGCTGCTGCTCTCGGTCGCGGCGGCGGCTGCGGCGACGCTGGTGGCGGCACGCCGCGCCGCCCGGCTGACCGTCCGGGAGACCCTCAGCTACCAGTGACCCGCTGCCGGGTCCGGTGGAGGCACTATCGTTGCGGCGTGCACATCCGTTTCGACGTCCCAGCCGATCCCGCCTATCCGGGCCGGGTGGCCGCCGCGCTCAGCAGCGCGCAGTTGCGCCGGTACGGCTACATCGGCGCGTCGCTGGTGGCGGCCGGTGCGATCGGGCTGGCCGTGGCGCAGGGGGCCGGGTGGGGTGACCAGACCCGGCCGCTGTGGCTGGCGATGGTCGTGGGCGGGCTGCTGGCGATGCTGTACTGGCCGTGGTTGCGGCTGCGTGCGCGGCGTCGTTCCAGTGGCTATGCCGTCGAGGGCGGCTACGACATCACCGAGGACACCATCATGATGCGCAGCGGCTCGGAGTCCGGTGGCATCGCCTGGGACGGGGTGACCGAGGTGCGCGCCACCCCCGAGTTCTGGGTCGTCTACGTGGGTCGGATGCCGGCGACGGTGATCCCACGGCGGTTGATGTCCGCCGAGGACGCGCAGACGCTGCGGGCGTACATGGCCGCTCGGGGGCTGCTCAGGTCGTGAGGTCGACCGCCGTGGTCGCCGGGGTGCGCGGTGTCCACGTCCGCACACCCCGGCGCCGCGCCGTCAGGAGGTGAGTACGACCGTGGAGATGCTGCGTGCCGCGATGTTGACGGAGACCTGCCCACCGTTCACGCTGACCGGCTGACCGGCCGCGCTCGCGTTCAGCGAGGTGAGGTAGTGCTCGGCGCGGGTGATGTTCTGCGGCACCTGGATCACCGCGTTGTTCACCGCGCTGGTCGAGCGGTTCAGGATGACCAGCGTGGTCTTGCCGCCACCGATGTAGGCGGTCACCTCCAGCGGTGACGCCTTGCTGCTCTTGGTGAGGGCGACCCGCTGGTAGCCGGGGCGGACGTATTTGGCGTACTGCGAGAAGGCGTAACCGCGCTTGAGCGGAGCGCCGGCGGTGGTGCCGAAGGCCGCCTCGCCGTCGCCGATGAAGGAGTAGTAGCGCTTGCCGTACCACCAGATGTAGGCGGTCCAGTTGGCCTCCATCGAGCGGTGCACCGTACGCATGATGTCGTCCAGCGTCTCGTTCCACACCGCCTGGTTAGCGGGGTTGCCCCAGATGTTGGAGCCGTTGCCGTCGGCGGCGTGCAGGTTCCACTCGGTCATCCACACCGGCTTGTTGTGCTGGTCGGCCAGGGGATAGGAGCGCAGCCGGCCCGACTGCTCGGTGCCGTACAGGTGGCCGCCGATGTAGCCGATGTTGTTGCGGGCGGCCGAGTCGTTCAGGGTCGGGTCGGTGTAGTTGTAGTTGAGGTTCACCGCCTCGGCGACCATCAGCTTGGTGTTCTGCACCCGGCTGCCGTGGTCGCGGACGAAGTTGCGCAGCTCGGTGCCGCTCCAGTCCATCGAGTCGTAGTCCGGGTGCCAGTCCGGTTCGTTCTGCACCGAGGTGACGTCGATGGTCACGCCCTGGTTGCGCATGTACTGGACGTAGCTGTTGAGATGGTTCGCGTAGTCGCCGTAGCGGTCGGTGCGCAGCTTGCCGCCGTTGATCCGGCTGTTGTTGGTCTTCCACTCCGCCGGGGCGGTCCACGGCGAGGCGAGGATCTTCACGTCGGATCCGGCGGACTTCGCCGTACGCAGGGCGTTGACCTGGGTCGACCACTCACTGGAGACCGGTGAGATGCCGGTACGCACGATGGACAGACCGAGCTGGTTGGCGCCGAGCCCGACCAGGGTCTGCGTCTCGGCCGTCGACCAGGTGCCGTTGCCCCAGATCGGGGTGGCCGCGCCGAACCCGTCGACCGTCTGGTACCTGGTGGCGGTGTTGACCGTGATGTCCGCCGGGCCGGTCGGCGGCGGGGTGGTCGGCGGCGGGGTGCTGGGTGGGGGTGTGCTGGGTGGTGGGGTGGTGGGTGTGGTGCTGCCGGTGCAGGCCACCGCGTTGAGGGCGAAGCTGGTGGGGATCGGGTTGCTGCCGGACCACGAGCCGTTGAAGCCGAACGAGGTCGTGCCGTTGGTGGGGATGCTGCCGTTGTAGCTGACGTTTCGTGCGGAGACGGTCGCGCCGGCCTGGCTCACCGTGGTGTTCCACGCCTGGGTGATGGTCTGCCCGGCGCCGAACGCCCAGGTCAACGTCCACTCGTTCACCGGGTCACCGAGGTTGGTGATGGTGACGTTG